>CAYPGE010000259.1:0-13384 GCA_964409865.1 uncultured Pirellulaceae bacterium
CGGCCTTCGCAGGCCGATTGAGCTGGCGAGTGGCCCTCTTGCCGTACTTGGGCCACGACGACTTGTGCGCGATGTTTGACAAGGAAGAACCCTGGGACCATGCCAACAATCGCCGGCTGCTGGGGCGAATTCCCGAAGTCTTTCAAGCGGCCGAGCGGAGCGACGGCAAGACGAATCTCGTGCTGGTCGCCGGCCCGGACACCGCTTATGCCACGGCGGCAGGACTGCGGCCTGAACAATGCCCGGACGGCTTGGAGAACACGATCCTGGTCGTCGAGGTGGATGATGCCTGTGCCGTTCCCTGGACTGCGGCGGAGGACTACGAGTTCCAGCGCCAGACCGTGCAGGCGGCGTTGTTCGGAAACTGTCCGCCAGTCTGGTTACGGCCCGCATCGAGAAACGCTTGGCCGAGCTGGTTCGGAATCACGACGATGCCGGCTTCGCGGCGTTGGAGAGACGCGATGGCTGATCGGCAGGGATCGAAGGTTTGCACAACCCAGGAGGTACGGGTCATGCACGAATGGCGCAGAACGCACCGTTTCCGTCAACCGTCTTGCCGCCGAGCGCCGCACGCGGGGTTCACCCTCGTCGAGTTGCTGGTGGTGATCTCGATCATCGCGATGCTGGCCGCGATCACGCTGCCGGCCATCTCCGCGGCCCGCACCGCGGCACGCCGGACGACATGTCAGAGCAACCTTCGCCAGATTGGTCTGGGATTCGTGGGGCACGCGCAGCAGACCAGCCGCGGCGATCTGTGCACGGGGGCGTTCCACTGGAACGAAGACGGCCCCGTGACCGAGGTCGGCTGGGTCGCGGACCTGGTGAACCGGCAGATCCTGGTGGGTGACATGTTATGCCCCGGCAATCCCGCGCAGATCAGCGAGACGTACAACGACCTGCTGAATCTGGACACCAGTTCGGCCGCCTTCAGCCAATGCCTGGACCGCCTGGGCAGTTCCGGTCGCGTCTTGCCGGACGGCACGCCGGTGACAAACCCCTGCCGGCAGATTGCGGAGTCCGCCCTGCCGCCAGGCAGCGAGCCGCGGCGGCAACTGGTGGAGGAACGCGTGCTGAAGAAAAAGTACAACACGAACTTCACGGCCAGCTGGTTCCTGGTGCGGACCGGCGTCAGGCTGGGGCCGGACGGAAAGCCTGTCTTGCAGAAGGCAGGCTGCAGCAACTCACTGAGTTCGCGCAACGCGACCATCGGTCCGCTGACGGTCACGTACCTGGGGATCGCCAAGACAGGGGCTTCCCAAGTTCCCTTGCTCGGCGACGGCGCCGCTGCGGGCACTTTGTCCATGCCGCTGGGACCGTTCACGGCTGGCGAAGCCACCACCCTGGCATTCACCGGCGGTCCGAAACTGAAACTGACGCTGGAGCCGCCCGTCATCCCGTCTGGAACGCCGCGCGACGGACCCGCGGGCTGGTGGGCCATCTGGAACCGGCAGGTGCTCCAGGACTACCGCGGGTTCGCGCCCGTCCATGACGGCGTCGCCAACCTGCTGTTCGCGGATGGCAGTGTGCGGGCGCTCAAAGACGAGAACCGCGACGGTCTTCTGAACAACGGCTTCGATGCCACGGCCGGCGGTTTCGCCGACGACCGGCTCGATCTGCCGCCGGCGGACGTGATGAGCCTGTACTCGGTGGATGCGACGCCGTTGCCGTGAGACGGCGGTGCCGGGCGTGATGCATACTTCGCCGGGCCGCAGCCTTCGCAGGCGGCCTCGCGGGGCCAGCGTTTGCTCCGTTCCGGCGACTCGATCCTACGCTGGCACATGGCGGAAACATGACTGGACTGTGCCGCTGGACGGAGGAACGCACTGCCCGCACCCACCAACACCGTCCGCCAGTGTGGAAAAACCTGGGAGATTTGTCTTTTCTTAATACGCGCGGAATTGGGAGTCTGACGATTCAAACAGAAACCGCGATTGTCTCCTGCCTCCGGTTCGTAAGCATTCAAAGGCCGACGCAATGTCACGCCGTTTTGCCCAATTTCCCCTGCTGGCTTTGCTGATTTTTTCAGCACTGCTTGCCCAAGCACAACAGGCGGAGTATCCACTTCCAGGAGTTGGTGAGCCAGCCGGCACGATGCGGGCCGAAGCCGATGGGGCGAACACTCCGTCGTCCGCCGAAATGCTCCAGCGGCTGAACGAAGCCGAGGCTACGATCGCGGCGCTGCGGGCTCAACTTCAGCAGGAGCCCGGCGGCGAGTCGGAGAATCTGTTCGGCTTCCTGGGCGAGCGCTGGAAGACGCTGGGCGACCCGGAACTGGAGTTGATCAACTACAGCACGTACTCCGCCATGCTGGCCGATCCGGCGCAGAAGAAGTGGTACGACAAGTACTCCCTGCGGGGCTACGCGCAGTTCCGCATCAACCAGTCGATTTGGGAGGACGACGATTCCGCGCCTCCGCATCACGTGGGGGACCGGTCGGTCAGTCCGAACCAGAACTTCCTCATTCGCCGGGCGCGTCTCGTTCTCGCCGGAGACGTCTCCGAGCGCATGTACATCTATTTGCAGCCCGATTTCGCGGCGACGACCCCGGGCAGTTCCGACAGCACGCACTTCGTGCAGATCCGCGACTGGTACACGGACCTGTACATCGACACGTGCAAGGTGTATCGGTTCCGCCTCGGACAATCCAAAGTGCCCTACGGCTGGGAGAACCTGCAATCCAGCTCGAATCGCATCCCGCTGGACCGCGACGACGCCCTCAACAGCGCGGTGCGCAACGAACGTGACTTGGGCGTCTTCTTCTACTGGACACCCGAGTTCGCGCAGGACTTCTTCAAGGAAGTTCTCGACCAGGGTCTGAAGGGCTCGGGCAACTACGGCGTGTTCGGCATCGGCTGCTATGACGGGCAGGGCGGATCGTACCTGGAGCAGAACGACAACCTGCACGTGGTCACCCGCCTGACACTGCCCCTCACCTTCGCCAACGGCCAGCACGTGGAAATCGGTGCCCAAGCTTATACGGGCAAGTACACCGTGCTGTCCTCGAAGATCTCGCCGCTGGGCGTGGGTGCGCTGATCGATCCCGCCGGCACGCTGGCCGCGGGCAACGTCGCCGGCATCCGCGACGAACGCGTCGGCGGGACGTTCGTCTGGTATCCCCAGCCGCTGGGCTTCCAGGCCGAATGGAACGTGGGCCGCGGCCCGGCGCTGAACGACGCGCAGACGGCGGTCGTCGAGCAGTCCTTGACGGGCGGCTACGCGATGACGATGGTTCACCTGGAAGGACCTTGGGGCGGCGATCTGTTTCCGTTCCTGCGGTGGGTCTACTACGAAGGCGGCTACAAGGCCGAACGAAACGCGCCCTACAGCGAGATCGACGAATGGGAATTGGGGTGCGAATGGCAGATCAACCCGCAGATGGAATTCACGGCCGTCTACACGATCACCGACCGGACGAACACGACGTCGATCAGCCGGGAGGGCGCCTTGTCGTACGGCCAGTACGACGGTCACATCTTGCGGTTCCAGTTCCAAGTCAATTACTAGAACCGGTTTTCCGGCGGCGTGCGAGTGAGCCGTGCCCCACGCGCAGGGCCACGCCCGCCCGACGCCCGAGATCACTTGGCCGGTTTGGCCGCGCACCAGCGAGCGACAGCTGTGGATGGTGCGAAACGGCATTTGCGCGACCGACCGATGCAGTCGTCGAAAAAGCGAAAGCTGTTGACGGATCATCCAATTGCCACTTGGGAACTACGGCTAGGCAACCTCCGGGTGTTCTACAACATCGATATGGACGGCAAGGCGGTGGAAATCGTGGCGATCGGGGTGAAGGAACGTAACCGCCTGCTAATCGGCGGCGAGGAGATTGAGCTATGAGAACGATTGATTTGCGTGACGCGGCCACGACGGCCCAGGATTTGGTTGTCCAAGCGGCTGACGGGCCGGTCCTGCTCCACGACGCGACGGGCCGGAGTTATATTCTCGCTGAACTTGATGAGGCTGACGCAGAAGCCCTGGCACTTCGCAAACATCCCCAATTGCTCAAGATCATCGAACGGTCTCGTGCCCGTGCCGCCCGCGAAGGCTGGCTGACAACCGAGCAACTCCGCGAGCAATTGGGACTCTGATCCTGGATCTGGGGTACTGGTGCCTGGAAGTTGCGGCGTGCGGAATGCGCCACGCGTCGTCGCGTGCGGCGGCGAGCAGGTCGCCCACCAGTCCGCCGCACCGGCCGGTCGAACAGGGCTAGGCATCGTTCGAAAACTAACAGTCGCCTCGTCAAAGTAGCCATCACACTCCGTGTGACGCGTCGTGAAAGTAGCCATCACACTCCGTGTGACGCGTCGTGAAAGTAGCCATCACACTCCGTGTGATGATCAGCAATAGACACCGGACGGCTATTCCTCGAACGCCGCGAACGTCACCCGGTCTCCGAACGGCGGAGGCAACTGCAGTCTGTCGCAGGCCGGGACTTGACTCGCCCGGCGTTTGGCGGATGATGTGGGCCTGCAAACCCGTGAATTGCGTGCGCGGCGTGCGTGGATTCCGGCGGGGCGACACCCCACGCGGCGCTGTGTGACCAAGGAGCCTGGGACGATGCTGTGCAAACACGTGCGCGGAATAGTTCATGCGTTGATTGGGGGCGCGCTGCTGAGCGCGTGCGGGTGGCTGCTGGGGAACTCGGCCCTGGCCGATGTGACCCACAGCAGCGGCGTGCTGGGCAAGGGCACGCCGTGGGAGACCGCGTACTACACGCAGACCAGCGACCGGTCCGGCCCCACGGTGGTCATCTCCGGCGGATCGCATGGCGACGAACCGGCCGGCGCTGCGGCGGCCGAACAGATCCTTCACTGGCCGATCCGTTGCGGAACGTTGGCCGTCTTGCCGCGGGCCAATCCGCCGGCGCTGGCCGCCCGTCGCCGGAATATCCCCGGTGCCCCGAAAGATGTGGCCAATTTGAACCGTTGTTTCCCAAAGGCGAAGGTTCCCGGACCGGCGGCCGGCGAGCAGGCCCAAGCCATTTGGAGCTGGGTTCAGCAGCAGCAGCCCGCGTGGGTTCTCGATTTGCACGAGGGATCGGGCGTGCGCGGCGCCGGCTCCAAGTCGGTCGGATCGAGCGTCATTGTGCAGCCCTTGCCGCAGACCGAATCCGCGGTAGAGCGCATGTTGGAGGCCGTCAACGCCACGATCGACGATCCGCGGAAGAAGTTCGTGCGTTTGGGACCATCGGTCGACGGCAGTCTGGCGCGTGCGGCGGGCGAGCATCTGGGCGCTGGAGCCATGACTCTGGAAACTTCGATCAACGCTCCGCCCCCCGTGGCCGATCCGGCTAAGGACACCAAACCCGCGGTGGCCGTCAAACCGCAGCGGCAACCGCTGTCGTTGCGCGTGCGCCAGCATCGAATCCTGGTCCACGCGTTGCTGACCAGCCTGGGCATGATCGACCCGAGTCTGAACGTCGACACGCTGCCCGGCAAGGACGCGATTCCAGACAAGACCCATGTGGCCCTGTACGACGCAGGCGGTACGGGCGGTGAAGGGGCACCCTCGCTGGAACGAATCCTGACCGGTGCCGGAATGCGCGTGACGCGCTGCGGGCCCGCTGAGATTGTCGCCGGGACCCTGGACCGGTTTCACCTGGTGATCTTTCCGGGCGGCAGCGGCAGCAAACAGGCGGCGGCCATTGGGCCGGAAGGGCGGGCGCACGTGCGGCGGTTTGTCGAGCAGGGTGGCGGGTACCTGGGCGTCTGCGCGGGCGCTTATCTGTGTACCAGCGGCTACGACTGGAGCCTGAAGATCCTGGACGCCAAAACGGTGTCGCCGAAGTGGGAGCGCGGCCGGGCCACGCTGCAGATGGAACTGACCGAACGAGGCCGCCAATGGCTCGGCGACCGCATCGGCCCCTTCGACGTGCGCTATCACAACGGCCCGGTCGTGGCCCCGGCCCAGATCGACAGCCTGGCCGATTACGAGCCGCTGGCGGTCTTCCGCACCGAGGTCGCCAACAACGGCGCTCCGCCGGGCGTCATGGTCAACTCGCCGGCCATTGCCGCCGGCCGCTGTGGCCAGGGCCGGGTGCTGTTCATCAGCCCCCACCCCGAACAGACTCCCGGCTTGGAAGACCTCGTGCTCCGCGCGGCGGTCTGGGCTAGCGGCCGGCCCGGCACGTAGAATCCAGAGTGCAAGAAGAAATGGGTGCGGCCCCCAATCCTGCCCTGGACGCGCCGTACGTTCAAGCACCTTTCAGCAAATCAACCGTGAAAGTGAAACCGGAGGCAAACATGGCGACCTACATCGTCTTCACGCGCGAAAGCACTCGTGACGCTGCGGAGTTGGAAACGTACTCGGAGAAAGTTGGCGCCACTCTGGCCGGGCATCCGGTCGCGGTGCTGGCCGCCTACGGCCGTCAGGAAGTGTTGGAGGGGCCCAAAGTGGAGGGTGTGGTCATCCTCGAGTTCCCCTCCTTTGACGCAGCCAAGGCGTGGTACGACGGCCCGGCCTACCGCGAGGTGCGCGAGCATCGTTTTCGCGGCGCCGAGTACCGCGCGGTGATTGTCGAGGGCGTGTGAACAAGCTGATCACTAAACGGAGTTTCGCGAAAAGGGGACAGGACCCTTTTGGGCAAAGCCCCCTCGGGGCCGTTCCGGCAAAAGGGTCCTGTCCCCTTTTCGCGAAACCCGCCACCCCAACCGGACAGCGTGCCAACGTGAGCATCGCAACTCGCCTCGTCATCGTGCTGGGTCTGCTGGCAGCCGTCACCACCCAAGTTCGAGCGCAGGACGGCGGCCAACCGCCGGGGCCTGCGGCGCGGCCGTTGATCCGGGCGCATGCCCACAACGACTACCACCATCCCCGACCCTTGCTGGATGCGCTCGACCACGGATTCTGCAGCGTCGAGGCGGACATCTTCCTCGTCGACGGGCAATTGCTGGTCGGGCACACGACCTTGGAACTTACGCCCCAGCGGACACTTCAGGCCCTGTACCTCGATCCCCTCCGACGCCGCGTCCAGGACAACGGGGGCCGGGTCTACCGCGACGGCCCACGGTTCACCTTGATGATCGACGTCAAGACGGATGCCGGGCGGACCTACGCGGCGCTCGGCGACGTGCTCTCTGGTTACGCGGAGATGCTGACTGCGGTCCGCAACGGCGTTGTGGAGGAGGGAGCGGTGACGGTGATCATCAGCGGGAACCGGGCGGAACAGGCGGTGGCCGACGCCCCGCTGCGTTATGTCGGCATCGACGGACGCCTGGTGGACTTGGACACCACGCGGCCAAGCCATCTGGTGCCCTTGATCAGCGACAACTGGCGCAGTCATTTTCGCTGGCGGGGTCAAGGCCCGATGCCGGACGAGGAGCGGCAGAAGTTGCGGACGATCGTCCAGAAGGCACACGCGAAAGGCCGCCGCGTGCGCTTCTGGGCCACGCCCGACGATCCTGCGGTCTGGCGGGAACTTGTGGACGCGAGGGTGGATTTGCTGAACGCCGACGACCTGGCGGGCCTGGAGCGGTTCCTCAGTTCGCAAAATCCCAAGTAAGATGGCGCCTTGATCATGCAAGGCCATTCAGACGCATGAGAATCACCGGGAACGTTCATCAACCGACCGAGGGCTTTTTCATGTTCCAGCATGGACAACTCACACGCCGGCAATTCACGGGAGGTCTCGCTGTCGCCCTGGCGTCGGCCGGGTTGACGACGAAGGCTCGTTCCGCTGAAGTGCCGGCTGACCCAACCGCCGGTGGCCGCACGCGGGAAACTCCGAAAACAGTGGCGGGCACGAACACGCCCCAGTTGGCCGGTTACCGTGCGGGGGTTCTCCCGCCCGGCATACGCTCCCGGTTGGTGAACGACGTCAACGGGCTGACGATGCACGTGCTGGAAGCCGGATTCGAGGACCAGGACCGGCCCTGCGTCTTGCTCCTGCACGGCTTTCCGGAACTCGCCTACAGCTGGCGAAAGGTCATGCTGCCGTTGGCCGCGGCGGGCTTCCACGCGATCGCCCCGGACCAGCGCGGTTACGGCCGCACGACCGGCTGGGACGGCGACTACGACGGCGACCTCGGCTCCTTCCGCTTCCTGAACCTGGTGCGGGATGCGTTGGGATTGGTCTCGGCTTTCGGCTACCGCTCGGTCGCCGCCGTCGTCGGGCACGATTTCGGCTCGCCCGTGGCAGCTTGGTGTGCCCTCGTGCGGCCCGACGTGTTTCGCTCCGTGGTGTTGATGAGCGCCCCGTTTGCCGGCCCGCCCAATCTGCCCTTCAACACGACGAACCAGCCGCCGAAACCAGCCACCGTAGCCGCCCGGCCCGGCGCCAGCATTCACGACGAATTGGCCGCGCTGGCCCGGCCGCGGAAGCATTACCAATGGTACTACTCGACGCGCGAAGCGGACGGCAACATGCGCAACTGCCCGCAGGGCATCCACGCCTTTCTCCGCGCCTATTACCACTACAAGAGCGCCGACTGGAAGCAGAACAAGCCCTTCCCGCTCAAATCCTGGACCGCCGAGGAACTGGCCAAGCTGCCCACCTACTACATCATGGATCGCGACCTGGGAATGGCCGAGACCGTGGCCCCGATGATGCCGTCCGCAGCGGAAATCGCCGCCTGCAAATGGCTTCCGGACGAAGAACTGCGGGTGTACAGCGAGGAGTTCCGCCGGACCGGATTCCAAGGCGGCCTGCAGTGGTACCGGTGTGCGACAACCGGCAAGTTCAACGCCGAACTCGAGATCTTCTCCGGCCGCACGATTGACGTGCCGTCCTGCTTCATCGCGGGGAAAAGCGACTGGGGAACCTACCAGCGGCCTGGCAGCTTTGAGCGGATGCAGACGAGTGCCTGCACCCGCATGTCCGGCTGCCACCTGGTGGACGGCGCCGGACACTGGGTCCAGCAGGAGCAGTCGGAGGAAGTGAGCAAGCTGCTGGTCCGGTTCGTGCAGCAGCAAGCGTCACCCTCGTGAGCGCGGCCGCATGACGGATTCGGGAGCACCGGAGCGTCACGGGGACGCGGCGCTGGCCAGCGTCGGATCCACCCTGGGGCCGATGGTGGCCGCGTCGAACTTGGCTTGCGCTTCCGGCAGCGCGGAGGCTCGCGCCAGAGCGATGACTTTCCGCACGTCGAGGTACGGATTGCCCGGCACGGAACCGTCGCGCTTGGCTTGCGCGGCGTACAGCGGAATCCACAGAAAATGCCCGCTGGAACTGAGCGCCCGCCCGCCCACAATGCGTCCCTGGTCGTCCAGGGCCAGCGTATAGCGGAAGGTCATCGACTGCCTGCGGTTGCCCACGCGCGCCCCGGTCTCGGAGTCGGTTTGCCGCTCGGCGTCGCTGCCATAGCTGCTGTAGGTGACCGTGGTCTGGACGGTCTTGTATTGCAGCCCATCGTCGGTTCCGGCGTCGTCAATCGAATCGACCGTGTAGGCGTAGACGGGGTTGTTCCAAGCCACCTGGCCCTTCGACCGGTCCAGGCCCACCGGATGGCCTGCCTGGCCGATATAGTTGGCCAAGGTCAAGTGAAACGTGCCCATATTCGGGCCGCCGTCGCGGCCGCTGGGCGGAGCCAGATACAGGTAGCTGTCCGGCGTCGTGCGGTTATAAATGCACGACAACAGGGCCTTGATGTCGGACGGCTGAAACCTGACCCCCTCCGCGCCGCCAACCTCTCCCGCGCCGACCGCCCGCACGGGTTCCGGATGCTTGATCGTCGACGCGGTGAAGCCGCTGCAATAGCCTTCCCATGACTCGGTGTTTTGGCGCATCCGCAGGCCGGGAAAGAGCGCCCGTGTGGTACCCATGATCCGCTGAATCTCGTAGGAATTCGCTGAGCCCTCCCCGCCATTGAAGGCCCGGTCATACAGGCTCAGCGCGGACGATCCCGAAGCGGCGCTGCGCCCACGTCGCGCGAACAGGCCGGCGGGACGCGCGCTGCGAACATCGCTCATTCCGCCCCCGGATTCCGGATGAATCGCGGCGGAATAGGGAATCCGCCAAGCCGGAACAGACGCCTCCGTTTCCAGTTTGGCCAGCACGGTTTGGTACTTGTAACCCTGCTCGCGGAAGTAGTAATTGAACAGCGATTCCTGTTCGTCCCGTTCGCTGTCCACGGTTGTTCCCCTGGCCTCGCGCGGACGGACATTGCTGTCGGTTCGAGCGGCTTGCCCGTTCGCTCCGCCCGGAACGCAGACCGAAGCGAACAACAAGCCGACCATCCATCGGTTCCCGATGATCCGCATCTCGCATCCCTCCAGTCACATTCGGCCAGCGATAATCGAAACAAACAACAAAAAGGCCCCCGCGAAGGCCGCGGGGGTCCTCACAATCAACGATCCGATAGAAGGCCAAGTTCGGCGAGGGTCTCCCGACCCCGCCGAAACGCCCGACCGCAGGTCTCCAACAGCGTGGCTCGATCCGAGACCGGCCACAGCGCGATTTCAGCTTTCTATCGTATCGTTGCTCACAATCAGCCGACAGCGGTACGCCGACGGCCCGGACTACCTCCAACGACGGAGGCCTCGGGACCTGTACGATTTCGAGCACATGCCCGAGCTGCATCCCGACTTGACTTGGTCCGGCTTGCACTGATCCGGCTTGCACTGATCCGGCTTGCACTGATCCGGCTTGCACTGGTCCGGCTTGCACTGGTCCGGCTTGCACTGGTCCGGCTTGCACTGGTCCGGCTTGGCCTGATCCGGCTTCACCTGGTCCGGCTTGGCCTGATCCGGCTTGGCCTGATCCGGCTTCACCTGATCGGGTTTCGCCTGATCCGGCTTGGCTTGATCCGCCGCCTTAGCGGCACCGGCCACGCAAACTGCACAGGCGATGGCAAGAGAAATCAAAAAACGCATGGAAGGCCCTCCTTAACAAAGGTTTAGAGAAACAAACGGCACACTCACGAAATCACATCACAGTTGTTCACCGTCGCTCAATCAATCATGGGTGATCGCCGACGGGAAATCTGGGTCGCAAACGCCGGGTGGGTAACTGGGCAGGTGGGTGATTCTAGTGGTATTGCATCAAGTTTAGGGCGCAAATTTAGCACGATGCAGGAGCCCTGACCAGCGGGGGTCGAATGATTTTTTCGACGATTCAACAAAAGGCTAGTTTCGCACTGCGGAATTGAATGCCCGCCAGCTTCGAAGCCTGCGGCCGGTGGCGTGGCATTGCATCCCGAGAACACTTTTGTCTGGCTGCTACGAATTGCTGGGGCCGTTGCGGGTGCCTGGCTCAGTAACTGGCTGGCGTGGGCTGTGGCGACGGGCGTCTTCGGCATCCCCGCCACGGCGGCTGACTTGGACTTGCTTCGCGCACCCGGTCCCTTCCTGCTTCTATCGATGCTGGCGAGTTGCTGGAACCTCCCTTTTTGTGGGCGAAAATCGCACGTCGAGGTGTGCTTCGCCCAACACCGCTGGAGCACGAGCCGTTGCCGCCGAGCTGGGCAGTCCCACCGTGGTGTTCTTGATTTTCTACCTCGTCAAAGTCGTCGGCCTGAAAAAGCACGTGACCGATTAGCCAGAGGGCCAAGCCATGAATGACAGCGAGCAAGTGACACCTCATCCGCCGATTCAATTTGGACTTGGGAAGCTGATGCAGTTCGTTATGGTGGCCGCGTTGTGGTGCGGAGCGGTCACGGCGCCCCGGGCAGCTTCTTCCATCATCTCTGGCTGCACTGCTTCATCCACGTAGGCCTGCTCATCGCTGCCGGCGTGATCGTCGGGTTGCTGCAGCACTGCGTCTGGCAATCGAGCACTCCACCGCCGAACGGGTTGAAACTCGTGACTTGGGGATACCTCTGTTTCTACGCGGTGTTGCTCCAGGTTGCGTTGTTCCCGTTTGAGTTCTACATTCCGTGAAAGGCGGCTGCTCAAATCACGAGTTCCACCAAATGGAGAGCGGACAAGTCATGTCCTCTGATGGCGAGAATATCGGGAAGACGAAGGTGGCCCGAAAAGGCCGCTGGGGCCGGCGTTTGCTGGCTTGGTGTGTCCACGCCTATACGGCCCTCGGACTGGTCGCGGCAGCAATCATGGCCGTGCTGATCGTGCGCGGCGATCCGGTTGCCTTTCGTGCGACCTTTGCCCTGATGCTGGTGGCGACGCTGATCGATGCCACGGACGGATTCCTCGCCCGGGCCGCCCGCGTCAAGCAGGTGTTACCCGGCTTCGATGGACGCCAGTTGGACTACTTGACGGACTTCCTGACCTACGTGGTCCTACCGCTGCTGCTCGTGTGGCGGGCCGGGATCCTGCCGGCCGGCTGGGAGGCATGGTTGATCGTGCCCTTGCTGGCGGGAGCCTACTGGTTCTGCCAGGTGCAGGCAAAAACCGACGACGGCTACTTTCTGGGTTTCCCCGCCTACTGGAACATCGTGGCGTTCTACCTGTACGTCGCGGATCGCCAGATCGCGCCGCTGCCCGGCTGGTTGTCGCTGAGCGTGCTGCTGGTCTTCAGCGTGCTGACGTTCGTCCCGACGCGTTATCTGTATTCCACAAATCAAGGGCGGCTGAACCTCGTTACGAACGTCTTGGCCGGGGCATGGGTCGTGTTAGTCGTCTGGATTGTGGCTGGGCTGCCGTGCCGCGACGGTTCCGTCTCCGGCGGCGAGCCGTGGCGGGCCCGCGTCGTTGTCCTTTCGCTGCTGTTTCCCGTCTATTACTTGGTTGTGTCTTGGTATCTCAGTTGGAGCCTGCGGCGCCGCGGCCTCACATCTTTTCACCGCGACCCAACGGGGAGCGCGTCGTAGGTTGGATCTCTGACCCGATCGGGACAGACGGGACAGACGGTCGGGTCAGAGACCCAACCTACGGAGGGACCGATCGATGATCGTGCTGGAACAAGTGTGCAAGTCATACGACGGCGGCCGCGGTTACACGGTCCGGGACGTCAGCTTTCGCGTTCCCGCAGGCCGGTTGATGGTGCTGCTCGGAGGATCGGGCTGCGGGAAGACGACGACGCTGAAGATGATCAACCGGCTGATTGAACCCACCAGCGGGCGCGTGGAGGTCGGTGGGCGCGACGTGCGGCAGCAGGATGCGGTGAAGTTGCGGCGGAGCATCGGCTACGTGTTTCAAGGCATCGGCCTGTTTCCTCACCTGACCATCGCCGAGAACATCGCCGTCGTGCCGCGGCTGCTCGACTGGCCCGCCAGTCGGATCGCGGCGCGGATCGACGAGTTGCTGGCGCTGGTCCACCTGCCGGCCGAGGCGTACCGGGGACGGTTTCCCCGGCAGCTGTCGGGTGGTCAGCAACAGCGAGTGGGCTTCGCCCGAGCGCTGGCGGCCCGCCCCCAGATCATGTTGCTGGACGAGCCGTTCGGCGCCCTCGACCCGCTCACCCGCGACGAACTCCGCAACGATTTCCTGCAGCTCCGGCGGCAACTCGGTTTGACGGCGGTCATGGTCACGCACGACATGACCGAGGCGTTGC
>CAYPGE010000260.1:0-13372 GCA_964409865.1 uncultured Pirellulaceae bacterium
CCGACATCGTCGTGCAGACGTTGCAGCGCGAGACGCGGGAGGGACTGCAGGACCGTGGGGCTGACGCCGCCACGCTCGCCGACAACTACCGTGGGGCTGACGCCGCCACGTTCGCCGACAACTACCGTGGGGCTGACGCCGCCACGTTCGCCGACAACCACCGTGGGGCTGACGCCGCCACGCTCGCCGGGGTTGGCTATCGCCCGGTGAGTTCCCTGGCCCGGGCGACCATCTTGAGGAATTCCTCGCGGTAGCCAGTCGTGTCGCCGCTGGCCGCTTCGGTGGCCGTCTCCAGCACGCCTGCGTAGGTGGCGCTGCCTTTGTACTGCGAATCCCGCAGGAGCATTCCGAACGAGGCCACGGCGGCGGCGAAGCGGAAATCCTGCGATGCCTGGCCGAAACGACGGCCCTCGTCGCGAGCGGGGAATTCCAGCTTCGTGCTCGTGTCCCCGTCCGGCGCCTTGTAGCGCATCTTGAGCGTCAACAGCTCGCCGCTCTGCGCGGCTTCGTTCGGCGCGCCCTTCGTCTGGTACCGCAGGTCGTCGACCGGCGGCGGACGAACGTCGCTGGCCGTTCCGGCGGGGACGATCTCGTACAAAGCCGTGACCGTGTGGCCGGCCCCGATTTCGCCAGCGTCCTTCTTGTCGTCGTTGAAATCCTGGGCCGCCAGGATGCGGTTTTCGTAGCCGATCAAGCGGTAGGCGGATACTTGCTGAGGATTGAATTCCACCTGGATCTTGACGTCCTTGGCGATCGTCACCAGCGTGCCGGCCATCTGTTCGACCAGCACTTTCCGGGCTTCGGTTTCCGTGTCGATAAACGCGTAGTTGCCGTTGCCCTTGCCGGAGATCTGTTCCAGCATGGCATCGTTGTGGTTCCCCATGCCGAACCCCAGCACCGACAGGAACACGCCCGTCTTGGCGTTCTGTTCGGCCATCCGTACCAGTTCGTCGGTGCCCGTGACGCCCACGTTGAAATCGCCGTCGGTGCAGAGGATGACGCGGTTCACCCCGCCGCGGATGAAGTGGTCGAGGGCTGTCTGGTAAGCGAGCTGAATCCCGGCCCCGCCGTTGGTCGAGCCGCCGGCGTGCAGACGGTCCAGCGCGTCCAGGATGACTTGCTTGTGGTCGCCGGTCGTCGGCTCCAGGACCAGGCCCGTCGCGGCGGCGTACACGACGATCGCCACGCTGTCGTTTTCATTCAACTGGTCGACCAGCATCTTCATGCCCTGTTTCACCAACGGCAGCTTGTTCGGCTGATTCATCGAGCCGGACACGTCCAGCAGGAAGACCAGGTTGCTCGACGGCCGTTGGTCGCGGTCGATTTCCTTGCCCTTGATGCCGACACGGACCAGACGGTGGGCCGGCGTCCACGGGCATTCGGCCACTTCCAAGTGAGCCGCGAACGGCCGGTCGTCGGCGGGCGGGGCATATTCGTAGGTGAAGTAGTTGACCAACTCTTCGATGCGAACGGCATCGGGACGGGGCAGGACGCCCTGTTGCATCAAGTACATGCGGACTTTCGAGTAGGACGCGGTGTCCACGTCGATGGAAAACGTGGACAGCGGGGCGTTCTTCACTTCCTGGAACGGGTTTTCGACGATCGGCGAGTAGCGGTCGCCGGCCCAACCGGGGCCTTGGCCGAGGTCGGGGCGGGCGGAAGCTTCGTGTTTTGCGACTTCTTGGGGGGGCATGCCGGGCATGGGAGGGCCGTCGGCATCTGCTGCACCGGAAAGACCACGCAATTCGGGCATGCCGGGCATGGGAGGGCCGTCGAGTGCCTGGTAATTGCCGCCGGCGGATTCCGTTACGCCTTGCACCCTTGGGTCGGCAACTCGGCCGCCGTACGAGCCCGATGTGGACTCACTCTCAAACATGAAGCCTGGGGTGGCGCTGCCAGACGGGCTGGAGGCAGCAGGGCTGGTTGCCGTCCCCGCCCCGGCCATCGGCCCTGCGCTCTCGACGCCGACCGGCGATGTCGATGCAGCTATCCGGAAGTCGTAGTCAGCGGTCAACGGGCCGCTGCCGCCGGGCGGCGGCGCCGTACGATCGAAACGCCAGCCCCGCTCGCCCGCCGTCACCGCTCCCCCGTCGGCCGCCGGCGGCAGCGATGCCATCGACGGCGATATCGGGGCGGGCATTTCGACCTGCGACCTTGCGACGGTCGCAGTTTCGTACTCTCTCTCAAGCGAATACCAGACGAGCGATCCTCCGACGAGCATCAACAGCGAGGCCGCGATGGCTGCTAGCGCTATCACCGGTCGCAACACCGAGCGGCGGGCCGCTGGCGCAACCGAGACGGGCGGCGGTCCCTCGCGGGCTTCGCCGCGCACCCGGTCGATTTCCCGTGTCACGGCCCGGCGAGCCTTGTCGGACAGCGCCGCGGACGGCTCGCCCGCCAGCTCGCGGCTCAACCGGTCCAGCGTCTGACGCGTGTCTTTTACGACTTGGCGGAGATCGTCACAGGACGCCATCTCAGCCTCGAACGAGGTCTTGTCTTGTCCGTCGAGTTCGCCCAGCACGTAGGCGGTGATTCTCGGATCTTGAGGGTCATATCTCATGGCTCTTCGTCCTTTTTTCTCGATCTTCACGCGCACGCCAGTTGCTCGCGAATCGTTTTGATGCCTTGGTGAATCAGAAAGCCGACGTTCGAGACGCTCAAGCCCGTCACGCCGCTGATCTCGCGATAGCTCAGGCCATCCAGGACCTTCAGGCGAATGACCTCCTGCTGATTGGCCGGCAGACCGGCCAGGATGGCGGTCGCTTGGCCCAACGTCTCCTGACGTTCCAAGTTCGCCGACGGACCGCCGTCGCGGCTGGCCAGCCCTTGGGCTTGTGGTTCCGTGAGAGTCGTCATGCGCTGTTCCTTTTTCAGTACGTCCATCGCCCGGTTCCGGCAGACCGAGTACAGCCAGGCGCGGAGCCGGCCGGCGATTTTTTCCCGCGGTTCGCGGCACAACTTGACAAAGGTGTCCTGAGCCACGTCCTGGGCCCGGTGGGCGTCGCCCAACAGCCGTTGCGCGTATCGCACCAGCGGCCCTTCGTACTCGCGGACCACGGCGGCCAGCCAAGCCGCGTTGTTGAGTTCACGGTTCGGTTCAGTCATATTTCGCTTGCAGGCCCGAAGCGGCTGCTCGCCGCCTATCTCAAGAACGATCGAGTCGATGGTTTCTTAGAACCGCTAACCAAATCTCTCACGCAGGTCGGTATCTCCGAGACCGACGGGTTTTGTGTTAGCGTTTCTTCGATAATTTTACAAACAGGTCACTGAAAATCCCGCGACGGGACCAAGTGGGTCAGTTCGTGGTGCATGTCTTGCAGGTGCTGGACGACGACGTGGATTACGCCGTGGCGGCTCTCCAGGCGTCCGCGGACGAACCAGGCGTTGCTGTGCCGGGCCACGTTGTGGAACCGCTCCCAGATGTGCTTGTGTAACACCAGGTTGGCCGTGCCGGTCTCGTCCTCCAGGGTCACAAACGTGATGCCTTTGCCGGTGCTGGGCCGCTGCCGCAAAATGATCACGCCCGCCAAACGGACTTGGCGCCGGTCGGGCAGTCCGGCCAGCTTGGCGGCGGGCGTCGCTCCCAGCCGTTGCAGATGTTCACGGTAAAAGGACACCGGATGCGGCCGCAACGTCAAACCGAGTGTCTGGTAATCGGCGATCACTTCCTCTTGGACCGTCGTGGCCGGCAAGTCCGCCGGCGCGTCGGCTGGCGGATCGGTGCTGTCCAGCAGCGGCTGCCGCTGGCGGCGATTCGGTTGGGACAACGCATCCCACAGCGATCCTCGGCGGTCCCGGCCCAGCGAACCGAAAGCGTCGGCTTCGGCCAGGCGGCTGACCGCACCTTGCAACAATCCCGTGCGGCGAGTGAACTGGTCAATCGTATCGAAGGGGCCCGCGGCCCGCGCCCGCACGATGGCCGCTGCGTCCTTTTCAGCCAGGCCGCGGACCAAGCGGAATCCCAGCCGCAGCACGCGTTCGCCCTCCAGCGTGCAATCCCACTGGCTGTCGTTTACGTCCACCGGCCGCACCTCGACGCCGTGCTGCCGGGCGTCGCGGATCAGCTGCGCCGGGGCGTAGAAGCCCATCGGCTGGCTGTTGATCAGCGCGGCGACGAACGCGGCCGGGTAGTAGTGCTTCAAGTAGGCCGAGACGTAGACCAGCAATGCGAAACTGGCCGCGTGGGATTCGGGAAAGCCGTATTCGCCAAAGCCGCGGATCTGCTGAAAGACCCGTTCGGCGAACTCCTCGGACAAGCCGCGCTCGCGCATCCCGTCCAACAACTTCTGGCGGAAGCCTTCCATGTGGCCGTTGCGCCGCCACGCGCCCATCGCCCGCCGCAATTGGTCGGCTTCACCCGGCGTGAAACCGGCCGCCACCACGGCCAGCTTCATCACCTGCTCCTGGAAGATCGGCACGCCCAGCGTCTTTTCCAGCACGCGGCGGATGTCGTCGTTGGGGTACGTCACCGCTTCCTCGCCGGCCCGCCGCCGCAAGTAGGGATGCACCATCTGGCCCTGGATCGGACCCGGCCGGACAATGGCCACTTCGATCACCAGGTCGTAATAGCAGCGAGGCCGCAGCCGCGGCAGCATGGCCATCTGGGCGCGGCTCTCAATCTGGAACACGCCCATCGTGTCCGCCCGGCAGATCATGTCGTACACCTGCGCGTCGCCCGCCGGGATATTGGCCAATGACAGTTGCCGCCCCGTCACTTGCCGGACCAAGTTGAAACACTTGCGGATCGCGGTCAGCATGCCCAAGCACAGACAGTCGACCTTGAGGATTCCTAGTTCTTCCAAATCGTCCTTGTCCCACTCGACCACCGTGCGGTCCGGCATGGCCGCGTTTTCGATCGGGACCAGCTCGCACAACGGGCCGCGCGTCATGACCATGCCGCCCACGTGCTGGGACAAATGGCGTGGAAACCCGATCAGCTCCTTCGTCAAGTGCAGCAAACGGCGGCCGACTTCCGACGCGGTGTCGATGCCCATCTCGTGGCAACGCTGCTCCAATTCCACGGCCTGCTCCGGGTAGCCGTCCATGTTCTTGGCCAGCCGATCGATGCAGTCCAGCGATAGCCCTAACACCTTGCCGACCTCGCGGATCGCCGACCGCGTGCGGTAGGTGATCACGGCGGCCGCGATGCCGGCCCGCTCGCGGCCGTATTTCTCATAGAGGTACTGGAGCACTTCCTCGCGGCGTTCGTGCTCGAAATCCACGTCGATGTCCGGTGCCTCGTTGCGCTCCCGGCTGATGAACCGCTCGAACAACAAGTCCACCTTGTCCGGATTCACCGAGGTGATTTCCAGGCAATAGCAGACAGCCGAATTTGCCGCCGATCCGCGGCCTTGGCACAGGATGCCGCGCCGGCGGGCGAATTGGACCAGGTCCCAGACCGTCAGGAAATACGCTTCGTAACGCAACTCGGCGATCAACTGCAGTTCGTGCTGGAGCAGGTGGAGGACTTTTTCCGGCACACCGGCGGGGTAGCGCTGCTGGGCGCCTTGCCACGTGAGCCGTTTCAGGTACTCCAGCGGCGTCATGCCCGGCGGAGCCAGTTCCCGGGGATATTCGTAACGCAATTCGTCCAGCGAGAACGTACAGCGGTCGGCAATCTCCCGCGTGCGCTGCAGCGCATCGGGAATCCGGGCATATAGTTCGCGGAGTTCGTCCAACGATTTCAAATGCCGCTGGGCATTGGGAAACAGCAGCGCGCCGGCTTGAGCCACGGTGACGCCGTGCCGGATGGCCGTTAGCACGTGCTGGAGCGGTTGGCGTGCCGGAACGTGGTAGTACACGTCGCCGACGGCAACCAGCGGCAGAGAGGCGGCACGGGACAGGTACTGCAGTCGCTCCAGATGCCGCTCGTCCTCCGGCCCGCGATGCAGTTCGGCGATCAGATAACAGCGTCCGGGGAAGATCTGGCGGTAACGCTCGAGAGCAGGTTGCTCACCGTAGACCGCTCGCTCCGCGAGCGGAATCGAGTCTCGGAGAGACTCGGCTACGTGAACCCGACGCTCCGTTCGGCGCGGGTCTCCCGACCCCGCCGAAACCGCCGACCGTAAGGTCTCCCTCGGGTTCCTTTGAAATCCCCAGTTTTCCTCCGGCAACACGCCTGCCAGCAATCCTTCGGCATGCTCGGCAACGTCTTGCCAAGTGAGCACACATTCGCCTTTCGCCGCGCGGCGGCGGCCGCGCGTGATCAGCCGGCACAGGCGTCCGTAAGCGGCTCGATCCGGCGCCCATAGCACCACAGGCGGAGCGTCGACCGGCGTGATCTCCGCGCCGACGATCAACTTCAGCCCGCTGCCCTTGGCCGCCGCATGCGCGCGGACCACCCCGGCCAAGCTGTTCACGTCCGTCACCGCCAGCGCGCAGTACCCCAGTTCCGCCGCGCGCTGCACCAACTCGTCCGGATGCGACGCACCCTGCAGGAAAGAGAAATTCGTTTTGCAGTGTAGCTCGGAATACATCACGGTTTTACAGGCCGAAGCAAAAACAAAAAGAGTTGGAAGAGAGCTGACAGAAAAATAGGGTGACAGAAAAATGAAAGACAAAAAGAAGGGGAGTTGGCTGACAGAAGAATAGGCTGACAGAAAAATGAAAGACATAAGGGGGAAGGTGAACTGGCAGAAAAATGAAAGACGCGGAAGTTGACTTCTTTCGCAACAACCCCGTTCCTGTCGTTCCCCTCTGCCCTCCTCATCTTTCTGTCACCTCATTTTTCTGTCAGCTTTCTTCTCTTGAGAATCTTTCTGTCTCCCACGATGCTCTGTTTGCCCTCCGCTTTCTTTCGGCTGTTATTCAAACGTTCCTTGCACGAACCAGCGTTGATCCTGCAGCCGGCGGAACAGCCACCAGCGGCTTCCCGCCTCGGTTTCCACGCGGTAGTAATCGCGGCGGGAGGATTCGCCTCGCCACCAGCCGGTTTCGATCCGCTCCGGGCCGAAACAGCGGGCCACACGATGCCGCCGGCGCTGGTAATGAAACATCGCGGGAGGACCGTCCAAGGCGATGCCGACCACATCGATCGGCTGCGGCGGATCGAACAACCGCAACGGCCTCAGCAGCGGTCCGGGCAGCGGCGTCGGGGGCTGCGCAGGCGAGCTGCTCGTGGCGGCTTCACCGGCCAAGGGCCGATACCGGTAAGCCCGTTCGGCCTGCGGTTCCGCCTGTAATTCGGCCCGCACGACATGTTCCCGCCCCAGGCGATTGCTCAGCCGTTCCACCAGCAAGGCCAACTGCGCCGGATGCTCCCGCGGGGCCTCGCCGAACAATTCGCCTTGCCGCTGTTCGCGCGGCCCGGTCGCCAACGCGCGGACACGGATCTCCTCGACCGCGTCGGGCAACGAGACGAGGGCCAGTTGCAGTTTGGCCAGCGCCAGCAAGTGCTGCGGTGCGACCGTGGGCCGGAACAGGCTGATATCGATCTTGAGCGGCTGCCGGTTCGGACAGACCAACTGGCACGTCAAACGCAAGACGCCATGTCCTTGTTCGATCAATCGCCGCGACAGCTGGCTCAGCAATTCTCCTAAAACATGCTCGATCGCTTCGGGATGCGTCGTGGGATGCTCGAAACACCAGCGTACCGACAACGGCTCGCGGGCATGGTGAGCCACGATGGGTTCCGCCACCGCGCCGGCAAGCTTGTCCAGGCGTTCGATCAGCAGCTCGCCAAAACGGGCCGCCAGACTCGCCCGCGGCAAACGGCTCAATTGTCCGATCTGGCGGATACCCAGCCGCTGCAGTTGTTCGGTCGGGCGCTGCGGCAGCCGCAACGCTTCGACCGGCAGGCGATCCAAAACCGTCGCGTCTCCCGGTGGAAGCACGACCATCGTAGCAGGCACACTCCGTGTGCCGTCCGCTGCAGTCACACGTTCAACAAAAGTAGCAGGCACACTCCGTGTGCCGTCCGCTGCAGTCACACTTTCAGGCGACGGGGGGACACTTGATTCGCGATGGGTTCTGCCGCGCTGGCGGGCGGCACACGGAGCGTGCCGGCTACTTTCGCTCCAGCGGGCAAATCCCCAGGCGGCACCAGCCGTGTCGGCAATCGCCACGCGGGCCGTCAAGCCTTGTTGCCGGCAGGCCGCGACGACCGTCTGGGCCAACGCTTCTTCGCCGCCGAATAGATGGGCCAGCCCGCTGACGTCCAGCAGCAGCGAGTCCGGTTCGTCGGCCTGATCGAGGCCGACGATAGGACTGAACTGCTCGCACCATTCGGCCAACTCCAGCAGCGCCTCCCGATCGCGGCCGGCGTCGTGGCAGGCGAAAAGAGGGCACACCGCTTTCTCGGGTTCCGCCAACAAGGTCTGCGCCTCGGCCAGCGGCATGCCGGGCCGCACGGATTGTTCCCAGGCAGCCGCCGAGCAGGTTTTCACGCGCTGGCCGTAACGGGCGTTTTGCTCATACAGCACGATGGCGCAGCGGGCCAGTTCCGGTTGCTCGCGGACGAGCCGTTGCACGGGCCAATTGGGCAGCCAAAGGGCGAGGATGCGTGACATAACGCTGCTCCTCTTCGAGAGGGCTCCGACAATGGGACTGGCTCCGATCGGGACGATCGGTGCCTGTCCCAATTTTCGCAGCCAGTCCCATTTTCGGATTCGGATCGCACAGTTGACCGGTCCATTCGTCCAAGACCAATTCCACGCTGCCGCTGCCGCCGGCGCCGCGGCAGCGCAGCAACTCCACTCGCATCCGCCGGCCCGTTGCGGCACCCTGCGGCTCGACCCACCACCGCACGTCGGCCCAGGTAGGCTGAGTTCGCGCGTCGCCGGAGCGGACCAGTAACCCGACGCCGCCGCTGGTTTCCACCGACAGTTGCCAGCGCCGGAACAGCTGGCCGTCGGCCTGGTCCAGCCAGCCCCAGACGGCGGCCACGCCCGGACAGCGCAAGGCCTGGTCCCACGCCCAGCCTTCGTCGCGCGCGTTTTGCGGCTGGACAAAGATCACCCGCTCCAAATCCACGCCCCAGGCGGCCAAGGCGGGGGGATACACTTCGCGCCGACGGTCCAGCACGACAATCGCGCCGCCCTCTTGAGCCGCCTGCTGCGCGGCCTTCCAAGCTAGCACCGCCGCGCCACTGCCCGGCCCCGCGGCCAGCCATTCGACCAGCGTGCCCCGCCGCAGTCCCCCGCCGGGCAGCAGTTCATCCAGCGGCGGCCAGCCCGTGGAAAGGACCGCTTCGCCCGGTCCCCGCCGCGACTTTTCCACGCTCCGGATGCGGTCCCGCAGCTTTTCCACCATTTCCGGCACAGCGAGCATCGGTCGCCCCTTATATGTACAGGTGACCATTCAAGTATATGCCTGTACATCGGCAGCTGCAAGAGGGCGACTGGTGAAAAAATTTCCTCCGAAAACACCAACCGCCAAAGAAGGTCGGCGGTGCCAGTCCAAAACGGTGATAAGTCACCGCTTTCCGGGGGGCAATCTAACGGCAAGCCGGGTGCAAAACCTTGCTGACGCAGCCGTGGTGAGCCCCCGCGGCGGTGGCGGCGAAGTCCAGCAGATAGCCGCGGCGCGGCGTGTTGGTCCAGGGCGGTAGGGAGGCACGGCGGCGTGCCAGTTGCTCGTCGGACGCGTGCAGCGTGATCTCGCCGGAAAGCAGGTCGAAGGAGATTTCGTCGCCGTCCCGGACCAAGGCGATCGGTCCGCCCACGGCGGCTTCCGGCGAACAGTGGACGCCGATCGCTCCGTGCGAGACTCCGGAAACGCGGGTGTCGGAAACCATCGCCACTTTGCCGTCCAGTTCCGGCACCGACAGCGCGGCCGTGGCGATCAGCACTTCCGGCATCCCCGCCGCCACGGGGCCCAAGTAACGCAGCACGATCACATGGCCGGGCCGGATTTTCTTGGCTTCGACGGCGACCGCGACATCCCGCGCCTGGTCAAAACAGACGGCCGTGCCGCGGAACCGCGGGTCCTGCATGCTGGATACCTTGAATACAATCCCCTCCGGAGCCAGGTTGCCGAAGCAGATCTGCATGTCCGCATAGGGCTTGAACGGCGCTCCCGGCGGCGCGATCAACGCCTGGCCCGGCGGCGGAGCCGGGGCATCGGCCAGATTTTCGGCCAGCGTCCGGCCGCTCACCGTCCGGCAACCGCCGTCCAGCAACCCGGCCTGCAACAGGTGCTTCAGCAGCACGGGCGTGCCGCCAATGCGGTGCAGATCGACCATCGTCAGCTTGCCGCGCGGGGCAAAGCTGCAACAGACCGGCGTGCGGCGGAAGATGGCCTGCATGTCGCGCAGCGAGAACTCGACGCCGGCTTCCCGCGCCAAGGCCAGCAGGTGCAGCACGCCGTTGGTCGAGCCGCCGATGGCGGCGATCGTGGCCGCCGCATTCTCAAAGGCTCTCCGCGTGAGGATGTCGCGGGGGCGGAGGTCGAGTTCCAGCAAGTTGCGCACGGCCGCGCCCGCCCGCAGGCATTCCTGGTGCTTGGCCTCCTCGACTGCCGGAATCGAACTGGTAAAGGGCAGGGACAGGCCGATCGCCTCCAGGGCGATGCCCCAGGTATTGAACGAAGCCGCGATCCCGCAGCCGCCCGGCCCGGGGCAGGCGGAGCGGATGATCTGGCCGGCTTCCTCCTGCGACATCGCGCCCACCGACGCAGCGGCTTGAGCGTCGTACACGTCCAGGATCGTCACTTCGCGGCCGGCATGGCAGCCGGGCATGATCGTCCCGCCGTTGACGATCAGACCGGGATAGTTCAGGCGGGCCAGGGCCATCGCAAAGCCGGGCCCGTTCTTGTCGCAGTGGTGCAGCCCCACCAACGCGTCGTAGCCGTGAGCGCTGACGACGCACTCGGCCCCGTTGGCGATCATGTTCCGCGAAGGCAAACTGGCGTTGCCGCCTTCATGGCCTTGCGTGATGTTGTCGCTGATGGCGGGCACGCCGAAGGGGAACCCCAACAGGCCCGCCAGCCGGCAGCCTTCGGCGATCCGTTTGGCCAAATCGTAGGCGTGAACGTTGCACAGGTTGCCGTCCAATAGCGGCACGCCGATGCCGATCTGCGGCTTGTCCAAGTCTTCGTCGGTCAGGCCCAGGCCGTAGTAGAAGGCGTTGATACCGCGCTGCCAGCCGTGGGTCAAATGGCGGCTGTTCCAATTCAAAGGTGTGGTCATGGGGGCACCTCGAGGCTTGGATGTCAGATGTCAAATTTCAGATGTGAGATTTCAGATTTCAGATTTCAGATCTCAAATTTCAAATCTCACATCTGAAATCTCAAATTTGAGATTTCAGATTTGCGATTTGAAATCCCGGACCTCACATCCGGCGGCGGGTTTGCCGCGCCGAACGTTTCGGGCCAGGCGTGATTGTACTCGGTGGGCAACCGATTCTGCCAGCATGGAACAAGCCCGGCTTCTCAAATAAGCCGGACTTCTTTTCATAAGAGGCATTCTCCCGGGCCCCCCCCCAGAACATCGAGAAACGCGTGTACGTCTGATTGACACAGCCCAGCCCGCGGCTTAGAACCGCTGACAACAATGAAATCGGAGACCTTGGGTCGACGGTTCCGGCGCTCTTCAGAGACCCGCGCCGAACGGTGGACAACAATGAAATCGGAGACCTTCGGTCGACGGTTTCCGCGGGGTCAGAGACCCGCGCCGAACGGTGACCCGCGCCGAACGGTGACCCGCGCCGAACGGTGAACGTTGACCCGCGCCGAACGGTGGCTTAGAAATGATGGCGGGCGGGTTGTCCGCAGCCAGCGGTTGACGGCGACAGACTGGATCGCCGTGGTGTTTCTCCTTGCCTGAACCGAGACGTGTCCCGAGCGAAAGGAGTGTGCTGTGAGCCGTCTGATTCGTCGCCGAGAGTTCCTCGGGAATTGTGCCCTTGCCGGGGGAGTGTTGTTTGTCGGGGGCGTAGCGTGGCGGCCGTTGAAAGCGGCCGAAGAGGCGGGCTGGCCCAAGTTGTCCGCTGCGAAGATCTACGTGGTCTACGTCGGGCTTGCCGGGGCGTGGCCCAAACCGGATTTTGACGCACCGGCCGAAGTTGCCAAATTCCAGAAGCACCTGGAGGAACTCAAACAGCGGATGGGCGACGTCGAATTCCTGGGCGGGGAACTGATTCCGAATCGCGACGCCGCAGCGGCGGAAATCGTCCCGAAACTGGCCGGGGCCGACGCGCTGCTGATCGTTCACCTGGCGTTCGGCAGCGGCAATCCGCTGTTGAAACTGGTCGACGCCGGCCTGCCGACCGCCATTTTCTCGCAACCGTTCAGCGGCCATGACTGGATGTACGTCCCGCAGTGGCAGAAGGCCGGCAAACGAGTCATGCTGGCGGCGTCCAGCGACTATGCCGACCTGGACCGTGCGGTGGCGCTGCTGAAGGTCCCGGCGCGGATGCGCCAATCGAAGATCATCGTCGTGGGCCACGCGACCGGTACGGAACCGGCGCGGAGTGCGGAAAAGATCAAGGAAAAATTCGGCACGGAAGTGATTACCGTCACGGCGCAACAGGTGATCGAAGCTCACGCAGCGGTCGATCTGCAGGCCGCGGAGTCCGAGGCGGAGGCGTATTGGCTGAAACCGACCAAGGGGATTGTCGAACCTTCGCGGGCCGAGGTCGTCAATTCGGCGCGGCTGTTCCTGGCCACCAAGCAGCTGATGATCCAGCACGGAGCGCGGGCGATCACCAGTTGCCATTGCATGGGCGCCCCGGCCAAGGGCTGCCTCACGTTCAGCAAGCTAAACGACCTGGGCCTGGTCGGCGCCTGCGAAGGCGACATGGATTCGACGCTCACCATGCTGATGTTCGGCTATGCTTTCGGCAAACCGGGCTTCATCACCGATCCGCTGTTTGACCTGTCGAAAAACGCGGTGATCCACGCCCACTGTGTAGCGGCAACCAAGATGGACGGGCCGGACGGCGAGCGTGCGCCGTTCACGCTGCGCTCGCACCGCGACGACAACCACGGGGCCGCCGTCGAGGTCGAACTCCGCGTGGGAGAGGAGATCACCTGCGCCAAGCTGGTGAACCTGGACACGATGCTCGTTTCGGCCCAGAAGATCATCGAGATCCCCGACTTTGACGACCGCGGCTGCCGAACCCAATGCACGGCACAAGTGGCGAACGCTCGCCAGATGCTGGACAACTGGGGCAGCGGCATCCTGGAAAAAACCGACATGATGACCCTGCTGCACCGCGTGGTGTTCTACGGCAACCATGTGGACGGCGTCCGAGATCTGGCCCAGTTGATGGATCTGCGCGTCGTCATGGAAGGATGAGGAGTGATCGGTGATCGGTAATCGGTTACCGGTGATCGGTGATCGGTTACCGGTTGCCCATCGCTGACCACCGCTTCCCGATCACCAATCGCCGACTACGGATCACCGATCACCGATCACCGATTACCGATCGCCGAC
>CAYPGE010000261.1:0-13340 GCA_964409865.1 uncultured Pirellulaceae bacterium
GACCTTCGGTCGGCGGTTTCGGCGGGGTCAGAGACCCGCGCCGAACGGTTTTGTCAGCGGTTCTTAACAGCCCAAGGGGATTCAGAAAAACTGACAGAAGCATAGAGAGACAGCGGACAGACAAATGAGGTGACAGAAAAATGGGCGGCGGAGGATCGTTTTATTAAATTCCCTCCTTCATTCTTCTGTCACATCATCTTTCTGTCAGCCTCCTCCATTTTTTCCTCGCCCGCGTCTTCCTGTCGCCCGCGTCTATTCGCGTTCCGCTTCGGTCTGCGCCGCCACCTCGCGCAATCGCTGGGCCTCGGCGCGAACCGCGATTTGCGGATCGATCATCTGGCCGATCACGACTCGATCGTATTTCGCCTGGATGTCCGGCAGCGCGGATCGGCGAGCCAAGGCAATGATTTTCTGGACGTCGAGATGGGGATTGCCCGGCGAGCTTTGATCCGGGACGCCTTGGACGGCAAACAGCGGAATCCAAAGAGAATGCCCGGCGTGGCTCAGCGCGCGTCCGCCGACGATCTTTCCCTCTGCGTCCAATTCCAGCTGGTAGCGGATCACCATCGACCGGCTTTGGTGTCCTTGACGCTCGCCCGTGTCCGGATTGGTCTGGTTGACCCGGTCCGTTCCATACCCGGTATAGGTGATCTTCGTGACCAGTTCCTTGATTTCGATGTCCCCTTGATGACCCGCGTCACGGATCGAGGTCACCTCGTAATCGTAGATCGGGTTGTTCCACGCCTCGCGTCCTTTCACCCGGTCGATGCCGATCGGATGCCCCGCTTGTCCGATGTAATTGGCCAGGGCCAGATGAAAGGTGCCCATGTTGGGACCGCCGTCGCGCGCGCTGGCCGGCGCGACAAACAAGAAGCTGTCCCACCGCGTCCGGTTATAGGCGGCGCTCAGCAGTGCCTTGATCTCCGCAGGTTCAAAGACCACGCCGGATCGCCCGCCCACCGTCCCGGCGTCCACGGGCCGCACGGGTTCCGGATGCCGGATCGTCGAGGCGGTGAATCCGCTGCAGTAGCCTTCCCAGTAGTCGGCATCGTAGTACGTGTAGGTCTGCGTGCGCCCGAACAGCCCCGCGCGCCGGACTCCCGTTCGCAGCTTTCGCCGCCGGTCATACGATTCGGCAAGACTCCGGCCGTCGTGGAAAGCCGAATCGTACTTGCCGAGCACGGTGCCGGTGGAACTACGAGCTGCCGCCAACCCGCCGCTGCGTTCGGGATAGATGGCGGCGGAGTAAGGGATTCGCCAGCCGTCCACCTGGGCGGAAGTCTTCAATTTCGCGAATTCCGTCTGGTACACCAGCTTCTGAGCCCGGAAATGATCGTTGAACAGCGACTCCTGCTCGTCGCGTTCGCTAGGGGCTGGCTCGCCCCGAATCGTTCGAGTGCTGACGTTGCTTTCCGCCAACAGCGCCGTTGCGGCCAGCAGGGCGTTCACGAACATTCCGGCCGCCACCAAGTCCCTGGGGTGCGTCATGACATGTTCTCCAACATGTTTTCCGGCAGATTGCCGGCAAGGTAGAATTGTGATCCTCTCGGCGCCCAACGTTCGAGCGCATGTCCATCGAGCAGAAACCGATCACCTCCACCATTGTTGCCCCGTGGCGTCAAGCTGTCAAACCGGGCATGCTCCACGAGCCAAGTCCCGACGAAATGTGCTGCAAGCTTAACAATGCGGCTTTCGGCTGCCACCGAATGGATCCAACTCATGGAACAGGAGGAACCAGAGAAAACGGAGTGCCGGTTCTTTCTCGGTGGTCTCCGTTTGCTCCGGTTCAAAATGCGCGCAGGAGAGGTGCAGTCACTTCAAAAAGCCGGGCTTCTTTTCGTCAGAAAACTGTTGGATCGGGCAGTTAGCAGCGTTCGAGAAATAAGTGGCGTAAGCTTCCAGCTTGCGGTGCTACCAACTACCGCAAGCTGGAAGCTTACACCACCAGAAGATCGGACAGTTATTTCTCGAACGGTGCTTACTCGCCCATGACCGTCACCACCACGGTCCGCCGCCGCGGGCGCACATCGCACTCCAGGTGGATGATCTGCTGCCAGGTGCCCAGCACGAGCGCGCCGTCGGTCACGGGGACCGAGAGCGACGGTCCCAACAGCGTGGCCTGCAAATGCGAATGGCCGTTGCCGTCGTGCCAAGCCTGTTCGTGGCCGTAGCTGCGACTCGGCGGGATCAGCCGATCCAGCATCTCCGGCACGTCGCGCTGCAGGCCGGGCTCGAACTCCATCGCGCCGACTGCCGCCGTGCTGCCCACGCAAAACACGTGCGCGACGCCCGTCTTGACGCCCGAACGCCCCACGATCGCCGCGACTTGATCCGTCACGTCCGCCACGTCCCGGTGACCCGCTGTCTCGAAGGAGAATCGTTCCTGGTGAACCATCGCAGACATCCGTCCTACATCTTGAAATGGCACAGGTTATCCCTGCGCAAACGCTGTCCTTCAGGCGGCATGCGCCACTGTGCGTCTTGCCGGTCGGCCGTCAGCGTACCGGGAAACCGGCCTGCCGTCAACAAACTATGTCTGTCCGTTTCCTGGGCTACCTGCTACTATGGGAGAGTAATCTGCCCGACGCAAAACCGAAGGAACTCCAACGATGAAACTGGTCCTCCTGACGCTCGGCGTCTTGCTGGCGCCGCTGCCGGCCTTGCAGGCCGCCGATCAAGCTGGTTTGCCGAAGACCGCGGCAGGCGCCAACGCGAGTCATGACGACTCCGGTCTGCAATCTGCCTCGGGCATGGCCGCGCAGGTCGTGCTGGTCGAGGCCGAGAGTTTCGCCGAGCGCGGCGGCTGGGTCGTGGACCCGCAGTTCATGGACCAGATGGGTTCGCCCTACCTGCTGGCGCACGGACTGGGCCGCCCGGTGGCGGACGCGAGCACGGAAGTCGAGTTTCCGGCAACCGGCAGCTACCGCGTCTGGGTCCGCACCAAGGACTGGGTGGGGCAGTGGAACGCGCCGGGCGCGCCGGGACGGTTTCAGTTGCTCGTCGACGGCAAGCCCCTCGAAACCGACTTCGGCACAGTGGGCGCGCAGTGGCACTGGCAGGACGGCGGCAGCGTGAACATCACCGACCGGCGCGTGCGGTTGGCGTTGCACGACTTGACCGGCTTCGAGGGCCGCTGTGACGCGGTCCTTTTGGCGCGTGACGAGAAATTCACTCCGCCCAACCGCGACCCGGAAATGGTGGCGTTTCGACGGGCATGCCTGGGCCTGCCGGAGCAGCCGGAATCGGCGGGCGAGTTCGATTTCGTCGTCACCGGCGGCGGCATCGCCGGCACGTGCGCGGCGCTCTCGGCGGCCCGCCTGGGGTTGTCGGTCGCTCTGATCCAGGACCGGCCCGTACTGGGCGGCAACAACAGTTCCGAAGTGCGCGTCTGGTTGCAAGGCGCGCGCAACAAGGAACCGTGGCCGCGAGTCGGCGACGTGGTGGCGGAACTGGAACAGGCACGCAGCGCCCATTACGGACCCAGCAACACCGCGGAACTGTACGAGGACGAGAAGAAGCTCGCCCTCGTCCGCGCCGAGCCGAATATCCGGCTGTTTCTGGAACATCGCGCCAACGCGGTGGAAAAGGACGACGCCGTGATTCGGGCGGTGATCGCGCAGGAGATCAACACCGGCCGCCGCCTGCGGATCGCCGGCCGCTGGTTTGCCGATTGCACGGGCGATGCGGCGGTGGGCGCGCTGGCGGAAGCGGATTTCGAGATCGAGCCGAAGGGCCACATGGGACCGTGCAATCTGTGGAACGTCTGCGAGTGTACGGACACCAACGCGCTGAACACGGCGGTGGACGCCAAGGCGGAGCCGCAGCCGTTCCCGCGCTGCCCGTGGGCGCTGGACCTGACCGACAAGCCGTTCCCCGGCCGCAGCAAGACCAAGCCCGATACAAACAAGCTCGGCGGCTGGTATTGGGAGAGCGGCTTCGACCGCGACCCGATCGCCGAGATGGAATACGTCCGCGACTGGAACTTCCGCGCCATGTACGGCGCTTGGGACGCGACGAAGAACGTGGACCAAGTCCTGCCCAATCACCGCCTGAACTGGTCGGCCCACATTCTCGGCAAACGCGAGTCGCGGCGGCTGATGGGCGACGTGGTGCTGTGCTATGAGGACCTGACGAGCGACCGGGAGTTCCCCGACGGCTGCGTGCCCACGGGCTGGAGCAACGACCTTCATCTGCCCGACCCCAACTACGAACAGGGGTTCGCGGGCGATGCCTTCATCGCGACCGCGCATTTCGGCCAGTTTCCGGCCTACCGCGAGCGCCGGCCGTTTTGGATTCCCTACCGCTGCCTGTACTCGCGCAACGTGTCGAACCTGTTCATGGCCGGGCGCGATATCAGCACCAGGCACGATGCGCTGGGCGCGGTGCGCGTGATGCGCACCGGCGGTTGCATGGGCGAGATCGTCGGCATGGCGGCTAGCCTGTGCAAGAAACACGACGCGATACCACGCGCCGTCTACGAGTCCCACTTGAGCGAACTCCAGGACCTGATGCGAGTCGGGGTCGGCAAGACTCCGGGAGCGGCTTCCGAGTATCCGCCGCCGCGTCCCAAGACAGCATTTGCTCCGATCGTTTCGGTGCCCGCTTGGCTGGCTCAGGCCGGTCCGAATCTGGCCCGCGCGGCGGAAGTGTCTGTTCCCGGCGGTTCCAGGGAAGGATGCTCACCGGCACTGCTGAACGACGGGAAAATCGACGTGGCCGACAATGACGGCCGCTGGCTGAGCGCGCCTGAAGTGCCGCACGCGATCGAGTTTGCGTGGAAGGAACCGGTCAGCATCGGCGCGGCCCGCATCGTGTCGGGGTACTTCACCGGTACTGTATCCGCTCCCATTTCGGATTTCGTAATCCAGTGGCACGATGGCGCGGAGTGGAGGGACATTCCCGGTGCAGCAGTGACCGGCAACCAGGAGCCCTCTTGGAACCGCACGTTTCCGCCCGTGAAGACGGCGAAGATACGCCTGTGGATCACCAGGACGCAAATCGACATCTCCCGCATCTGGGAAGTGGAGCTGTACGGACCAGTGACCGGTGACTCGTCCGACTGACTCGTTTCTTTGCCGCGAGAACGAATGGAGTCTCAGTCCGTATCATTTCCTTCTGCGGATCTTGCTCGCGAAACAACAAATCGCGGAGAAGCAGTACGATCGGGAGCGTTCACTTGAACAGCTGAAACTCCCAGATCGTGGGGCCGTCGGTAGCTTCGGTGATGTTCAGCCGCACCCGCCGGGCGGTCACCGGCTCGAATCGGGCGGAGAGCTTCGCGCCGAGGTTTTCGCCGCGGTAACATGGCTGCCACCCGTCGTCCCGCCAAACCTCGATGGCAAACTTGCGGACGCGTTGCAGTTCCGGAAACGCTTGCCGGATGACGGCGCGGCGGAAGGCTGTCGGCCGGCCGAGGTCGACTTCCAGCCACGCGGACGTCGTTTTCGAATCGGTGGCCCAGCGGGTTTCGCTGTTCCCGTCCACGGCTTTGTCGGGGCCGTGTTGCGCCAACTGCTGGTAGACGCTCGAGGCCGTCGCCTTGGCGCCGGTGGTCAGGGACGCGCCGGGAACCGTCATTGCGGGGATGTCGAGCGCGGGACCGTCGAGTTCGATCGCCACCACGGTGTCCAGCGTTTGGCGGTCGGTTTCGGGAACGGAGACTTCCAGGCCGGCCGCCGTCTGCCGCACGTCGGCCTTGCCGCCGCCCAGCACGCGGCTGCCCACGACCTTGGCAGGAATGGCCGGGAGTTTCAGCGGCTCGTCGGGCCACTCCAACACGTGCAGGTAGATCGTGTTGCTCTTGCGCGTCGAGACGCCGTAATCGCCCGGCTTGAACGGCCCGCCGCGCGTGCCGTAGATGCTCTCGCCGTATTTCGTCAGCCACGTCCCCATCTCCTTCAGCAAGCTCGCCTGCTCCGGCGCGATCTGGCCGGTCGGCGTCGGGCCGACGTTCAACAGGACGTTGCCGTCGCCGCCGGCGCAGCGGATCAACATGCTCAGGCACGCTTCGAGCGACTTGACGCCGTCATCCGCTCCGCCCCAGGCCCACTGATTCTTGCGCGAGGTCGTCATGCAGGATTCCCAGGGGCACTGGTCGTCGTAGGCGCCGATTTCCTGCTCCGGGGTGCAGTACTCGGCATGAGGCGAAAGCAGTTGGCGGTTACTGTTGCCCGGGCCCAGGTCCAGGCGGTTGTTGATGATCGCATCCGGCTGCAGGGTCTTGACGATTTCGTAGGTCTGCGTCTGGTCGTACAGCGGCTCGCGGCCGTCCCAGTCAAACCAGACCACGTCGATCGGGCCGTAATTGGTCAGCAACTCGCGCAGTTCCGCCTGCATCCGGCCCAGGAACGCCGCATTGCGTTCGGTGCGGAAGTCGGGATCGCGCCAGTCCATCGGCGAGAAATACCAGCCGATCCGCATGCCTTGCGCCCGCGCCGCTGCGGCCAGTTCCGCACAGATGTCCCGTTGGAACGGCGTCCGGGAGATGTTGTAGTCGCTGGCCTGCGAATGCCAGAGCAAGAATCCGTCGCAGTGCTTGGCGGTCAGCACCATGTATTTCATGCCTGCCGCCTTGGCCATGTCCACCCACTGGGCCGCGTCGAACTTGGTCGGGTTGAAATCCTTGTACAGGTTGTCGTAGACTTCCGCGGGAATCGCACCCTTGTTCGGGCACTTGGGATTGGTGTTGGCGCGAGACCAACTGATCTCGGTGCCCTTCAAACTCACCGGCCCCCAGTGGATGAACATGCCGAACCGCGCTTCCGCCCACCCTTGGAGACGATCCGGATAGGGGCGCGGCGTGGTCGCGGCGGGGGAGGGCTTGGACTGGTCGGCAGCCTGCGTCTGGCCGCTCGCCAAAACAACGGTCAACAGCAATGCTGCGACAGAGAGAATGGTCAATTTCATGGGAGGTCTCCCTGTTCGGTAATTCCGTAGCATGGCTCTCCGAGCCGTGTTCCTTCGTAGCATGGCTCTCCGAGCCCTGCGGCCTTGCTCGACACGCTGCGCAGATCTGCACGGCTCGGAGAGCCATGCTACCCCAGCCGCGTGCCTATTTCAAAATCGACTGGGCCACTTCGCCACGCAGTTGCGCCTCGCCCGGTTCCTTTTCAAACACGCCGTAGAACATCGAGCAGCAGTCGAGCCACAACGTCAGACGGCAGAAATCTTCCTCGGACAACTTCACGTCGTGATGGCCCTTGTCCAGCATCTCGAGCAGCTTCGAGCCCCGCGCGCCGAATTGGCCGGCACGCGTCCGATAGCTGTCGCCGTAGCTGGTGAAGCCGTAGTTCACGAGCGTGTTGTACGAGGCGTAGAACTTGTTGGCGATCGGTTCCCGCCCGAGGTTCGGCGCCTTCTTGTCCTTGTGTTCCTCGTGGCACTGTAGGCAGTTGCGGTCCAGCACGGGTTGCACCAGTCGCGGGTAGCTGAACGGATTGGAGCCGTCCACGTCAGGTTCGGGCGTAGACGGGCGGCGGCGCAACGCCAGCGGCAGCACGGCGGGCTGCGGGCTCGCCTGCGCCTTGTGCTCGTGGCAGCCCTGGCACATCAGCGTCTCGCCGTGCCGCGCGTGAGTCGCGGAACGCATCGAGGTGATGGCCAGGCCGCGTTCGTCGAGCGCCTGGAAGAACAGCTCGCGATAGGCCGGCACCGTAAAGTGCGCGCTGCCGTCGGCTTCGACCGGCACCGTGCCCAGCACCCAGCGGCAGGGCACGACCGAGTCGCCGGCCTCGGCAATCCGCTTGCCCGTTTCGTGCGGGCGCAGGCCGCCGCTGGGCACCGCGCAGGGCAGGATCTGCAGGACCCGCAACGCCTTGATCCGTGTGCCCTCCGGCCAGGCTTTCTGGTTATCGTACACATTGACGACCGCCATCGTCGCCTGGCCTTCGTCGCCGATGCAGACCGGCTTGCCCTCCGCGACCTCCGCCAACGGGTTGGCGGGCGCGGCGGGCAGCGGCTGGGGCCGCAAGGGGATGGGGTTCATACAGCCGATGTCGGGATCGCGGTACAGCAGCTCTTTGTTGCCGAACGCGTCCACCAAGTAGATGCCGTAGTTTTCGCCGGGGCGCCGGAGCGGCGCGCCGTTCATCGCGGCGTCGTAAACGCACAGATGGTAGTTCTCGGCCAGCGGCCAGGGCGTGCTGTAAACCTGCCGGCCGCCCTGGCTCTCCGGGAAACCCACCTCGGGCGTGAAGCGGCGCACGGGCCCCATGCCGTCGTCGTCCGGGACCTGCGGGTTGATGATCACGATCGAACCGTAAGCCTGGCCGTGATGCGGCGCGGCGAGGCCGACGTACTTGGTCGAGCCGGGAATCGCCCGCACGTACAGTTCCATGTCCGGCCGGCCCTGGCGCGGAGCGTAGTTGCCGTGCAGGGGACGCGGGTCGCGGCCGTCCAGCGTGGTGAGCCAGGGCATGTGGGCGATGCAGCCGTGACGGTCCGTGTAGTCCCAACGCGTCCAGACGATCCGGCCGTCGTGCGAGACGCTGGGATGCCACTCGTTGCTGTCGTGGAAGCTGAGGCAGTTGATCCCGCTGCCGTCGGCGTTCATGTCGTACAGCGTGTACAGCGGACAAGCGCGGCCGCACCGCAGGTAGCCGCCGCGGCGCTCGCTGATGAACGCGATCCGGCCGTTGGGCAGCCAGCAGGGGTCGAAATCGTTCCAGGAACCGTCGGTGAGCTGCTCCAAGTTGCTGCCGTCGACGTGGACTTTGAACAAGTGATAGCACCGCTGCGGGTCCCAATGGCCGCGCGTCGGGTCTTCGTGGAAATCTTGCTCTTTCGACCCTTTGCGTTCGACGTACGCAAACATGATCTGCCGGGCGTCGGGCGAGAGTGCGGGCGAGAGGAACGAGCCGCCTTCCGCGTCTTCGCCGCTGATGGCCTGCTGGCCGTCGTAGCGGAGGCTGGGCCGCTGGACGCTGCCGCCGCTGAGTTTCTGCCCCTGCAACCGGCCCGTTTCGCAGACGCTGCCGGCCAACACGTCGCGGACGGCCGGGGACTGGCCAAACGCGTCTTCCAGCACGTACAGCCCGCCGCCGGGGTTCTGCACAATGCCGTAGAACTGGTCGCACATGTGCTGGTAGAAGGCACGATGACGCTTGATGAAGACAATGTCCTGGAAGTCGAGCAGCGGGTTGACAAACGCGATCTGGCGGCGGATGCGGCAGATCTCGTGGTGCAACGCGCGCCGCGCGTCGGCATCGTTGACGGGCGTGTCGGCGACGGCCTGCTGCAACTTCGCCAGCGGCGCCTCAAAGGCGGCGAGCTTGCTCCCCGCCAAGTGCTTCAGATCTTCCAGCAACGCCTTCGTCCTTCGCAGCACGATATCGGCGGGGTCGCGGTCGCCTTCCAGGATCAGGGCGGAAGGGTGAAACACCTGGCTGGCGATTTCCTCGGCGGTCGAGCGTGCCGTGGGAACGTAGGTGGTGCCGTTCCAGACCCGTTCGCCCGTAGCCTGGCTGAGCGCGGCGCGCTGCTGGATATCATATTGCAGGGACGCGAATTGATGATCCAATTCTCCGGCCTGGACGGCGCGGGCACGCAGTTGGTCCCAGCGCGCGTCCTCGGCCGGCGTCTTGGCGGCCGCGAGCGCGGCGAGTTCCTTCTCCAACACCGCCCTCACCTCGGCGTCGTCGAGTGCTCTCAGCATCGCCGCGCAGTCGCGGTACCGGCAGACGCGGACGAACAGATCGAGCCAGCGTGCGGCGCCCGCGCCGGCGTTGGCGGCGGCAAGCGATTCGCGTTCCGCGTGCAAGGGTGCATCGGGCGCGACGTCCCGCAGCGCGCGGCCGATAATCTCCTGTTCCAACGCGCCGCTCTCCCGCCGGCCGAACCACGACGCGATGCCGTCGCCGCCGGATTCGGCCCGCAGCCACCCCGTCTGCAACGGGAAGTCGCGGGCCAGTTTTTCCCAAGAGTCCGGGAGCGGCTTGGGAGTCGACAGCACCTTGAACCGCACCAGACCGCCCAAGCGGTCCTTGTCCTCGCCGACAAACGCCTCGAACCGCTCGTACTTGCCGTCCAAGGCAAAGGTCAACTCGCTGTCGGCGTGGACCCAGAACCCGAACTCGAACTGGCGGTCGCCGACGATCAGCGGGTGGTCCTGCCAGTTCTTGTTCACCAACAACTGGCCCCAGCCCACGCTGACGCTGCTGGGCGCCAGGCCGGTAAGCTTCGTGACCGTACCGTCCCGCGCGATCAGCTTGGGCTCGCCCCAGATATTGCAGTTGGCGGGGCCTCGTTCGCAGATGGCGACGAGCCGCAACACCTGCAGGCCGGCCACGTTGACCACAACCTGCCGCGCCGGACCTTTGCCATCCAGCGGACCGCTGTCGAACGGTTGGAACAGCTTGTCGCTTGCCGCGGCGGCCGCCGCCTCCGGCGACAGCAGGTAAGCGGCACGCACCGCCGTCATGGCCTCGGCCCAAGTGGCTCGCGCGGTCTGATCCGCCGCCGCCCCCATCACTGGCGTCATGCCCAGGCACGCGGCCGTCAGAGCCGCACCCACAAGAACAAGAACGTCGTGTCGTGTTTTCATCGGCTCATCCCACCTTGACTTGAATCGGGTTCTCGTCCAGCCGCCTCCGAAAGCGTCGGGTACTCGTCACCGAGCTTCTTATTGGTGATGATATTATGCTGCTGGATACCTGGGGATGCCAGCCCAACAGGCTTGGTTTGCATTAAAACGAGCGAATCCGAAGATCATGAGACATCACTTGGGACACACAATGGCTATCCTGATGTTCGTTGCAGGAACAGCGGCAGCGTGTCAGTCGCAAGGATCCGCGGCTGCAGACAACCCGAACATCCTGCTCTTCTACTTGGACAATGTCGGTTACGGCGATTTGGGTTGTTACGGCAACCGGAAGGTCAAGACACCGCGTATCGACAGGCTGGCGAGCGAAGGCGTGCGATGCACCGATTTCTACGTGGCCGCGTCGAGTTGCACGCCGTCGCGCGGGGCGATTCTCACGGGACGCCATCCCTTGCGGAACGGTCTGGCGCATCAGCTTCGCACGACCGAGAACTGGATCGGCATCGGTCTGCCACACCGCGAGCGCATCCTTCCGCAGTATCTCAAGCAGACCGGCTATGCCACCGCTTGTTTCGGCAAATGGAATATCGGTTTCGCGCCGGGCAGTCGTCCGACGGAGCGAGGTTTCGACGAGTTCTTCGGCTTCCGCTCCGGCAACATCAACTACTTCACGCACACCTATCACGGCGAATACGACATGTTTCGCGGCACCGAACGCCACAAGGTCGAGGGCTACAGCACCGATCTGTTCGCTGATGCGGCCAGCGACTTCATCCGGCGCCAGGCCAACAAGCCGTGGTTTGTTTATTTGCCATTCAACGCGGCCCATTACGTCAGCAGTATCAACATGGCAGCAGGTGAGAAACCCGAATGGCAGGTGCCTGGCAAGTATCTCCAGCGCTACGGCTGGCCCGCCAGCGACCCCGATCAGAAGCATCGCTACCTGGCCGTGCTCACCGCGCTCGATGACGCCATCGGCCGGGTGCTCGACACATTGGATGATTTGAAGCTCGTCGAGCGGACGCTGGTGATTCTGATTTCGGACAACGGCGCGTTCATGATCCCGAAATGCGGGTTGGAAGTGGCGTCCAACGCGCCGTTTCGGGATGGAGGCACGACTTCGTACGAGGGTGGCGTGCGTGTGACGGCCATGTTCCGCTGGCCCGGCCGGATCAAGCCGGGCACCGTCTGCAAGGAGATGTTGAGTCATCTCGATGTGTTGCCGCTCTGTCTCGGCGCCGCAGGTCTTCCGCTGCCGGAGGATCGAGTGCTCGATGGACGTGACCCGCTGCCCGCGCTCGCCGGCAGAGCGAAATCGCCTCACACGCGGCTCACGTTCCATTTTGGCCAAGGCTCGGGACTGCGCGAAGGCAATCTGAAACTCGTTCGCTCCAGATCGAACGCACCTTGGGAACTCTACGATCTTGCTGCCGACCCCGGCGAACGTGAGAACCTCGCCGAGACGCGCCCCGCCGACCACGCCCGCCTCACCTCCGAATTTCAGAAATGGCTGACTGAGGTAAAGACGGACGCCAGCGAACCGGCGTCAAGACCGCCGACGGAGAAGTCTGCCAAGACAGCCGAGAAACAAGGATCACAACCGTGAACGCCGCCACCTTTCGCAATTCTGCATCATCCACCTCCTTCGCCGGGTTCTTGCCGGATTTCGATGGACACGTCCGCTGGCAGCGCCAGCCCCGCCTCGACCTCGACCGCCTTTAGGATGCCGACCGGAACCGGGCACGCCGCGTGAGGGCAGTGCTTAGCCGCCAACTCCCAGACCACCGGCGGGGAGCCGCGGTGCGAGACCTCGCGCATCGGATCGACCTGACCCAACTCAGCCGCCAACTGCCGCACTGCAGGGCAATCGCTGTCCAGCGAAACCGCACAACTCGACATGTCACCGCGCGCCGTCACGGTGGTCGCAAACCCACAAATACCGGCGCTGATTCTTGCTTTCGTGGTCATACGAACTCGCTCGCTGCGTCGTTCTGTTCGCAACGTCCAAACTGCGCTCAAAAACCTCCGCCGGCCGCGGGGATGGCGGTTTTCGTGGCGATTTTCCTCGCGATCCTGCCAGTAGCGGGGCAAATACGGTGCCCAACCGAGAGCTTCATGTCGCGGGAATCTCCTCCGATGGCGGCAGCGGCGTTGGGGACAGGTTTTTCGAGGAGAACACGCTGCCGTAGCTGATCGCGTCGCTGGGGCACACCGTCAGGCAGCGGGCACAACTGTAACAGTCCGCCGCCAGGAACTTGCCCGCGACAATGTGTTTGGCGGCATCCAGCGGGCAGGCCCGAATGCAGGACCCGCACCCGTTGCACCGCGAATGATCCACTTTGACGCGGTTCAGGCTGACACGTTCCAGAAGCCACGAGAGCAGCCCAAACGGGCAGATGAACTGGCAGAAAGGCCGGTACACGCCCAGCGACAGCACCAGGGCTGCGATGACGGTCACCAGCATCGAAAGGCTCTCGAACTCCAGATTGAACAGATTGAAGGGATTGATTCCGTGGTACAAGACAGATCCTCTTCGGCCGCCAACCACTCCAAAAAGCACAAGGAGCATCACGACGAACAATCCGACGCGGATCGAATTCGACAACACAAAGGGCACCTTGCGGCGTTTGAGGCGACGCAGCAGGGGCAGGCTGTAGACCAGTTCCTGCAACGCTCCGAAGGGACAGGCCCAACCGCAGACGAGCTTGTTTCCGACCACCGCTAACGCTGCGAAGAAGATGAAGGCGAACACCACGGCCGGCACCGATGGTTGGAGTCCGACCATCGCCTTGAACAGCTTGAC
>CAYPGE010000262.1:0-13340 GCA_964409865.1 uncultured Pirellulaceae bacterium
CGGCGACGAGCACCGCGATGTGGCGGCGTGGCTGACACGCCGTTGGACGACCGCCACGCTGCGCGATTTGGCGGAGTCGTTTGGCCTGAACCACCCTGGCAGCGTCAGTAACCTGTTGCGCCGCGCCGATCGCGCGGTCGCGGAATCCAGCCGTCTGCGCCGTGCGATCGACGCCATCCAGCAGCGGCTGAAAAAAACGAAAAACGAGGTCTGACCCCAATCTCACAATCTCAATCTCACGGCTGGGTTCCTGCCCGGACCGGTCAGGCTTCAACGCCACTGGAGGCCCTCCGGCAGCCGGTTCAGGTTTCGGCAGCCGTCGCGGGTGACGATCACCATGTCTTCGACGCGGACGCCGCCGATGGCCTTGCAGTACAGGCCCGGCTCGACGGTGACGGCGTCGCCCATGACCAGTTCCGGGCCGCCGTGGTCTAAGAGGGGCGGTTCGTGGACGTCCAGTCCGATGCCGTGACCGGTGCCGTGTGTGATCGCGCAGTAGGTATCCGGTGCGGCGGGGCCCGGCAATCCGACTGCGTAACCCTGTGCGGTGATGGCCGTTTTGGTGGCCTCGTGTACCGCTTCGCCCGTGACCCCGGCTCGGCAGACGGCGATCGCGGCGGCCTTGGCGGCTACCACGGCGGCGTGCATGCGGCGCAGTTCGTCGGAGACCTGGCCGTGGACCGCGGTGCGCGTACAATCGCCGTAGTACAGCGTCGTGCGATTGCGCGGGAAGACATCGATAATCACAGGCTGTTCGGTTCTCAACTCGCCCGAACCCAAGTCGTGACAATCCGCCCCTTGCGGCCCTCCGGCGATAATCGACGTCGGGTTCGTGTAACCGCGCTGCAGCAGGAACACGTCGACCGCCGCGCGCAGACGCTCGGATGTCAGCGGCTGGCCGTCCACCAGCAGCACGCCGTCGGTCCGAGCCTGGGCCCGGCAGACCGTCTCGCAAGCCATCTGCATCGCGGCCTCGGTGGCCTGCTGGGACTCTTGCAGCCACTGGATCTCCTGTTCGTCCTTGCACCGCCGCTGCAGGACGCCCCACTCCGGATCGCATTCCACTGCGATGCCGGCTTTCTGCATCTCGTGAGCGAACAGCAGCGGGAGCGTGCGGTCGGCGATCGCGCGGCGGACGCCCCGTCGCCGCAGGCATTCCGCGACGGCCTGGGCCGTCGCCGTTTCCCGGTCGCCCGACAATCCGCCCTCCGGCGCGAAATCCGCGGGGCAGTGGACCTGGTCCGCGCGAGCGTGGCGGCGGGCCCGCTCCATTTCGATGTCCCGCAGAATGAAAAGCGATTCCGTCCGCCCGTCGACCGGCAGTTCAATCAGGGCCGCCGGGTCGCCCACCAGGAAACGGACCCGCCAGTAAAACGTGCAGTTGATCGCAGGAATGCCCGCCAACACGCGGGCGTCGGTGGACGCAAGGGCGGCAGATGGTGACATGGCTCACTCCAACTCGTCGGCAGAACAGAACACTTCTGGCAAGCACACGACCCAGGAGCTTTCGGCTGAAACGCAAACAACGCACCCCATCTTGGCCGCGCGAGTGCCGAAAAGCAACCCGGCGGGCCGGCGGACAGAAAGAGTCGGGTGGCAAGGATGGCCGATGGCTGACAGGAAGATGGGGCGACAGGAAGATGAAGACATGGGCGGGGGAGGGCTGGTGCAGTCACAGTCCCAGCGCCCGTCGGACCTCAGGGGGCACCTCGAATCCGGCCCGTTGGAGCGCGGCCAAGTAATCGGCGGGCTGGTTCAGGTTGGCCAGCGTCTGCAAATCGGGGTCGGCTGCGCGGAGTTCTTCGACCCTCACACGGCGGGTGCGGACGCGGTCGAAGAGCCAGACTGGCCGCAGGCGGTCGGCAGCCAGTAACGACTCGATTTCCGGCACCACGTTGGTGCGGTAGACAGCGGCCAGCGGATGATGCAACTCGCCGTCGACCGGGACCACGATTTGGCAATCGCCCAGACGTTCCAAGATGACGCGTACAAATTGAGGCACCAACAGCGGCACATCGCAACTCGTGGCGAACGCCGCATCGGCTCGGTGCTGCAACGCTTCCAGGCCGGCGCACAGGCCTTCGAGGGGGCCGCACCCTTCACGGCGATCGCGGACAACCTGGATCTCCCCCGGCAGCGGCGGCAATTCCTGCTGCGGCGCGGCGACGACGACCAGCGGGCCGACGACCCCGCCCACCAGCCGCACCACGCGTTGCAGCATCAATTCCGGCCCGAACGGCAGCGTCGCCTTGGGCCAGCCCATCCGGCTGCTTTTCCCGCCACAAAGGATGATTCCGCCCGCGATCACGAGGTTGGACTCCGCCGTTGCAAACTCCGCCTGCCCGTTGGCATCCTAGTCTGCGGCGGGCGAATTGGCTATACTCATCTGCTCGGTGTTTCGATTCTCTGATTTCTGCGGAAGGACCTCAATCTTGGCGAGCGGTGGGCGTTAGCCCACCGGTTTTTCCCAGGCTCAGCCTGCCAGGGCCGAAGGAACCGGTGGGCTAACGCCCTCCGTTCGCCAGGAGCGTTTGCGGAGCAACCTACGATGAGCCTGCGTTTGCTGCTGAAAAGCCGGTCGAGCGTGCCTGTCGAGGTCGAGGGCGTGACGCCGGAAGCGGTGCGGGACAAGCCGCTGGGGGACATCGAGAGAATCCCCATTTTCCATGGCAACACGGAGGTCCCGTTGGCCGAGTTCTTCGACGTGTCGGGCGATCCTGCGGACCAGCGGATGGTATGGGAAGGCGATCTTTCCGGCGTGCACTGGATCGGGGCGGGGATGAGCGGCGGCTGGATGCACATCGCCGGAAACGCCGGACGCCATTTGGGGAGCGAGATGAGCGGAGGCGAGATCTTCGTCGACGGCGATGCGGGCGATTGGGTCGGAGGCGAAATGCACGGCGGGCTGATTCACGTCCGGGGCCGGGCGGGACATCTGATTGGCGCAGCCTATCGGGGCAGCGCTCGCGGCATGACCGGCGGGACGATTCTGGTTCACGGCTCCGTGGGCAACGAAATCGGTCATTCCATGCGTCGCGGACTGCTGGCCGTGGGGGCGGCAGGCGATTTGGCCGGCTTCAATATGTTGGCGGGGTCGATCCTCGTTTTCGGCTTGGCCGGCATCCGGCACGGGGCCGGCATGCGGCGTGGAACCATCGCTTTTTTGGGCGGCGAGTCGCCTCCGGTGTTGCCCAGTTTTCGGTTTGCCTGCCGCTATCGGCCGGAAATCATGACGTTGCTGCTGCGGCACGTGCAGGGCTTGGGGTTTCCCGTGTCCGAGGATGTGACGGCGGCCGGATTTGACCTTTTCAACGGCGACCTGATCGAGGGCGGCCGCGGTGAGTTGCTGGTCCGATGTTGAGCCGGCGGCGATTTGAACTTCCCACAACGTCTCAATTCGTTTGGTTGCGGCAGCAGGCCGCGTTGGACAAGAACGGATTCTGTGCAAGGAGCGCCAGACGATGGCCTTAACTCGATCTTGTTCCCGTTCGTTTGACAGTGCGACGCGGAGCCGGGGAACCGCTTATTACTACGCACGCTGCGTCGAGATCACGGCCAGTGATTCCAAGGGACTATTCGCCACGGTGACCGGCAGCGGCCCCGAACCCTACGACGTGGAACTGGATTGGTCGCGGGCGGATCGAGAAGGCGAAATCGACGCTTGCTGCAGTTGCCCGCGATACGCTGGCGGAAGTCTGTGCAAGCACATTTGGGCTGCGATCCTGGCGGCCGACGCGCGGGGGCTGGCGCCGCATCTGGCCAGGCGGCCCAGCCTGGTGGTCGTACACGAAGACGAATTGGGCGAAGCGACCGCCGACTGGCGTGACGATCCATCCGATGAAATCAGGCCCAGGTATCCGGGGCCGCTGCAGCGTCGCGAGGCGGAAACCAGCAATCGCCCAGGGCGTGCCCAGTCGCCGGCGTGGAAGCGTCTGCTCGGATCCGTGGTCGGGCCAGACAAGCCAGAATACGGGATCCATCCACCCAAGCTGTTTGGCACCGTGGAATACGACGGCCGCGGTCGCCGGCACGAGGCTTGGTTCCTGTTGAACGTGACCGCCAGCCTGGAGCGGGGAACGCTGATCGTGGATTTCTATCAGCGGGAAACCAAGAAGAGCGGCGGGTTTGGCAAGCTCAAACGGCTGAGCGTCCGCCGCAGCGACCAGCTGATCGGCTACGGCCTCGAGGACCGGCAACTGCTGCAGCAATTGCTGGGCAACACGGTCCAGAACGACGCCTATTACGGATCGTACTACTACGGCGGGTCGGCCGTGGATTCGCAAGCGTACAACCGTTGCGCGATTTCTCCGTCGCTGCAGGATGTGTTGTTGCCGCGCCTGTGCGGATCGGGGCGGTTCGTTTGGCTGTTGAACAACGGCATGCCGTTGGAAGAAGGCCGAACGATCGCTTGGGACGACGGTCCCGCATGGCAATTCCGGCTGGCCATCCAGCCCGACGAAGCGCGGCGGCAATGGACGATTCAGGGGCAGCTGTGTCGGGGAGAACAGGCCGTGCCGCTGACCGATGCGGTCTTGCTGTTGTCCCACGGCTTGGTCCTGTTCCCGCAAACTCTGGCCCGCTTGGATGCCGCCGCCGACTTCGCTTGGATTTCCACGCTGCGAAAACACCCTGGCGTCGCCGTTCCCTATGCCGACCGGGGTGACTTGTTGGAGCATCTGTGCGCGGCTTCGCGACTGCCGCAGGTCGAACTGCCCGCGAACCTGAAACTGGAACAAGTCCACCCGGAGCCGCAGGCCAAGCTGTCGATCCTTGCGTCTCAGCGATACAGCGACCACCGGTACTTGACCGCCAACGTTTCGTTCCTGTACGGCACTTGGTGGGCAAAACTGCACCAAGGCCAGACGGCGCGGTTCGATGCCGAGCGGAACGAGTTCGTGTTTCGTTCGCCGGACAAGGAGCAAGCGCTGTTCGGCCAACTGACGGCGCTGGGCATCGAAGCGTACCCGCCTTTCGCCTATCGTGGCGACGTGCCGGACGTGCGGTTCCCGCACAAGCAGTTGCCCCAGATCGTCGATCGCCTGACCGCGCAGGGATGGCAGGTCGAATCCGAAGGCAAGCTGATCCGGCGGCCCGGCAGCTTTCATTTGAGTGTCTCGACCGGCATCGACTGGTTTGAGCTGGACGGGCGCGTCGACTTTGACGGCGTCACGGCGTCGCTGCCGAGCTTGTTGAAGGCCCTGCGCAACAAGGACAAGTACATCCGCCTGGACGACGGCACTCATGGGATGCTGCCCGAAGAGTGGCTGAAGAAATACGGCGGCCTGGCCGATCTGGGGCAGTCGCACGAGGGCAAGCTGAAGTTCGCCACTTCCCAAGCGCTGCTGCTGGACGCCCTGCTGGCGGCTCAAGACAACGTGCAGGTCGATCAGCGGTTCGACGAGTACCGCCGCAAGCTGCGGTCGTTCGAGGGCGTCGTCGCGTCCGACGCGCCGCAGGGTTTTGCCGGCACCCTGCGCGGCTACCAGAAGGATGGTTTGGGCTGGCTGAACTTCCTCCGCGAATTCCGCTTCGGCGGCTGCCTGGCAGACGATATGGGCTTGGGCAAGACGGTCCAGGTGCTGGCGATGCTCGAATCCCGCCGCCACGAGCCCGTGCCGCAGGGGCAGACGCGGAAGCCGTCCCTGGTCGTGGTTCCCAAGAGCCTGGTCTTCAACTGGATCGACGAAGCCACTCGCTTCACGCCGCAATTGCGCGTGCTGGACTACTCGGGCCTGGATCGGGGGGCGCTGCGCAAGCGATTTGCGGACCACGACGTGATCGTGGCCACCTACGGGATCTTGCGGCGAGATATCGTCGAATTGCGGAAGATTCCGCTGGATTACGCGATCCTGGACGAATCGCAGGCCATCAAGAACGCCAACGCTCAGGCGGCCAAGGCCTGCCGTCTGCTGCAGGCCGATCACCGCTTGGCGATGACCGGCACCCCGGTAGAGAACCATCTGGGCGAGTTGTGGTCGTTGTTCGAGTTCCTGAATCCCGGCATGCTCGGCCGGTCGAGTGCCTTTGCGTCGTTGACCAAGTCGGGGCGCAGCCGCGATGGCGACGAAGGGGCCTTGCCGCTGCTGGCCCACGCGCTGCGTCCCTTCCTGCTCCGCCGCACCAAGGAGCAGGTGCTGAGCGAGTTGCCCGAAAAGACCGAACAGACGCTGTACTGCGAAATGGAGTCCAAGCAGCGGAAACTGTACGACGAATTGCGGGACTACTATCGCTCCAGCTTGAACCAGCGCGTCGCCGAATTGGGACTTGCCAAGGCCAAGATCCACGTCCTGGAAGCCCTGCTGCGGCTGCGCCAAGCGGCCTGTCATCCCGGCCTGATCGACTCCAATCGATCGACGGAAGCCAGCGCCAAGCTGGAACTGCTGATGGAACAAATCGAAGAAGTGGTCGCCGAGGGACACAAGACGCTGATCTTCTCCCAATTCACCAGCCTGCTGGCGATCGTCCGCCAGCAACTCGAAAAGCACGGCGTAGTCTATGAGTACCTGGACGGCCAGACGCGCAACCGCGAGCAGAAGGTCAAGCGTTTTCAGCAGGACGCCCAGTGCCCCGTGTTCTTGATTAGTCTCAAGGCGGGCGGGCAGGGCTTGAATCTGACCGCCGCCGATTACGTCTACATCCTGGATCCTTGGTGGAATCCGGCCGTGGAAGCGCAAGCCGTCGACCGCGCGCACCGCATCGGCCAGGACCGGCACGTTTTCGCCTATCGACTGATCTGCCGCGATACCGTGGAAGAGAAGATCGTCGAGCTGCAGCGTGAGAAACGCGAGTTGGCCGACGCCATTGTTTCCGCGGACAACAGTCTCATCCGCAGCTTGACGGCCGAAGACCTGCAACTCCTGCTGAGTTGATCTGCGTGCTAGCCCGGATTTGTCACCGTCCCTCAGTTCTGGCAGTTCCGGTTCCTAAACTCCGCTCGGGAAACGATTTGGAGCGAAGATCCGCTTCGCGATCTGGAAGCAAAGCTTTCGAGGGCATGAGTCCCCAACCGACGTTTGGTAACGAAAATCGCGCATCCCGGCGTGAAAAACGTAGGCTTGACATTGGGGACATCTTCGTCGCTACGGGCTTTCTACGCTCATCGAGTAGTCCACCTAGGGCTCTGTTTTCCGATTGACATGAGCAAAGGGGTCTTGGTTATATATGCGGCACTAAATAGTAGCAGATATAACTAGTTGTAGCTAATAAATGCATTATCGCGTTAATTTAACAGGTCTTGGGTTACCAAAAATGGTCTTGCGAATACTCACCGCGGTCACTCGCTCTCGGCGGCCGACTCGGCGGCCACTCTTCGAAGCTCTAGAACCTCGCTGCCTGCTGGCCGCGATCACGATGCTGGACGACGAACAGCTGGTGATCGAAATGGTCAATCGGGCTCGCGCGAACCCAACCGCGGAAGCCGCCCGGCTGGGAATCGACCTGAATCAAGGCCTGACCGCCGGGACGATTTCGACCGCGCCCAAGCAGCCGCTGGCACCGCATCAGTTGCTGATCGATGTCGCAGCAGCGCACAGCCAGGACATGATCGACCGGAATTTCTTCGACCACGTCAACCCGGACGGCGAGGACCCCGGCGATCGGCTGGACGAGGCCGGCTATCCCTGGCGATCATGGGGCGAGAACATCGCGATCGACGTCGATCCGGTCACGGCTCAGGATGCGCTGTTCCTCAGTCCCGGCCATCGTGTGAATATGCTGCGCGAGACTTATCGGGAAGTCGGCGTAGGTGTCGCCCTTCGTCAGAACTACGGCGTCAACATGACCGAGTTGTTCGCCAGCCGCTCGGGCAACGTGTTTCTGACCGGCGTGGCGTTTTCGGATCAGAGCGACGGCGACAATTTCTTTTCCCCAGGCGAAGGCTTGGAAGGGGTCACGATTTCGGCCACGGGCAGGAGTCGCGGCACGACGTACACCACCGTCACGGGGCCTACCGGCGCGTATTCCCTCCAGGTTGCAGCCGATACTTACGATCTGACGGCTTCGGGCGGCGAGTTGCAGGAGCCGATCTACGTTTCCGGGGCCGTCGTGGGGACGCTAAACGTCAAAGCCGACTTCGTCGTGCCCCACGTCGTCCTGTCGCCCGACTCGTTCGAGCCCAACGACTCGCCCGTCCAGGCTTCCGTCCTGGCTGCGGACGTGCGCGCGCTTCCTCACCTGTCCATCCATCAAGCCAACGATGAGGATTTCTTTCGCTGGCAAGCCCAGGCCGACGGACGCTTGATCGTGGAGTTGGACTCCAGCCGAGACGCCGGCAACCTGGACCTGTTTCTGTACAGCGCCCAGGGGAGCTTGATCGCCTCGAGCCAGACGCTCGATCCAATCGAAAGAGCGGGATGCGACGTAGCGATGGGCAGCGAATACTATATCCGCGTCGCCGGATATCAAGGCGCCACTCACCCCGATTACGATTTGACGATCATCGCGCCGGGCGACGTTGCACCGCCGGTCGCCGGCGACGATCGATCCGTGACGGAGATGGACCTGCCCGTCATTATTGACGTCCTGGCCAACGACGTGGGAGGCGTGCCCCTGGACGCAACCTCGGTCACGATTGTCAAGCAGCCCTCCGCCGGTCAGGTTTTCGTCGACCAGGCGACAGGGCGAGTTCATTACGCGCCTGGCATGGGGCTGATCGGTCTAGATGAATTCACCTACCAAGTCCGGGACGTCTACGGCCTCTGGTCATCAACCGCGAGCGTAATCGTAACCGTCGTCGACTTGGACGACCGGCCTTGGCGCAACCCTGTCGAACATCAGGACGTCAATGCCGACAAAACGGTCAGCGCCATTGACGCCTTGATTCTGATCAATGATGTGAACGTGAACCAGGCGCGTTCGTTGCCACCGCCCTCTCCCCAAGGGACCTTTCCCCTGCCCTACCTGGACGTCACGGGCGACGGACAGTTGTGTCCGCAGGACGTCCTGGAGGTCGTCAACAGCCTGAATGCCTTTGCCGCCGCAGGCGAAGGAGAATCCCCGCTCGGCATCCACGTCGCCAGCCAACCGCCGGTCGCCGCCCCCGTCGCAACAGTTGCCGAAACAACTTCCTCCGCAGTTCCCTCCCCCGCTCTTGACAACCAGAAGGAGCGATCGGAACCGGCGGCCGTACGGGTTTGGAAATCCGACGTGCCACAGGCACGCGAAACTTCACGCGAGTCGCCAAACACCACGAGCGACCGGCGCGACCACCGCAGGCCGGCCCCCGACGACGACAGCGCGAACGATCCGTTCGACGACGAGCTGTGGCACGGCCTACTTGTTGGCCGTGCCGGCGCAGCGGACGCGGCCAACAAGTAGGCCGTGCCACACCAACAAGCGGGTCTCGACAGAGTCAAGACGAACGTGAAGGAAGGGCGTCCGTCAACGGCATCGCCGCCCCGTAACGGCGACGTGCGCCGCCTGCAGCAAACCTGCCGTTCTAACGGGGAAGGCGATACAATCGCTGCGCGATTGCGGCGGCGCACTCTGGCTCGCCCCAGTGAACAGCATCGGCAGGTTGGATTGGCTGTGTCAAAAACCACCCGGCTGATGGCTTTGTTTCATTTTGATCTGTGAGACGGCTTTTCGGGACTCCAGCAATCCGGGATTTCCAAAGGCGTGGTGTTTTGCCTAATACACCGCAACAGGGACCTTTTCTGATTTGGCCCGGAAAGGCCCGTTTGCGGCATAGTTGGACGTGAGCTACAATTCGTTGCTTGCGTGGGCGCGATCCAACCAGCTTCGGCACTTTCCCTGCCGCGCCGAGGTCGATTCCAACTCCGCGCGCAACGACAGTCGGCCAAACTGCGGCAAGATGCATCGCATGATCGCGTTCGGGCAGACGGGGAAGTATCGGTCCGAGGTCTGTCAAACTGTGGGCGACGGCGGTTTATCTCTGAGAGGGCCGGCGAGCAACAGCAACGAACGGTCGTATTCCAGAGCAACTGCGGGGGTATCAGGATGCCTCTATAAGGTGTCTTGCGGCTTACCAGCGAACCGGATATGGTTGCGCTAGCAAAGGCTGGCATGGCTTCGTGGCAACCTTGTCGCACGATGCTACACTATCAACTATTCTGGACTCTGCGCTGCTCTTTACCCTCGTTGAAGGAGACTCCCTTGCATATCGTCATAGCTACGTCCGAGGCGGTTCCCTTTGCCAAGAGCGGGGGATTGGCAGACGTATGTGGCGCATTACCGCGTGAGTTGGCGAGATTGGGGCACGAAGTGAGCCTTTTCGTGCCGGCCTATCGGCAGGTGCAACACTGTGGCGCGCAGATCGAGCCGTTAGGCGTCACGGTCAACGTGCCCGTGGGAACCAACATGGTCACTGGCCAACTGGCCCGGAGTTGCGTGCCCGGCGGCAAAGTGGGCGTCTATCTTATCCGGCAGGACGAATATTTCGACCGCAATGAACTCTACGGGGCTGGCGGAGAAGACTACACCGACAACTGTGCGCGCTTTGTCTTCTTCAGCCGAGCGGTGATGGAGGCGATCCGGCTTCTCGAATTGGAGGTCGACGTGCTGCACGCCAACGATTGGCAGACCGGCCTGATTCCAGCGTACCTAAAGATCCAGTACAGGAACTTGCCGCGGTATCAGCGAATCGCCTCGCTGTTCACGATACACAACATCGCCTTTCAGGGCAGTTTCTGGCACTGGGACATGCCCTTGACGGGACTAGATTGGAAGTACTTCAACTGGGAGCAGATGGAGTTTCACGGGAGGCTTAATCTGTTGAAGACGGGCATAGTGTTCGCCGACTCGATCAATACCGTCAGCCCTCGCTACGCAAAGGAAATCCAGACTAGCGCATTTGGATGCGGCCTGGAGTCCGTACTCCAACACCGGCGAGATGTGCTCTACGGGGTGCTCAACGGAATCGACGAAACTGACTGGAATCCGGCAAACGATCCGCACATCGCAGCACGCTACGGCCCGGAAACCGTGTGGGACGGAAAGCCGGTGTGTAAGGCTGCTCTCCAGAAGGAGTTAGGGTTGCCGCAGGCACCGCAAGTGCCGTTGCTGGCCATGATAGGCCGGTTGACGGAGCAGAAGGGCATAGACTTGATCGCCGACTGCATCGGAGACTGGGCGCGAACAAACGACATGCAGTGGGTGATCCTCGGGACCGGTGACCCCAAGTACCATCGGCTCTTCGAGACACTCGCTCAGCACCATCCGGAAAAGATTGCCGTGCGCTTGATGTTTTCCAACCCGTTGGCCCACCGGATCGAGGCTGGAGCGGACATGTTTCTGATGCCTAGCCGGTTCGAGCCGTGTGGGTTGAATCAGCTCTATAGTCTGAAGTATGGCACGGTGCCGATCGTGCATGAAACGGGTGGGCTCGCCGATACTGTCACCGGCTACGGTAGGCCAGCCCGCGGTCCACAGCCAGCCAACGGCTTCAGTTTCCAGGAGTACAGCGCAGCGGCTCTCAATGAAACACTTCAGCAAGCCATAGGTGTTTACTGTGAACAGCCCAGCTCATGGCGGTATCTTGTCGATACGGGAATCCGTCAAGACTGGTCTTGGGCCAACTCCGCAAAAGAGTACGAACGCTTGTACAAGGGGTTACTTGGACGTTGACGCCAACAGCGCGCACTTTCACTTAGAGCGTGTTTTTGAATTGCTAGCACTCCCCGACCACCGTCTGGCCGTAGAATTGTAGAGGGTGGTTTTTTGGGGGGAGAGATGCGATGGCCAACTTTGAATTACCGTATCACCGTGTCTACCCGACGGACATGACTGACGAGCAGTGGCAGATCATCCGACGCTGGTTGCCTCCCAGTCCGCCGATCGGCGCGGATCGGAGCGTGGACATGCGGCGCATCGTGGACGGCATTTTCTATGTCTCTCGCTCCGGCTGTCAGTGGCGACTGCTGCCCAAGACCTACGAGAACTGGAATACCACCTACGGTTATTTCAACCGCTGGCGCAAAAACGGGGTCTGGGAAAAAATCCACGACACGTTGCGGAGTGATGTTCGGCAGCAGGAGAGACGCGAGCCCACGCCGTCGGCGGCTATCCTCGATAGTCAATCCGTGAAGACCACGGAAACTCCCGGTCCGCGCGGCTACGACGCGGGCAAGAAGGTGAAGGGGCGTAAGCGTCACCTGCTGGTCGACACCCTGGGCTTGATCCTGGCGGTTGTGGTGCATCCCGCGAACATTCAAGACCGCGACGGGGCGAAACTGGTCTTCGGGAAGGCCCGTGGGAAGTTCCCGCGGCTGTCGCTCGTCTGGGCTGACGGCGGCTACGCTGGTCAGCTCGTGCAGTGGCTCGAACAGTTTTGCCACTGGACGCTCCAGATCGTGAAACGTTGCGAGCAAGCCACGGGCTTTCACGTACTTCCTCGACGCTGGGTGGTCGAACGAACGTTTGGCTGGATCGGTCGCTGCCGCCGCTTGAGCAAAGAGTACGAAGCCGACCCCCACAGCAGCGAGGCCATGGTTTACATCGCCATGATTCAACTCATGCTCCGACGGCTGACCGGTACAGCCGCCGGGCCACAATTTGAGGTTGCCTGATGATCGAGCACCAAGGGAAGATGGGGTCCACGAGCACGAGACCCAGCCTGGACGCCGCGCGCCGTGCGCGAGTGTTAGCCCCCGCCAGGCCGCTCTGACCGAACGAAGGTATCCTTTCTCTGTCGCGACCAACTTTCCGAAGCGAATGAGCTAGCAATTCAAAAACACGCTCTTAGACAATCCAGATTCCACACGATCACGACAGCAGGGCCAATCCGCCAGGCACCCGAAACGTTGCCCAAATGCCGTTGAATCAAAGGCTGCAACAACATGGCCGAACCGCTCTCGCCTAATCTGGACCCGAACGTCGTCCATAACATCGTCGACGAGATCCTGAGCGAGAAGATCATCCTCTTTTTAGGAGCGGGGCTCTCGATGGGCTCAGGGCTTCCCGGTTGGAGGGAACTTACCCACCAACTGGCCAACGACATCGGCTGCGACTCCAGCCTCGATCCGCTGACAGTCGCCCATCAGTACGAGTTGGCGAGGGGTAGGCCAGCACTTATCGAGAAGGTCAAATCCCTAACAGACACTGTCGGCAAACATCCCAGCAAGATCCATGAACTGCTTCCAGACCTAAGAGTAAATACGTGGATAACTACTAACTATGACGACTTGCTCGAAGCGACCCTGAAACAGAAATGTCGCCCATTCGAAGTGATTTGTCGATCGTGTCAGATCCCGACGTGCGATTGGCGAAAGACTGTGCTGATCAAACTACATGGCGACCGCAATAACCCCGACTTGATTGTAGCCACCGAAAAGTAAACGTCCATTAGAACCGTTCTTGGCGCGGGGTTTAGGCTTCAGGGGTTG
>CAYPGE010000263.1:0-13339 GCA_964409865.1 uncultured Pirellulaceae bacterium
TCCGCAAGCCGCTAACTCGACGTTGGCCTGACAGACTTGATCTTTGAGGTTTTCGAGCATGACTGTGTGTCTCTAAACGCGGCCTGCGGCCGCAATCCACCGTTCGGCGCGGGTCTCCGACCTCGCCGAAACCACCGACCGAAGCGGTGACAAGGCACCGCACTCCAAAAAGCTAACCTTTCCTCACGCGGTTGCGGATCGCGATCAGCTCTTTCATCACGCGGTCCAACGGTTCCTGTTTCCCGGTCGTGCCGAACGCGTCGTGCAGCCGCCGGTACAACGGATACAGCTCGGCGTAGACCTGCGCGTGCTTCTTGATCGGCTGGTACACGGTGTCTTTGACGCCGGTCATCTTTCGCTGGGCCTGTTCGACTTTCTTGTAGGCCCCGCCCACGACCGCGCCGAAAATGGCGGCGCCCAGGGCGCAGGTCTGCGGCGAGCGGCTGATCTTCATCGGCCGGTTGCAGACGTCGGCATAGATTTGCATCACAAACGGATTCTTCTCTGCGATCCCGCCGCAATTGACCACGTCCTTGACCTTCATACCATATTCTTCAAAGCGGTTGATGATCGTCAGCGCGCCGAACGCCGTGGCCTCGACCAGCGCTCGGTACACCTCGGCCGCCGAGGTGTGCAGCGTCTGCCCGACCAGCAAGCCGCTCAACAGCGGGTCGACCAGGATCGTGCGGTTGCCGTTGTTCCAATCCAGCGCCAGCAGGCCGCTTTCGCCCGGCTGCAGCCGCTGGGCATCGCGCGTCAGATTCGCGTGCGGATCGCCTTTGGCGGTGAACTTGTCCGGCGTCAGACGGCTGACGAACCAGTTGAAGATATCGCCCACCGCCGACTGGCCGGCTTCCAAGCCGTACATGCCGGGCACGATCGAGCCGGGGACGATGCCGCACAGGCCGGGCACGTCGGGCAGCGGCTTGTCCAGCGGCGCGACCAGCATGTCGCAGGTGCTGGTGCCGATGATCTTCACCAGCGTGCCGGGCTTGATGCCCGCGCCCACGGCGCCCAGGTGGGCATCGAACGCCCCCACGGCCACCGGGATGCCCGCCGGCAAGCCGACCTTCTTGGCCGCCTCGGCCGTCAGTCCGCCCGCCTTCTGATCTGCCGGCACGGCCCGGTCCGCGTACCGCTGGCGGACCTTCACCAGGTCCCGGTCCAAGGACGCCAGGAACGACTCGCTGGGCAACCCGCCCCAGAGGTCGTTGTACATCGCCTTGTGGCCCGCCGCACAGATGCCCCGCCGCAGCGTGTGCGGGTTGGTGTCGCCCGTGATGAACGCCGGGACGAAGTCGGCCAGTTCCACCCAGGTGTATGCCGCCGCAAACACTTTGGGAGCCGTTCGTTTGCAGTGCAGGATCTTGGACCAGAACCACTCGCTGGAATAGGTCCCACCGCATTTGCTCAAGTAGTGATCCGGGTGCTCCGCCGCCTTGGCCGTAATCTCAGCCGCCTCGGCATGTCCAGTGTGGTCCTTCCACAGCCAGGCGTGAGCCGCCAGATCCTTTTGAAACTCCGGCTGCAGGGCAATCGGCATGCCCGCCTGATCGACAGGAATTGGCGTGGAACCAGTCGTATCGACGCCGATGCCGATCACCTTGTCCGGGCCAAAGCCCGGATCTTTCTTGGCCGCGTTGACGGCCCGTTTGACCGAGACGTAAAACCCTTCGAGGTAGTCGGCCGGGTTCTGGCGCGCCAGGTTCGGGTCCTTGGCGTCCAGCAGAATCCCCGCCTCGCCGCTGGGATAGCTGTAAACGTACGTGCCGACCTCGGACCCGTCCGCCACATCCACGACCAGCGCCCGCACGCTGTTGGTCCCGTAGTCCACGCCGATCGAAAACCGCCGTTCCGCAGAGCTGGCCATGCAATACGCCCTTATTCTTGCTGGGATTTGCCGAGCTTTCGCACCGCACACCGAACAAGCTACCCGATAGGCGGCTGCGTTGGCAAGGTATGGACGCGAAAACCGAAGCGAACGATGACGGCGTTTGGCAGACGGCGTGAGACGACTTCCTGGGCGGCGTTGAACCAGCGCTGGCAGCGGTCGAGGATCACCGAGTCGGCGGTGGCGACGATGTGCGGGGACGCGGCCAGAACCGAATCGACGTTCCCGGCCAGTTCGACCTGCCACGGCCAGCCCCGTTCGGCCGCCAGCCGCTCCAGGCGAGTCCGCACGCGGCCGCTGTTCGAGACGGGACGGTCCAGGTACCAGCAGCACTCGGCCGGGCGGAATTCGTTCAGGACTTCGCCGATCAGCGTCAAGGCCGGTTCGGTCTCGTCCACTTTGCGATAGCTGCCGTGCATGCTGGCCATGTCGCGATAACAGCCATCGCGTCCACCCAAGATCACTCCGTGCGCCAAGGCGGCCTCGACCGTCGTCAGGACATTGAACCCGTCGATATCCAGACGCTCGCCGGCGATTCGCTCCGCGGGCACTTGGGTCTGACGACGGTGCTGCAGGGCTTGATCCGAACACGCCGAGCGCATGACCGCGGTCCGCTGCCGCTCGGTCAGCTGAAAGCGGTCGCCGACCAGTTTGAGCGAGGAGGGCTCGGCATAGCCGCGAGAAAGGAGCCAGGACAAATCGGCCGTGGCGGCACGCAGCGCGGGCCAGGACGCGGGCGCAAACAGTTCAGCGTCCTCCGGATGTGGGCCACGATGTCGGCGCGTGTCGGGCATAGGGGCACCTGCGCGGCGTGCTCGGCGCAGGTCTCCCGACCTCGCCGAAACGGCCGACCGAAGGTCTCCTCGATGTTGAGACCTACATCCCCCGTCGGACGCGGGGCCGGCGCGGGCCGAACGGCGGCGGCTTGCGCTTGACGCCTTCGCCCGGCTGCTCGCCCTCCGCCGGTTCTTCCACCCTGGGCGGACCCGCTTCCACGCCGCGGATCTCGTCGCGCTTCAGCAACTGGTTGATCCGTTGCTCGATCCTTGTCAGCTCGAAGCCTTGGTCCGGCTCGACAAACGTGTAGGCCACGCCCTCGCGGCCCATGCGGCCGGTGCGGCCGACCCGGTGGACGTAGTCGTCACAGAACTGGGGAATATCAAAGTTGATGATGTGCGAGATGCCGGTGACGTCGATGCCGCGTCCCACCACGTCGGTGGCGATCAGCACCCGCAGTTTGCCGCCGCGGAGCATTCCCATGACGCGGTCGCGCGCCGATTGCTGCATGTCGCCGTGGATGCACTCGACTTTCGACGTCAGCTTGCTCAACCGCTGGTACAGCCGCTCCGTGCCCCGCTTGGTGCGGCAGAAGACAATGGCCTGCCGCGGCTTGTCGCGCATCAGCAACCGCACCAGCAACTCGAATTTCTTTTCGTGTTCGACCGTGAAGTAGTACTGGTCGATGGTTTCCACGGCCAGATTCTGCGGCGAGAAGTCCAGCGACTGCGGGTCGCGCATGTAGCGGCGTGCCAAGTGCAGGATGGGCGGCGGCACGGTGGCGCTCAGCAGAAACGTCTGCCGCTCCTTGGGGCAGCGGCGGAGAATCTTCTCAATGTCCGGGCGGAAGCCGATATCCAGCATGCGGTCGGCCTCGTCCAGCACCACGCACCACAAATCGTCCCACTTCAACGTGCCCCGCGACATGTGATCCAAGACGCGGCCCGGCGTACCGACGATGATCTGGGCGCCGCGTTCCAGCTTTTCGATCTGGCCCCGGATCGGCTTGCCGCCGTAAATGGCCACGCAGTGTACCTTGCGGCCGTACGTCAGTTTATCCGCTTCGTCGCGGACCTGGACGGCCAGTTCCCGCGTCGGCGTCAGGATCAGCGCCTGCGGTCCGGACGCCTCACGGCTCGGTTTCAACCGTTCCAAGATCGGGATCAGAAAGGCTGCCGTCTTGCCCGTGCCGGTCCGCGCTTGACCGCTGACGTCGAGTCCTTTCAACGCCAGGGGGATCATGCCCGCCTGGATGGGAGTGGGGGTGTCGTAGCGGGCCTGCCGCAAGGAATCCAGCATGACTTGCGAGAGGCCAAGGTCTTCAAAACGAGTGGCCAATGGGGTGGGTGCAGCTTGCGTCAAGGTCGTCCTGACTCCGCAATCACTAAGGGCAGTCGAGGGAAGAGAGCGTATACCATTCCTCAGAGACTACCACGAGGCGTGACGTCCGTCAACACGGCAGAGAGGCCAGAAGACCTTGGCCATGAAACGGGTGAAAGCTCAACGAGCAAGGCGGACGTCCCCCCAAGCGTCGCCGCACCTCTGAGACCGGAAGCGAGTCTCGGAGAGACTCGCCTGCGCGGTCTTGTTCAGGTGGCCGGGTTACGGTGTTGCCGATCCGGGGCCGGTACTGGGCGGGGGAAGGTCCCACAGCAGGACCGAGCCGGCGCGGTCGGCGCTGGCCAGGCGGGTTCCGTCTGGCGCGAAGGCCGCGGTGTGGACGGGGGCGGTGTGGGCTTTCAGCACTGCCGCGGGCGTCCCTTTGGCCAGGTCCCAGAGCCGGATCAACTGGTCGTCCCCGGCACAGGCAATCCGCTTTCCATCCGGCGAGAAGGTGACGCTGCGCACGACGTCCCGACCCGGCTTCCATTCCGTTTCGAATTGCGGGCCGTCCACCGTCCAGACCTGGACTGCGCCGTCGTAGCCGCTGGATGCCAGGCGGCGACCGTCGGGCGAAAACGCAACGCACAAGACGGCGTCGGTGTGCCGGTCCAGGACGGCGCGCAGCTGTCCCGTCTCGACGTCCCACAAGCGACAGGTCTTGTCGAAGCTGCCGGCCGAAGCCAGCGTCTTGCCGTCGGGCGAGAACGCCAACTGGTGGACGGTGCTGGCGTGGCCGTGAAGCATGGCCAGCAGTTCGCCGGAAGCGACGGACCACAGCCGGATCGTCTGGTCACCGCCTCCCGAAGCCACGATCGCCCCTCGCGGCTCGAATGCCACGCTCCACACGCCCTCCGAATGCCCCTCCCAGACGCGCAGCGGGCGGCCCGACGAGACGCTCCACAGAATCACGCGGCTGTCGCGGCCAGCCGACGCGACCGTCTTGCCGTCCGGCGAGAAGGCGACGCTGCGGACATCTCCCTGGTGCGCGACCCCGGCCGGCACGGCCAGCACCTGCAGCAGCCGCAGCAGGCGAATGCGGACCTCCGCCGAACGGGGGCTCTCCAGCGCCTGGCGCAGTTCCGGTTCCATCTCGTCGCCCAACGTGGCCAGTTGCACGAACGCCTGCTGGCGGACGGCGAACCGTTCGTGGTCCAACGCGGCCACCAGGCTCCGGCGGCGATCCAGCTCCTCGTGTACCATGTGCCGCGCCCCCAGGCGATGGAACTGGATGGTCCGATCGGCACTGCCCGACACCAGCACGCTGCCGTCGGGCGAGAAGGCCAATGAGTACACGGCCGTCGGGTGGCCGTGGAGTGACCGGAATGTTTGCCCGCCAGCGGGATCGGCGGTCAGAAGGCATGCGCCGATCAAGCCCAGCGCAGCCAGACTGGCGCGACGCGCACCACGGCGCGATAGGGATCGCCGGTTGACGCTACGTTGCTCGCACATGCCGGTCCGCCTGCCGCCTCCACACCGCAAGATCCGACGAAGCCTTCCTGCCTGCCCGCCTGGTACCGAGGAACTCCGTCGAAGTAAGCCGGAACCACTGTGTGCAGGAGCGGCTTGCCGTCCTCTCGATCGACCGTGCCGGAACTGCGCAGACGGGTTTCGGCCTGCGCCGAGTTCCATCGACACTCAGCTGCCTCCCAACGGGTTCTTCCGCTCCGTCCAAGGGAAGTCCTCCATCTTCCTCAGGAGACGCCAGTCGAGAAAGGTCATAATGGCGCCGTTGACTTTCAGGGCGCGGTCGAGCAGCTTGGTACCCTGCAGCGGCGTCGGCGCGACGATCAGAAACAAATCCTGTTTCTGTGCGATTTGGTCCTTCTCCACGGGCGGGCGCACACGTTCCAGGCGGCTATGGATGCGCGAGGTTTCTTTGTACTCTGTCGCCTGTTCCGCGCCCACCGCAAGCAAGACGGACAGCCGTTGGCTGACGGCCGGGGTCGCCAGCGCCTTGCTGCAGTTCATGCGTCGGAAGGTCTGTTGGGGAGTCAACAGCACCAGGGCCTTGACGTCCTGGCCCTGCTTGTAGGCGGGCGTCATGGGCCAACTCCAGTCCAACGCTGCCCAATTCACCGCGACGATGGAGCCAACGTCCGCACCGATGACGGTGAGCATCTCGATATTCAACTCGGCGTTGTTATTCTTCTCTACGAGCACTTTTTTGACCGCCTCGACGTCCAGCACCATGCCCTCCATGTCCTGCGGCTTCAGGTCATCCACCTGGACGACTTCATCCTCCCCGTCGGGCTTCTTGCGGCTGACGCTACGGCCGTGGCCGCGTAGATCCGGGACAATGGAGGCAAAGCCCCAGGACTGCAAGACCGTCGCCAAATCGGCGTATTCGCTGCCTTGCCCTTTCCATCCGTGGAGCATGATGATGGGCACCACGTGCTTGCCGCTGCGGACGCCTTTCTTCGGCCCATAATACGTGCAGAAGATGTTCCAGCCGTCCTTGGTTCGCAGATTAAAACTCTCCGGCTCCGGCGGCGGCTCTTCTTTCTTCTTTTCCTTCCCATCCTTGCCGGCGCTGGTCTTCGCGGGGGCTGCCGGCGCAACGGCGGGTTTGGCGGGCTGTGTGGCGGTGGTTGCGGGTTTGGTCGCGTCCGGCTTGGCGGCTGGCTGTGCGGCCGCCTTGGTCGCTGGCTGCGCCGCCGCTTTGGCCGCCGGAGCAGCTTGGCCGAAAGCGCGGTTGCACACCCCTCCCATTAGGAGAAATCCGACGGCCGTACCGGCCGAGAAAACACACAAACTCCAACGGTTTGCACGGTTCTGGTCTGCTGGATTCATGGTTTTGACCATCGCTAAGTTCCCTGAGAAACGAATCACAAGCCTCAGCCAATTCACGATTTATCCTAAGCCCGTCGCCGCGTGCCGTCAACGAAAACAGAGTACATTGACCCAATTTCTGCGTTTATGCAATAGAATGAGGCGCAGGCTCGAATAGCGCAAATGGTGCGTCTTCGGTAAACTGCAAGGAGATATGCCCGTGGACCTCATCAAAAACCTGCAGACTTGGTGGCAAGAAAAGACGGGAGAGGAGGAAACGCCGTTCGATGGCGACTCGTCGGCCTTCTTCGCCAGCTTGCTGTTCCACATGCTGCTGTTGATCATCTTGGGGCTGGTGCCCTTTGTCTTCGAGAATCCCAACGTTTCCCTGACGATTGCGGCGCCCTTGAAGGAAGAGTTCGAAGAACCCAAGCTGATGCTGCCCGACGATTTTGCCTCCAGCCCGTTGGTCGCGGAAGAAATGGGCGCCAACAGCGTCGGCGACGCGGGGATGGCGATGTCCATGGCGCAGATCGTGTCCGACGTGTCGGTGGTCCCCAGCCTCACGGATTTGCCCGTGGAGCCTACCGGGGACATCGACATGACCAACGAGATCAGCCTTGCGACGGGGCTGAATTTCAACAAGAACTTGACCGTCCGGGGAGCCACCGGCGAGGGCGTCAGCGGAGCCACGGGCGCGATCGACCGCATCACGGAGGAAATCCTGCGCTCGTTGGAGGAGCGCAAGACGCTCGTCGTGTGGCTGTTCGATCAATCGCCCAGCCTGTCTCGCGAACGGGCGGCGATCAACGAACGTTTCGACCGCATCTACGAAGAATTGGGCGTCATCGAAGCGGCGGGCAATCCGGCGTTCAGCAAGCACGAGGACAAACCGCTGTTGACGAGCGTGATGGCCTTCGGGCAAGAGGTCAAGCTGATGACCAAGCAGCCGACGGACAACCTGCAGGAGATCAAGGCGGGGGTAGCGGCCATCCCCCAAGACGAGTCCGGCGTCGAGATGGTTTTCTCGGCGGTGTTCCGGGCGGCGGAACGCTTCAAGCAGTACCGCATCCGCGACCCGGCCAAAAACGAGCCGGAGCGGAACGTGATGCTGATCGCGTTTACGGACGAGCGCGGCGACGATCTGGGGGGGCTGGACGACACGATCTCGGCCTGCCGCGGTCTCGGCATCCGCGTGTACGTGGTCGGCGTGCCGGCGCCGTTCGGCCAGGAGGAGACCTTCGTCAAGTGGATCGATCCCGACCCAAACTACGATCAGGCGGCGCAGTGGGGGCGGGTCAACCAAGGCCCCGAGACGTTGTTCCCGGAACGCATCAAGCTCGGTTTTGGTGATCCGGGACGCGAGGGTCCGGACCCGATGGATTCGGGATTCGGTCCTTTCGCCCTGACGCGGATGTGCTACGAAACCGGCGGCATTTATTTCTCCGTGCACCCCAGCCGCAACGTGCATCGCGAGGTGACCCGCGACGAGACGCCCGCGCTGACCGCTCACCTGAAGTACTTCTTCGATCCACAGATCATGCGGCGTTATCGGCCGGATTACGTCCCGGCCAAAGAGTACCTGAGGCAGGCGGAGAGCAATCGGGCCCGCAAGGCGCTGCTGCTGGCGGCCCAGAAGTCGTGGGTCGAGAGGCTGGACGAACCGGTGTTGCGGTTCGTCCGCCGCAGCGAGGATGCGCTGGCCAAGACGCTGGGCGAGGCACAGAAAGTCGTCGCCAAGGCGGAACCGGCGCTGCGGGACTTGTACAACATGCTCAAGGAGGGCGAGGCGGATCGGCCGCGGGAGGCCGTCCCGCGCTGGCAAGCCAGCTACGATCTGGCCATGGGGCAGGTGATGGCGTCGTTGGTCCGCGTGCAGACGTACCACGCGCGGTTGGCCGAGGCCCAACGCGGAATGCCGTTCAAGGGCCTTAGCAACAACACCTGGGTCCTGTCGCCGTCCGACGGCATCTCGGCCGAAGGTGGCTTGGCGGAGGCGGCGGCCAAAGCCAAGGAGTACCTGCAGCGCGTGATCGACGATCATCCCGGAACGCCTTGGGAACTGCTGGCCAAACGCGAACTCGAAACGCCGCTGGGCTGGACGTGGTCCGAGGAACACACCGACTTGACGCCGCCTCGCGTCGGCGGCGGCTACGGCGGCGAGGGCGGCGGTGGCCGCGACATCGGGCCGAGGGATGTTGCGCCCAAGCCTCCCCGGCGCGAACCGCCCAAGTTGTGAGCGCGGCCCCGTGCTGAAAAGCTCGGCTTTTCGAAAAGGCCGGGCTTCTGCGAAGCTCCGTTTCCGCCACAGGCGATTCGAGACGAAGGAAGGATGCATGTCATGTCGCACGGCTCACCCGACCTGGAACGACGCGTGGGCGTGCTGGCGATCGGCGGAGCGGCGGTGGGGTACCTAGCCGTGGGCGGCGGGGCGCTCGGCCGTTTCGTCATCAGCGGCGCGCAGCGCAGCCCCGAAGCGATCGAGTTCTTTCGCCGCGTGTGGCAGGCAGTCCAGGGGCTGGGCGGATGACCGCTCCCGTGCTGGATGCGATGGCGCCAAGTGCGTTATCGTCCGCACGGTGCGAATTGCCGCACGATCTGTTTGGCGCTCAGCAGTCCGTCGACCGCAGCGCTGATGATGCCGCCGGCAAAACCGGCCCCCTCGCCCACCGGGTACAGGCCCTGGCACCCAGGCGATTGGCGCGACGCCGCGTCTCGCTCGATGCGCACGGGCGAACTGCCCCGCATCTCGGGGCCAAGCAGGTTGGCGTTCGGCAAGAAGTCACCGTGCCATTTGCGGTCCATGATCGGCAATCCGGAGCGGATCGCGGCTCCGACCACCGGCGGCAGGATCTCGTTTAGATTCAGGGCTGTCGTGCCGCGCGCATAGGAACTCTCCAACCGTTGTCCTTTCGGCGGCGTGCGGTCGGCCAGGAAATCGGCGGCGGTTTGGATGGGCGCGGAATAGTCGCGGCCGGCCAACTCGAACGCGATCCGCTCGAAGCGGCGCTGCACTTCCACGCCGGCCAGCGCGTGATCGCTGCCGAACTCGTGCGGCTGCAGCGTCACCATGATGCCGCTGTTGGCAAACGGCGCGTCGTGACGCGAAGTGCTCATGCCGTTGGTTGCCAGACAGCCCGGCTCGGAAACGCTGGGGATCGTTGTCCCGCCGGCACACATGCAGAAGGAATACACGTCGCGCTGGCCGTGAGCCGTCAGCGTATAGTCGGCGGCCCCGAGCAGTCGCAGATATTCCGGCCGGCCGTACTTGTGCCGGTTGATCTGGTCCTGGGGCTGCTCGATGCGCAGACCGAGTTGGAATGCCTTTTGCCGCAGTGGAATGCCGGCGTCCAACAGCATGCCGTACGTGTCGCGTGCGCTGTGACCGATACCGAGCACCGCCTGCGTGGCCGCGATGTAACCGTTCGACGTGTGCAGGCCTTGCAAGCGGCCGTCAACGATGTCCAACCCTTCCAGCCGGCAGCCGAAACGGTACTGGCCGCCCAGCGACTCGATGCGGCGGCGCAAGTTGCGCACGATCAGCGGCAGCCGGTTGCTGCCCAGATGCGGGCGCTGTTCGTAGACCAGCGACGGCTTGCCGCCGCACTCGACGAACCGCTCCAGCACCCAATCGACGTCCGGCCCGCTCGACCGGCAGGTCAACTTGCCGTCGCTGAACGTGCCGGCCCCGCCCTCGCCGAACAGATAGTTGTTTTCCGGATCGAGTTCGCCTCCGGCGTCGAAGGCGCGGATCGCCGGCACGCGGTTCTTGACCGGCTGGCCCCGCTCGATGATCAGCGGCCGATAGCCCTTCAGCGCCAGGAAGTATGCCGCGAGCAATCCCGCCGGCCCCGAACCGATCACGACCGGCCGATGCTCCAAAGCGTCTTGGCCGGGCTCGAGGTCCTCGAACTGAGGTGGAACGAAAAGCCCGACATCGGCCGGCTTTCTGGACAACAGCCGCTGGACCAAGTCCCCGTCCGGCAACTCGACCAGAATCGTGTAGACAAACCGCAGATCATACCGCGATCGCGCGTCCAGACTCTTGCGCAGAATCCGCCAACGCTCGACGTCCGCTTCGCGGAGCCCCAGCTTGTTCGCCACCCGGCGAGGTAATTCGGTTGCGGGCTCGTTGACGTCGACTCGGATGTTAGCGATGCGGAGGTGCGGCATGGTAGTCCGGGGGGCAGGCGCCCGGCTAGTTGCCCTCGCCGCCCGTGTAGGAGGCGAACAGCGGCTTGTACGTGTCGGGCGTGAACAGCCGGAATTCACTTTCACGAACGTACTCGTAGGGCCCGGCGCGCCGCAGGCTGTCCACCAGACGGTCGATCTGGACCTGTGACTGGAAAGCGATGATGCTGTCCAGCTTGGTCTGAAAAGCCACGTCGTTGCCGATGACCTCCAGGTTGGGCAGGTCCCCGAAGTCGCAGTACACGGCCAGTTCGCCCACGCTGGGCGGCTCGGCGAGCGGTTCTCCCAACTCCGGCCAGATGGCGCCCGCGGCGTGAAACACGCTGATCATCAACTCGTTGTGCGTGATCTGGTGGTCGGGGTGCAGATCGGTGTGGGTGGGAACGTACACTCGCGCCGGGCGAATCTTTCGCAAGTGGTAGGTCAGGGCATTCTGGAGTCCGACGTAGCCCGCGATGTCGTCCTCCCCCTCCCGCGCCCGGCGCCGGCCGATCAACGGAGCCAACCCACCGTCGGGATAGCCCACGTGATTGACGCGTTCTCGCGGAATCCCCAACACCTGGTACGATTGGTATGCCTCCCGGCGGCGGATCTCCACGATCCGGTCGCGGTCCTCCAATTGGCAGTATCCCATGCAGCCATCGGTGACGATCAGCACGTGGACGGTCACGCCCTCCCGCATGGCGGCCTGCATGAACAGTCCTGCGCCGATGCACACATCGTCGTCGTGGGGACTGACGAACAACCACGTCTGGTTCTTGATCGCGGCGAGGCCCATGGCCTCGGCCAAACACGCGGCGCGCTGGGCGCCGCGGTCCGTCTTGCGGGTGAACTGAAACTGGGCCATGGGGTCTCCTGAATGGGCGAGGCTAAGTGGGGGGCAGATCGGTACCGGCCGGATCAGGGGCAGGCGTACAGGATTCCATGTTTGCGGGGAGAACTCTTCCCCAGCAGTTGGACGATGGGCCGCGAAAACGGAATCCTGCACGTCTGACCCCAGCGCCACGACGGCTGCTTATCCTACGACAGCCGGCCCGAAAGAAAAGGCCCCCAACTAGGTATGCAGGGGGCGGCCTGACCAGCCGTACGTCTGCTGCAAGGCCAACTGCACGCTGCCGGTCGGATCGGAGAAGCGGATGGGCTTGGAAAACACCCGAAAAGCCCGAGCCCGCCGGGCCTCCTCGGCCAGGCGATCATCCAGATTGGCGGTCATCAGAATGCAGGGCAAGTCCGCGAATGCCTGTTTGACGCGGCGGATGGTTTCCAGCCCGGTCAGCCGCGGCATGTACATATCGAGCAGTAACAGGTGGACCTGCTCGCTTTGCAGGATTTCCAACACCTGCTCGCCGTCGCCGGCCGCCAGCGTGCGAAAACCGCGCCGCTCCAGCGCCTCACGAAGCGTTTCCCGCAGGTCCTGGTCATCGTCGGTGATCAGCAGGGAAGGGACTTCCAGCGGCATGCTTGACCTCAGCCCAATTGCCAGTGGAGATTACCGATCTATACTACTGACAAAGCCGAAACGGTCAACACGAGTTTTTTCGTAGATTCGGAGAACCAGATGGCCGCCCAGTCCCTCTTCGCCCGCCACGAGTTCTTCCTGCGGCGTTTGCACTCGGTCACCGGTGTCTTTCCGGTCGGCGCGTTCCTGTTGATGCACTTGACGATCAACGCCAGCCTGCTCAGCGCCCCTTCGACGTTCCAGAAGAACCTGTACCAGATTCACAGCCTGGAAAGCCTGCTGCCGATCGTGGAATGGTTGTTCATTCTGTTGCCCATTCTGTTTCACGGGATCATCGGCGTGGTGATCATTCGCAGCGGACAAGCCAATACGGGCATGTACCCATTTGCCGCGAACATCCGCTACACGTTGCAGCGGGCCACCGGCATCATCGCCTTTGCGTTCATTGTCTGGCACGTGTTCCACATGCACGGCTGGTTCCATTTTGACTTTTGGGCCGAGCACGTTTCGCAGCCGTTGCACGGAGCCCGCTTCCGGGCCTTTAACGCCGCGTTGACGTTGGGCATCGCCATGCGCAACCCCGTCGTGCTGGCCTTGTACGCGGTGGGCGTCATGTCCTGTGTGTACCATTTTGCCAACGGCCTGTGGACGATGGGCATTACGTGGGGCTTGTGGACTTCGGTCGGTGCCCAACGGCGGGCTTTGCAGTTGTGCGCCGGATTCGGTGTCGCGCTGGCCATCCTCGCGGTGGGCGTGCTGTACGGAACCTACACCGTGGACATCCGGGCCGCGAAGGAGACCGAAGACCGCATGTACGAGTCCATGGTGAATTCCAAAGAGATCAGGCCGAACCCGGAGAAGCGGACAGC
>CAYPGE010000264.1:0-13316 GCA_964409865.1 uncultured Pirellulaceae bacterium
TGGGCCGGGATTCACTCCATCGACTACATGCGATGGACCTCGGGGCGGAAGTACCTGCGTGTTTCGGCCTGGCACGGAAACAACGACCATCCCGAATACCCCGGCTTTCAGGACCACGCGGGCGTCCTGTTCAAACTCGACAACGGCGGGACGGCCATGACCAACCTCGACTACCTGCGACCCGAAACGGCGCCCACTCACGGGGACGACCGGTTGCGGATCGCCGGAAGCGAAGGGATGCTTGAGGTCATGGGGGCCGAGAATCGGGTGCTGCTCATGACGGCGTCCGGCGGTCCCCGCGAACTGGAGTTACCGGAGCAGGTTGACTTCTTTGCCGACTTCCTGGCCGAACTCGCGGGCGGGAAGGAACACCTGATCAGCCAGGAGGATGCGTTTCGCTTGACCGAAGTCTGCCTCCAAGCCCGTGACGCAGCCGAGACGGGCAAGTGGATTGACCTTTGACAAGACCGGACCACCTGACCCCAAGAGCGGGACGTGAAAAACGGCGTGAAAAACCGTGAACATGACCGGCTGCGCCGGAACTGGCCTCTGGTTGATCCTCGACGCTTGCCGTCGAGTCCGTCAGGATGGTGCCCCACGAATGCACGGCCCGCGTTCCGCTGATCCTCGACGCTTGCCGTCGAGTGCTTCAGGTTGGTGCCCCAAGGCCAGTTCCAACAGCCGAAGGAAAACCGATACGGGGAGCCAGCCTGAATAACTCGACGGCAAGCGTCGAGGATCAAAGCCAGAATCGAGCGTGGTGGTGTACGTGGGCCGCAAACCTAAAGCACTCGATGGCAAGCGTCGAGGATTTTCGCCTACTTACGCAAGAGACCCAGAATTACAAATTCCTATAGGCTTGAATTACCGTTTGGTGCCAGGAGGAAACCGAGAGAACGGAGTGCGGTCTCCCTCTGTTTCCTCCTGTTCAGAATGTTTGCAGGAAAACGAGAAATCGCGGAATCGTCGCAAAAGCCTCCCGAGAAGAGAAACGGAGATGCTGGAGAAGCTGCAACAAAGGCTGAAGGAGTTGGCCGCGATGGCGCGGCCGACCATCGACCCGGCGCAGTTCAACGACCCGCTGGCGGAGCAGGTCGAGTGGACGCCGCTGAAGGAGGGCGGCGCGAACTTTCGAACTCACCAATTGGTGCCGCGACTGGGAAACCGCATGGAGTTTCGGGCCACTGCCGGAGCCAGGCTGTTCTGCCTGCTGTTCCTGCTCGTCGGCCTGGGGGTGCTGGCCGGTGCGGTCGTGATGGCGGCCAAAGGAACCGAAGGCGTATTTCCCGTCATCGTCCTAACGTTCCTCGGTCTGGTGTTTGCCGGGATCGGCGGAGGCATGCTGTACGCGATGACTCGGCGTGTCGTGTTCGACAAGGACAGCGGCTACTTCTGGCGCGGCCGGCGCGATCCGCAGATGGCCTTGCTGGGCGCTGCGGAGGGCGAATTCACACCGCTGACAAGGATCCACGCGATTCAGATCCTCTCGGAACGCTGCCATTCGGACAGCAACACCTACACCAGTTACGAACTGAATCTCGTGCTCCAGGACGGCACGCGGGTCCAGGTGGTCGATCACGGCAGCCAGGCGCATCTGCGCGGCGACGCAGATGCCCTCGGGACGTTCCTGGGCGTTCCGGTTTGGGACGCGAGTTCGCTGTGAGGGAAGCACGCTTTCGGCCGGTTCGATTTCTGAATCGTGGCACTTGGGTACATCGAACGGTACTTGGTTACGTTCGAGAAATGACGGTTCAGTGTTTTTGCTGATCATCACACGGAGCGTGATGGCTGGATGTCGAGTGTTCTTGCTGATCATCACACGGAGCGTGATGGCTGGATGTCGAGTGTTCTTGCTGATCATCACACGGAGTGTGATGGCTGGATGTCGAGTGTTCTTGCTGATCATCACACGGAGTGTGATGGCTACTTTGACGAGGCGCTGCTTAGCGACCGGTCTGCGGTCGGCTGGAGGAATTGCAGGAGTAAGTCCAGCGCCGCGGCGACCGTGGCGGCCTTGTTGCCGGTGCGATCGTACGGCCAGACGTGCCGCCGGCTCCATTCGGCGCCGGGAGCCGAGAGGTGCAGATGTACCAGTCCGACCGGCTTGTCGGGTGAACCGCCACCCGGTCCAGCAATGCCGGTCACGGCGACGGCCAGATCGCTGCCCAGCAACCGCCGCACGCCCGCCGCCATTTCGGCGGCCGTTTCAGGACTGACCGCGCCGTGTTTTTCCAACGTGCTGGGGCGGACGCCCAGCAGGTTCTGCTTGACCGAGTTACTGTAGGAAATCACTCCGCCCAGCACGTAGTCGGAACTGCCGGCGATATCGGTCAGCGTGCTGGCGAGCAAGCCGCCCGTACACGATTCCGCGGTGGCGATGGTCAGCCGGGCGGCCAGCAGTTGTCGGCCTGCGCTGCGGCTGGCTTCCAGCAGTTGTTCGAGGGACGGCGGGCGTTCGAGGGACGGCGGGGGCATGGACTGATTGTAACGCTGCCGACGGCGGTCTGGGAGTCGTGGAAAAGAAAAGCCGCGAGCAACTTGCTCGCGGCTGATCGCACGTGGGCGAACTCGAACGAGGCATGATCAACTTGATTTCTCGGCTTTCGTATCGCCGCCAGGTTCGTCCGGCTTGGGCTTGGCTCCTTCATCGACGGGCTTCGGCGGCTGCGTGGGAGCGGCCTGTTCCGGCGGCTTGGGCTCTTCCGGCTTCGGTTCCGGCGGCGGTGGGGGCGTGGCAGCGGCGATTTCGGCCTTGATGAACGCCTGGATTTCGTCCTTCGCCTCCGCCTTGGCCTGGTCGACTTGCTTCCGGACCTCCGCGGCCACGTGCTCCGGCAGCTTGGCCATTTGCGATTCGAATGCCTTCTTGAGATCGCCGGCGGTCCTGTCCAATTGAGCGTTGACTTTGGCCACGGCGTCCTGCACCAGCTTGGCGTTGCCTTGTTCCAGTTGAGTGACCTTGGTCTGGACCTGTTCGTCCAGCCGCTTGGCTTCGGCGGCCGTCTTTGCATCCGCCTCTGCCTTCATCTTCTTCACGGCCGCCTCCGCCTGCTGCTGCAGTTTGGCCGCCTCCTCCGCCACGAGTTTCCGGGTTTCTTCCCGCATCTTGGCGATTTCGGCCTTGACGTGCGCCGTCAGCTTTTCGGTTTCGGTTGCCACTTGCTGCTCGGCGGCCGTCTTGATTTCCTGCTTGGCCGCGTCCATTTGCTGCGTCACATCCGAGCTGACCTGGCTGTACACCTCGGAGCGAATCTGCGCCTTCCGCCGCTGCCACACCCGCTTGAACAGGATTTGGGCCGGGGCCGTCTCGGCCAGCACCAGCGTGGCCACGACAGCAAGGCAAAAATACACCGTTACGCGTTTCATGGTTTTCCCCCCTCGAAAACAGTGGTTGTCGTTCGATAGACGCAAGCCGTCGGATTCGGCCGCGCAGTTCGGCAGGTTCAGCCGGCGTGTGGATTCCTCAGTTCGTGCAATCCACCTTCCTTATCAATCTAATCGCGACGGGATGTGGAGTGAATAGTCCGATTACAGAAAATCTTCGGGTCTGCGGTTGCGGCTGGGGCCGGTTTTTCGGCCTGTTTGTCCGGGGCATGGCAGGAATCGTCCGGGAATCGCCGTTGACCAGCAATCGACGATTTCGGTATCGTTGCCGCCCCTTGTAGTTCTGTCCAGCGTCGCGGCGGCCGGGCTGCGCGCTGCTAGCGGCCCTGCTTTCGGCGGCGACGAGCGATGAGATTCACATCCCAGCAAGCGACCGGTTTGATGGCCCGGCCAGGGCGCTGCGGCTCGCAAGCTTGGACTGCATCTTTGTTGCTGGTCCTGCTGATCGCGACGGCCTCCGGGTGTGCGTCCAGCTACTTGTCGGTCCGCCGCGTGCCGCAGAATCCGTTGGCAGGGCCGCTGGATTTGCTGTCGCGGAGCGGTCCGAAGCCGACGGAACGCACCCTCCAACTGCTCCGCCGCTACGACTGGCTCGAGACGCAGAAGCGTGATCCGAAGGCGGTTTTGCACGCGCTGGAGCAGCAGATCGCCGAGACGCCCGACATCGACAACACGCACGCCTACGCGGAACTGAGCTACATCCAAGCCAAGAAGACGCAGGTCTTGGGCCAGGAATCGGCGGCTTTGGACTTGTACAGCGCCGCCGTCGCCCACGCGTATCTGTACTTGTTCGCGCCGCAGTTCGAGCAGCAGCGCAACGCCTACGATCCCCAGTTCCGGCGGGCCTGCGACATCTACAACGCCTCCTTGGAAGAGGTGCTGCGGATCATGAGAAAGCAAGGCCGCCTCCAGCCGGGTCAGAACTACGCGATCGAAGCCGAGGACCAGCGACTGGACGTGCAGGTGGCTGTCTGCGGCTACTGGCGCCCGGACGACTTCGAGAGTTTCGAGTTCGTCTCGGACTATGAAGTCAAAGGAATCGTGGATCGGTACGTGACGTACGGCCTGGGCGTCCCGCTGATCGCGGTGCATCGCGGGGAATCCAACTCGGATGCGGCGTCGCACTTCTACCCGCCCGGCATGAGTCTCCCGGTGACGGCCATCCTCCGCGCCGTGGCCAAGCCGTGCCTGTATCGAGGTGGGACGCGCCAGATCGCCTGCGCACTGGAACTGCACGACCCGCTGGTCTACGACCAGGTGCAGATCGCCGGCCGCCTCGTTCCGCTGGAAACCGACCTCACCACGCCGTTGGGTTTTTTCATGGACCGGCGCGAATTCAACGGCACCAGCCTGGCGACTTGGGGACTGCTGGATCCGATGTCGGTCAAAAAGCTCCAGGGATTGTACATGCTCCAAGCGTTCGATCCTCGGAAGATTCCCGTGGTCCTGGTACACGGACTGTGGTCCAGCCCGGACACGTTCACGCAAATGATGAACGATCTCCGCAGCTCGCCGGAGATCCGCGACCGCTATCAGTTCTGGGCCTATCTGTACCCCACGGGCCAGCCGTATTGGTACAGCGCGACGCAGATGCGCGGCGATCTGGAGACGGTTCGCCAGACGGTCGATCCCGACCGCCGCTGGCCGGCGCTGGACCAGATGGTGCTGATCGGCCACAGCATGGGCGGCCTCGTCTCCCGGCTGCAGACGCTGCCGAGCGGGGACCGGTACTGGAGAATCCTCAGCGACCGGCCGTTTGAGGACCTGAAGGCCGACCCCGAAACGCGCGAGAAGATCGCCAGGACGCTGTTTTTTGAACCCAACCCTTCGATTCGCCGCGTGATCACGATCGGTACGCCGCACCGGGGCAGCGATTTTTCCAACGACTACACCCGCTGGCTGGGCCGCAAGCTGATCAAGCTGCCCGCCATGATCGCGCAAACCAAGACCAAGATCGTTCGTGACAACCCAAACTTTTTCCGCAACACGGAGTTCTTTACGGTCAACACCAGCATCGATTCCCTGTCGCCCAAGTCGCCCCTGTTGCCGGTGATGCTCCATTCCCCTAGGCCGCCCTGGGTCAAGTACCACAACATCGTCGGCGTCATGTCCGAGGAGAACTGGCTCGGCAGGATCTCCGATCCGGGGGACGGCGTGGTCGAGTACGACAGCGCCCGCTTGGAGGATGCGGAATCCGAAGTGGTCGTCGACGCGGATCACGTACACGTCCACCAACACCCCCGCGCGATTCTGGAAGTCCGCCGCATCCTGCTGGAACACTCCCGCGAGATGTACGCCGAAATGTCCCAGACGCCGGCCACGCCGGCCGCCTACGAGGGCTCGCCATCCGTGCCTTCGCCCGACTACGGTACGCTGCCCGATGCACGGTTTCGGATCTACGACCAGGAGTTGCCCGCGGCAGAGTCGTTCTCAGAACTATAGGCGAAAGATCGACGCCGGATCGTCGGCGCTTCAAAATGAGGGGCGGCGCAGGGAAGAGTCATGCGACGGACGGTGATCACACAGAAAGAGTGGAAAAGCTGACAGAAAAATGGGGTGACAGAAAGATGACATAGAGACGAGGGGAATACCGCGTCCCGGCCTGTTTGCCGCCCATCTTCTTCATTTCATCATTTTTCTGTCACCTCATTTTTCTGTCAGCTTCTTCGATCTTCCTGAAAAGAACCGACCGCAGTGAAAGCGGCCGTCAAGAAGCGATCTTCGCCTCGAAAACTAAATTCTGTACGTCTGAGCCCTTGGGCTGCGAGTGCAGGACGGGTTAGGATGAAGCCATGTCCAGCCGTCCAGCGCTCGTTTTTCCGGCACTCCAGCAACGCCGACTTGGGCGAACGCTCCGAAAATGGGCTGCCGCGGAGTTGGCCGTCTTTTTCGTTCTGGCAGTCGTCTCGACGTGGCCCTTGGGCCGCTTCGTTGCGACGGCGCTGCCGTTGGGCACCGAGTCGGCGGCCACGGTGCCGTTGTTGAACGTCTGGACGGTGTGGTGGAATGCCGACCGCGCGGGGCACTTGTACCGCGGCTACTGGGACGCTCCGATCTTTGCACCGACGCCCGGCACCTTTGCCTTTTCGGAGCCGATGCCCACGACCGTCGTCGTGGCGCCGCTCGTTTGGCTCGGCGGACATCGCATCCTGGCCTACAACGTTTTCTTGCTCGCCGCCTTGGCCATCAACGGCTGGTCGACGTTCCATCTGTTGCGCGGCCTCCGTTTCCGCTGGCTGGTCTGCACGCTCGGCGGGGGCCTGGTCGAAATGCTGCCGTTGGTACACAGCGAACTGGGAGTGCTGCAGATGGTGCCGCTGTGCGGCATCGTCTGGACGATCCACGCGCTGTACCGGTTTGGGAGATGTCCCGGATGGAAACGCTCGCTCCTGCTGGGCGCGGCCTTTGCCGTGACGTATCTGACGTGCGCCTACTACGGCCTGTTCCTCAGCCTCGTGTTGCTGGCCGGCGGCGGGTGGCTGCTCGGCAAGCGATTGCGGCGCGGCCGAACCTGGGGGCTGTTGCTGGTCAGCGCCGGCGTCGCCTCGCTGCTGATCGCACCGGTCGTCGCGGCCCAGTTGCGGATCATTCGGACTCACGATCTGCGGCGCGACAGAGACTGGGTGATGCGTCTGGCAGCCAGTCCGAAGGACTACGTGGTGACTCCGTGGCCTCAGCGATGGGAGCCCGCCGTTCTGGCCGAGCTGCGCCCGCAGCGGTATTTCCGGCTCGGCCCCGGTGGGCTGAAGATCGGCCTGGCCGTGGTCGGGCTGGCGGCCGGATTGTGGTGGCGTCGATACCGTGCCTGGACGGCCTTCTGCCTGACGATGCTCGTGGCTGCGTTCCTGCTTTCGCTGGGACCCAAGCTCGCCGTGGGCGGCTGGTCGCCCTACGCGCTGCTGATGGACTGGTATCCCGGCATGGCGCAGGCCAGGAATGTGTACCGCTTCGCCGTGTTCGTCCAGTTGGCCGTTGTCCTGCTTGCCGCCTTGGGGTTGCAGGCCGTTTTGACGAGTTTTCGAGCGGAGAAAGTGGGACGGATTGGCAATCCGTCCTACGGCAGTGGGCTCTTGACGCGAGTTCGGGCAAGGCCTCGATCCGTGCTCTGCTGGACGGCGACCATCGGCGTCGGACTGCTGGCGATGGCAGAAGTGCTCCCCGCACCGCAAAAGTTGTTCCCTGTACCGCGAGTGCAGGAGCAACATCAGTGGATCGACTGGTTGACATCTCAGACGCCGGCGGACAGCGTGATCGCCTGCATTCCTTTTCCCCAGGCGACCACCGTTGCGGCCTACGAGGAAACCGCGGTCTGGATGTATTGGGGGACGTACCACCATCGCCGCCTGGTGAACGGATATTCGGGATTCTTCCCCGCGTCGTTCTTGCAGACCAAGGCCGCGATGCGCGACTTTCCCAGCACGGCTGCGCTGCAACGTCTTCAGGCTCTCGATGTGGGCTACTGCGTGATCCGGCGTCCCGCGTTCCCGGGGAACTCGGCGATCGGAAAGCGGCTCAAGTTGCTGTTCAGCGACGACACGGCTCAAGTGGACGTGTATTGCCTGCGATCAGGCGGGGTGACCCCCTAAGAATCGTTGGGAAATCCACAACTGTTTTCTGGACAATTAGTTGCGACTGAAAAAGGACGCTCAAGGCCCCTTTCCTGTGACCATCTTTGAACGCATGGAATCGCGAGCCGAGATCCGATGTGCGGATGGACTAGCCCCTTGCCGCGGTTCAGTTCCCGCATGCGGAGGTGCAGGACCGATTTTGGGAGGCCGCTCGCGACAATCATCTGGCGTTTCCGACCGCGGAGAACGCGTCTTCCCAGCCGGGCAAGAGACAAGAAAACCGCCAACAAATCCCTTGTCAAGCGATATTGCCCCTAGACAGACGCCGGTGCCGTAGTGTTAAATAACCGGCAGCGTCCCGGACGTGGCAAGGAATCCCCGCTGGGTCGAACTCGTCTCAACTCGGTCTTTCGGTCCATGTTGACGAGGGCTGTCGGTTGATTTACGTTCGTATCTTCGTCACAACGTTCTAGTTCTCATTCGGAGGCTCGATCCATGAAATCCAAGCAAGGTCGTAAGTGGGGTTTTACCCTGGTTGAGTTGTTGGTGGTCATTGCCATCATCGGAATACTGGTCGCCTTGCTGCTGCCGGCGATTCAGGCGGCGCGCGAAGCGGCACGCCGGACGCAGTGCAGTAACAACCTGAAGCAGTTCGGGCTTGCGATGCACAACTTCCACGACACGTACAAGAATTTCCCAATTGGTCAGGCCAACGAAGACAACATCTACTTCTCCTGGGGACCGTACATTTTGCCTTACATCGAACAGCAAACGATCCAGGACAACATGAAAGCCGGTGGCGCCGCATTCGTCTATCTCAAGTCCGGGAACAATCGAGATATGCATACGGGCATCTCGCAGGTTGCGGGGTGGAATTGGCCGGCCGCTCATCCCACATCCAATTCGGACGATTACCGCGATTATATCCGAATCGACCGCAACCACGGCGGGATGACCGTCGAAGAGATTGGTGCCTTTATGTGCCCTAGCGATGTCTTGCCCAAAGAGGACAACAACGGCTATGGGAAATCCAATTACTGCGTTTGCGTGGGTGACGATTCAGTGTGGGAGCGGGATGCGAACACGTCCTGGGGGAGCCCGAGCCGAACCGTGCAGACCGGCATGTTCCGTCTTGCCCAGAGCAATGACTGGACCCAAGTTGTGGGCATGGGTGAGATCACAGATGGGACCAGCAACACCATCATGATGGGTGAGGTGACCGAATCCTATCGCATCAACCCGACCAGTACCGGCACCATGTTTCCGCTGTGGGCAGGCGGGAACAACGACTGGGGCGGCCAGTGGCGGATGAACTCCTGGGGTCGATTGTGCGGTCCCGTGTGTTACATCAACAACCTGACCTGGAAGCTACCCGTCACCGTGGCTCTGTGGAAAAACACCAACTGCCATGCATCGGATTACAGTTTTTCGAGCAAGCATCCAGGCGGGGCCCAGTTCGTATTGGGCGACGGGTCCGTGGTGTTCTTATCAGACGCGATCAACACAACGTTGTACGCGTACCTGGCCGCCATCAATGACGGACAGGCGATACAAGTCCCGGGGCGGTAATCGCGGCTAGTGCCCCGTCCGGGCGTGGTCCAAGAACTCCTGTGCGTGTGCTCAGGGGTTGTGACGAGGGTTCGTGCTTCGAGTTTTGCGTATTTGCAGGAGGTTGTCTTCGATGAAGTGCACCGATCGGCGCGCGTGTTGGTTTTTCTCTCTGGTCAGCGTTGGACTACTGGTGACATTGATCGGATGTTCGGGTGGGGGGGCTCCGACGGGAAAAGTCGCCGGCAAGGTGACGTTTGACGGCCAGCCGGTTACCAGCGGCAATTTGACCTTCGCCCCTGCTTCCGGGACGGTCGGCAAGCCCGCGACCGGCCAGGTGAAAGCTGACGGTTCGTACACGCTGTCGACGAACGCTGCCGGGGATGGCGCAGTGATCGGTCGGCACAAGGTGATTTACTCACCGAGTGCCGGCGAGTCTACACAGCAGGAAGGGCAGATCCCTGAGCCGGGCAAGCACGACGAGGCCAAACCGGTAGAGATTCCCTTCAGCGGCCTCGTACCCAAGGAAGCGGAGGTCGAAGTGAAGGCGGGCACCAACGAGATCAACATCGAGTTGGTGAAAAGTTCGGCGAATCCCCAGCAGCCAGCCGAGCAGCCAGCCGAGCAGCCCAAAGAGTAACTGCGTTTTCAGAAGTCCTCCGGCGAGTAGAGGCCCGGCTTTCCAAGAAAGCCGGGCCTTGAAGGACCCCGGAACTTCCAATCGGGTACGGGAGCCGGATTGCCGGGAGGCAAGCTCCCGTGCCAATTGCTACATCCATGAAGTAGGCCGGAGCAAGTCCGCGCAGTTCCGGCAGGGAGTTCCAGCGTTCGGGCGTTTAATCGTGCCGGAACTGCGCGGACTTGTTCCGGCCTACCTGGTGCCCTTCTGGATCGCGCAAGTGACGACACGGAAACGGCACAGGTTTCTTGATCCATGAAGCGCAAGGCCGCGTGCGTCGCCGTTGTTATCGTCATTGTCGCGCTGGCGGCAACGTATCTGTGGATCGAGCGGACCCGCCCCGGCGCGGCACCCCGCAACGGGCTCCAGACGCCCCGCGAAACGGCCTCGCGACGGGACTCCACGAAGGTCGCCGAAACGGGGCAAGCTGAACCCCGGATCAACCCTTCGCCTGCCCTCCCGCCGCCTCCACCCGATCCCCCACCGCCGCATCCCCTGCTGGACGAAGCCGACGAAGCGGTGCTCGCCGACGGTCGCGAAGACATTCGTTCGACGGCGGTCCCGAAGCTGAAGGAAACGATTCAGGCGGCGATTCGTGCGGCGGGCGAGGCAGCCGAGCCGGCCACGCTGACCGTCGATTACCCGCTGGACGAAACCATCTTTCCGCCGGAGATCGTTCCTCCCACCTTCCTGTGGCACGAACCGGACGCCCAGGCGGACACCTGGCTGATCGACGTGGCCTTGGCCGACGATTCGGAGCACATCTACGTGCTGTCTGCGGGCCGCGCCCCCGCCGCCGGCCCGATTGACCCGGCGGGCATCGCCGAGACCAACGAGATCTACCGCCCGACGCCCTACCAGGCGTCCGCCAAGAGTTGGACTCCCAGCGGCGACGTCTGGGCGGCGATCAAACAAGGGTCGGCCGGGCGTGCGGCAAGCATCCGCATCGTCGGCTTCCGCAGCACCGAGCCGGCCAAGACGGAAATCCTTTCCCGCGGCCATGTCTCGATTACGACTTCGACGGATCCTGTGGGAGCGCCGATTTTTTATCGCGACGTACCGCTGTCCCCAGCGCTCACTGAAAAAGGCGTAATCAAGCCCCTGGCCGACAACGCGGTGTCCCTGATCGGCTGGCGGCTTCGCGACATCTCGAAACCCGACAGCCGGCTGCTGCTGACCGACGTGCCGACTTGCACCAACTGCCATTCTTTCAGTGCCGACGGCAAGACGTTGGGCATGGATTTGGACGGGCCGCAGGGGGACAAGGGGGCCTACATCATCGCGGCGGTCAGCCGAGAGACGAAGTTTCGGGCGGAGGACGTGATCAGCTGGAATTCCTTCCCGGACAAGCCGGAGGGCCAAAAGACGATCGGTTTCCTCTCGCGGATCTCGCCCGACGGGCAGTACGCCGCGACGACCCTGAACGAGTCCGTGTACGTGTGCAACTTTATGGACTACCGGTTTCTGCAGGTCTTCTTCCCCACGCGCGGCATTCTGGGCTACTACGACCGATCGACCGGCCAAATCAAGGCTATCCCGGGGGCCGACGACCCGAAGTACGTGCACTGCGACCCCGTTTGGAGCCCCGACGGCGAACATCTGGTCTTTGCGCGGGCCGAGGCGAAGGACCCTTACCCGGAAAATGGCAAGCTCGCCGAGCGAGCCAACGACTCCGCCGAAACGCAGATTCAGTACGGCCTGTTTCGCATTCCGTTTCGCGGCGGCCGGGGCGGACAACCGGAGCCGATTGCGGGGGCCTCGGGCAACGGCATGAGCAACACGTTTCCGAAGGTCTCGCCGGACGGCAAGTGGATCGTCTTCGTCCAGTGCCGCAACGGCCAGTTGATGCGTCCGGACAGCACGCTGTGGATCGTTCCCTTTGCGGGCGGTACGGCCCGGCGCATGCGGTGCAACACGATCTTGATGAACTCCTGGCACAGCTGGTCGCCCAACAGCCGCTGGCTGGTTTTCTCCTCGAAAGCGAACACGCCGTACACTCAGATGTTCCTGACCCACATCGACCGGGAGGGAAACGACAGCCCGGCGGTGCTGGTTCCGAACTCGACCGCAGCCAATCGGGCCGTCAATATCCCTGAGTTTGTGAGCATTGCGTACGACGACCTGGTGAGCATGGCTGTTCCGGCGTTGGACTACTACCGGCACGCCAGCCGAGGCGCCCGCTTGAGAAAGGAGGGGAAGTTCGACGAGGCCATCGCGGAATTGGACACGGCGGTCAAGCTGCAACCCGACTTTCACCATGCGCACGTCGAGGCGGCGATCGCGCTGACCCAGAAAGGGATGCTGGACGAAGCCCTGGCGCGGCTGAACAAGGCGCTGGCGCTCGATCCCAAGCAGAGCCGCGCGCAGGGCTACGCCGGAATCGTCCTGGCGCAAAGCGGGCGACTGGACGAGGCCGTGGCACATTTCCAGAAATCGCTGCAGATCGATCCCTACTACCGAACGGCCCATCTGAACCTGGGAAAAGTCTACCGGGAGCAGGGCAAGCTGGAACAGGCCATGGTCCATTTCCGGCTGGCCGTAGAACTGGACGACCGGGATCCGCTGGGCTACTTCGAGCTGGGAAATATCCTGTTCCAGCGGCAGATGCTGGCCGAGGCCATCGAGCAGTTCAAGAAAACGCTGGCGCTCGATCCCCAGGCGATCGACGCGCACCTTCTGTTGAGCAAATCGCTGGTGATGCAGGGAGATTTCCGGTCGGCCGTGGCCCAACTGCGAAAGGCCATGACGGTCGACGCGAACAACGTGCGGCCGATCGCCGATCTGGCCTGGTTGTTGGCCGTCTGCCCCGACGACGATGTCCGCAACGGGGCGGAGGCCGTCGACCTGGCCCGGCGAGCCTGCGCGGTCACTAATTACAGGAACCCGGCACTGCTGAATACGCTGTCAGCCGCTTACGCCGAGGCGGGCAACTTCTCCGAGGCCATCGCCACCGCCACCAAGGCCCTGAGGCTGGTGGACCCGAAGGACAACGCCCAGGCCCAATGGATTCGTCAAAGCCTGGAGTGCTACCGGGCCGGTAAACCGTGCCGCCCCGGGTCGCAAGGCTCGTCGAACTGAATCAGTTAGGATCGGCGAATCAATAACTGTCGCGATTTCAAAGTAGCCATCACGCTCCG
>CAYPGE010000265.1:0-13288 GCA_964409865.1 uncultured Pirellulaceae bacterium
TGCCCTTCGCCCAGATGGTTGAACGCTTCGACGGCCCGCATGCCCAGGTCCTGGGCCGAGAAGATCGCGCAATGGGCCGTGCGGATCTCGTCCTCGAACCGCTGAAGCGCGCGGGCCGGGTCGTTGGTGATCAGCACGCGATAGCCGCGTTTTTTCAGCTGTTCGCGGAGCAAGTTCTGCGCCTCGTGGTTCGACTCGACCACCAGCACGGTCTTGCCGAGCCCCTCTGCCTCGTCGTCGATCCGCACCTTTTCGACGCGTTTTCCCTCCGCTTCGGCATCCGCCGTCTCCGCTTCGCCCTTGTCCATCACGAACTTGACTCGCTTCAGGTCTGCCAGGAGCACCTCCGGCTCCTGGTAGCGCTCTTCCGGCTTGAAGCACAGGGCGTGATTCAGGACGGTCAAAACGGGGATGGGGATATCGGGGACGATCTCATTGGCCGGCTTGATTTCGCCGAATCGCGAGACGCTCATGCGCACCAGCCGGTCGCGCGTTTCCACCAGCGGGGCGACGCCCGTCATCATGTGATAGAACACGCAGCCGGCGAAATAAATATCGCTGCGATGGTCGTTCTTCCTCACGTTCGTGCCGCGTTCCAGGGCGACGTAGTCGATGGAGCGGGCGTTGGGCGCGGCCAGCAGCTTGTCGTCGCTGGCTTCCGACATGGTGGCCAGACCGAAGTCCACCAGCTTGGCCTTGCCGTTGGAAGCCACCATCACGTTGGACAGCTTCATGTCGCGGTGCGTGATCCCGATTTTCCGGGCATAATCCAAGGCGCTGGCGACGTCGATCATCAAGTTGACCGAGGTGGGGACATCCAGCCGCTTGCGGACCTTGAGGAACTCCCGCAGCGTCTGGCCTTCGACGAATTCCATCACCATGTACGGCGCCTGGATGTTGTCGCTGACGTCGAAGATCCGCACGATGTTGGGATGCACGAGCTTCTCGCCCATGTGCGCTTCGCGGAGGAACAAATCGACCTGGTCCGGCTCGGTGCGGTAGCGGCGGCGCAGCACCTTGAGGGCGACCACCTTCTTGGTTTTCGTGTGCACCGAGCGAAACACGCGCGCGAACGTACCGGATCCGACCATGTACAGCACGCGGTAGTTGCCGTAGAAAAAGCCCTCGCGATCGCCTTTGAGGACCTTGTCCAACTGGAAATTGGTCAGCACCCCTTTGTTCAGCAGGCGGCTGCAGAAATCGTCCACGTCGACTTCCCGCGAGCCGATCTCGCCCCACACGCTTTCCAGTTGCCGTTGATCCAGCAAGCGGAGATCGAAGATCCGTTGCGAAAGGTCCTCCGCGTTCCATTTCATAAGCGAACCCCCTCCCTTAACGCGGCCTGCGGCCGCAACTCCAAGCTCGTCGTGCCGGCTTCCGCCGGTTCCGACCGCCTCAAGGGCCTGACAGCCCGCCGGTCGGACGTCGCGATACGGCTCATCGACAACGCCCCATGGTATTCGACTTTGGCCGCCAAGGCAACTCGCGTCGCCACGCCGGCAAAGAAGCTGGGGCTTTTTCCGAAAAGCCGGGCTTCTGCCGGGCTTTTTCAGCCGGCATCGGCCAATTCCAGTGCCTGGCCGTAGCGCCGATTGACCATCTGCCGCAACCGGGCGAATTCGGGTTGGGCCAACTGCGCGCCGTCGAAAACCAACGCCTGGGCGTGCCGCCGGGCCTCGGCCAAGACGTCCGCGTCGCGCACCAGGTCGGCGATGCGAAACGGGGCCAGGCCGTGTTGTTGGAAGCTGAACAGGCTGCCGGGACCGCGCAGCCGAAAGTCGGTTTCGGCCAGTTCGAAACCGTCGTTCGAGCGGGAGAACGCCTCCAGCCGCTGCCGTGCCTGCTCGGTCTTCAACTCGGCGAACACGCACACGAATCCCGGATGCACGCCGCGGCTGACGCGGCCGCGCATCTGGTGCAACTGGGCCAAGCCGAAGCGTTCGCCGTCCTCGATGGTCATCAACGTCGCGTTGGGCACGTCGATGCCGACTTCCACGACCGAGGTGGCCACCAGCACCTGGGTCTGACCGCCGTGGAAGTCCCGCATCACGGATTCCTTTTCGTCGGCGCTCAACCGGCCGTGCATCAGGGCCAGGCGGAAATCGGCCAATTCGCCGCTGGTCAAGGTCTCGAACGTTTGCCGGACGCTCGCCACGGACTCGTCCTCCGACGCTTCGACGTGCGGCGCGATCACGTAGCCCTGCCGGCCCTCGCGCAGCTTCTTGCGAAAGAACTCCCACCAGCGGCCGCGCTGGGACTCGGTGCCCAAGTACGTGTGTACCACCGCGCGTCCCGGCGGGCCTTCCCGCAGCAGCGAAACGTCCAAATCGCCGAACAGCGTCATCGAGATGGTGCGCGGAATCGGCGTGGCCGTCATGACCAGATAGTGCGGGTCGGCGCCCACGCGCCGCAGCGCCGCCCGCTGGTTCACGCCGAACTTGTGCTGTTCGTCGATCACCACCAGCGCCAGTTTGGCCAGGTCGATGTTCTCCTGCAGCAGGGCGTGCGTGCCGACGATCAGGTCCGCCTCGCCCGCCGCGATCTGCGCCAGCGTCTGCCGCCGCTGGGCGGCGGACAGCGAGCCGGTCAGCAGCCGGATTCGCACCCGACTTTCGCGCAGGTCCCGCTGCAACGTCGCCGCGTGCTGCCGAGCCAGGATCTCCGTAGGGGCCATCATCGCCGCTTGAAAGCCGTGGGCCACCGCCAGCAGCATCGAGTACTCGGCCACCACCGTCTTGCCGCTGCCCACGTCGCCCTGCAACAGGCGATTCATGGGCGTCGGCCGGGCCATGTCGGCCGTGATTTCCTGCAGCGCCTGCTGCTGGGCCGGCGTGAGTTCGAAGGGGAACAAGCGGCGAATCCGCGCGTCGATCTTGGCGTTGATCGGCAGCGGCGGCGTCTGGCTCCGCGCCCCCCGCTGCTGTTTGCGGAGTGCCAATGCCAACTGCAGCACCAGTAACTCCTGGTAGATGAACCGGCGGCGCGCCTGCGCCAGGCTCGCCGTGTCGCGCGGGGCGTGGATTTGCTGCACCGCCGCTTGAATCGGCAACAAACCGTGGGCATCCAGGTAGGCGGCCGGGAAGACCTCTTCCAGACAAGAAGCGTAGCTGTCCACCGCCAAACCAATGACCCGCCGCAAATGCGACTGCTTCAAGCCCTCCGTCAGTGGATACAGCGGCAGGATGCTGCCCGACGTAGGTTGACGGTCGCCTTCCAACAGTTCCACGCGCGGATGCACCATTTCCCAGCGGCCGCCGTTGAACCGCGGCGTGCCCGACAGCAACACGCGATGGCCACGCCGGAAACGCTCCCGCATGTAAGGCTGATTGAACCACAGGGCGCGCAGGTACCAGCGGTCCTGGCGGATCAGCACTCCCAGCAACGTCTTTCCCGTGCCCGTGTTCTGCATGTCGATCTCTTCCACCACGCCGCACACACTGGCAGGCTCGTCCTCCTGCAAGTCGGGGATGGCCAGCAGCCGGCTGGCATCGTGATAATCGCGGGGGAAACAGAACAACAGGTCGCTGGCGGTGCGCAGCTCCAGTCGCTCCAGCAGCGGGGCCAACTGCGGACCGACCCCTTTGACAAACTGGATCGGTGTCGTCAGGCGTTGCAGAGGGTGCTGGGGGAAATCGGTCATGCAGGCTGCTCCTGCACGGTTTGGCTGGGGGGACTGGGTCTGCTCGCAGTATCCAGGTAATCCCGGTACGCCCATTCGTCCAGACGGCGATCCACGCTGCGTTGCCATTTGCGCAATTCGAGGCGTCGCGCAAGACGCTTCTCGGAAAGATCCAGTCCGTACAGCGCGATCGTCGTTTCGGCGCGCGATTGGTCTTCGACGCTCGCCCGCGAATTCGCCCTGATCTCGCCCGTCGTATAGTCGAACACAAAGTACTTTGTGAACGAGTAGTCATCTGCGTCGGGACGCAACAAACGATCGTCCCAGCGTTCGCGTTTGCTGCTCTGGCAACAGTCGCAGCAGTAGTACAGATTCTGCCAGGAGTAGGCCTCGGCGTAGAATCGAGCGTCGCTCTTGGGCTTGAAGTGCTCGATGGGCTCTTTGGAACGATCGTCCAACGGAAAACAGTCGCAAAAGGCGCAATGGCCCTGCGTCATGTCCTTCAAGTGTGGAAGCAGCCAGGTTCGAGCCGACATTCCGTCCGCTTGATACCATTGAAAGGCCGCGATCGGGTTCTTCCCGCGCAACTCGACCCATTGTCGAGTCCAGCGTTCACCGTTTTTCTGCAAGATTGCCGGGACGGGCGGGCGAGTTTGTTTTCTCATGTGGCGGCGGCTTGAGCGGTTACACGTTCGACTTGACGCATTTCCCGAGCCATCAGATCGCGCAGGGAAGAACTGCGATCCGCGATCGTCGCGGCTTGAGACCTCAGTTCGTCGATTTGGTCGCGCCCCGCCAGCACCGCGTCGCGCGTCCGACGGAACTTGGCCAGCAATTCCTCTGTCTCCGGGTCGTACCATTCTTTCACGCCGAGGATGTCTTCGACGACGTCGAGATACGTGTCTCCCTTGCTGCACTCGCGCGGTTGGTCGACCGTCACTGTGCCCGCTTCGTCGGCCCGAAAGATGTGAATCCAGCCTTCGTTGACCGAGGAAATGACGAACGGCGAATGCGTCGCTGCGAAGATCTGCGCCTGGGGGAACAACATCTGGGCCGCAGGCAACACCTTGCGCTGCCAGGCGGGATGGAGATGCCCCTCCGGTTCGTCCAGCAGCAGGACCAGAGGCACGCTCAGCGGATCGGGGTGATCGGGGTAAAGTGCTTCGAGCTTGGATACGCACGAGACAAGCCAGCCGATGATCGAACGAAGACCGTCAGGGAGTTGAAGTAAGCCCATCGTCACGCCGCCCCAGAAAACTCGGAGCCGAACTTCCGGGTGCGGGGTAACATCGAACGAGAATTCCTGGCCCGTAATCTCGGAGAGGGATCCTTCGAGACGTTCCAACAGGCCAATCGCGCGGGACTGCGTCATCGGAAGCCTTCTGCGCACGTCCATGGCCGCGCCCGTTACAAGGTTGGCCATACTCTGGCAGATGATGTGATCTTCGTTCTTTGCTGGTTCGAAAGCAAGATGCTCTTTTGGCGAGCCCAGTTTCACCGGCGCGAGAGCGGAAATCGCTGCGTCCGAGACTCTTGCCATTCCGCGAAAGGCGAGTAGCGCTGTTTTGGACTTGTCTCTCGGCGAGCTTGCGATTTCGGGCCATTCGTGAGACCCAGCGACTAACTCGTTCTTTTCCCAGCGGGGCAAGATTATTGATCTGGCATCCGGTCCCCATGCCCAAACAATGTTCTGGGAGCCTTTACGATTGATCCAGGCTCCGTAACCTTTGTCATGCTCGACAAATACGGCGGTGGCCGATTGCTCTGCCGGTGCGAACCGCGAATCCAGCGGAGCAGGATTTCCGCAAGCCGCTGCCAGGACGCACAGCAGCCTCGTCTTCCCCGTGCCATTCTGTCCCGTGAGCAATTGCACTTCGCCCAGACCATTGCTCGCGGCGGACTGGGGAAACTCGATCATCGCATCCGCGAAGGGCGGGAAGTTCCGGAACGCAACTTGTGCGATTCGCATGAGGGGCTCGCTCCTCGGCCTTTCCTGCAACGGCCGTCGTGTCAAGTGATAGGAAATTCGGATTCCTGACCACACCCTGAGCGTAGCCGGGAAAGCCCGATGAAACAAGAGGGCAAGGCACTCGCACCGGCGCCGCGGAGCAATTCCGAATCGACCCTGCCGGCAGGCAGTGATCCGACCGCGACCGGTCTTCGGACTTACGGACGCGGGCCATGACAGCGATAGACGTCTCGTTGGCGTCAGCAGAAAAACTTCTTACAATTCAAGGCGACGAGAACCAAAGGGCTCCGACGTGCAGAATGTACTACCTGCCGACGATAGGCTTGGTCAAACGGATCGACCTTACACGGCCCAAAACGGGATTCTCTACGTGCGAGCCCCCATCCAAGAAGCGTGAACATTCTCAAACCTGGAGGAGCCCCGACATGGCAACGCGACTGGAAGTTATCGACTTTTTTGATGCCTCGAACCGCGAGATCGTACACCGCGTACCCCCTGAAGGCTCGACCGATATCAAGCTAGGGGCGCAACTGATCGTGCAGGAGAGTCAGGAGGCGGTGTTTTTCAAGGACGGCAAGGCGATGGATACGTTCGGTCCCGGCCGCCACACGCTGACGACCTTGAACGTGCCGCTGATCACGCGGATCCTGACGATTCCGTGGGAGAAATCCCCCTTCCAGGCCCAGGTCTACTTCGTGGGCAAGCAAACGTTCCTGGACCAGAAATGGGGCACGCGCCAGCCGATCACGGTCCGCGACAAGGACTTTGGGATCGTCCGGTTGCGAAGCTTTGGTAAGTATTCGTTGCGCGTCGTCGATTCGGCGCTGCTGATCAATACGGTGGTTGGGACGCAAGGCAAGTACACGACGGAGGAGATTTCGTCGTACCTGCGGGACCTGATCGTGTCGCGGCTCACCGATCTGCTGGGCACGATGCAAGTCGGCATGCTGGACCTGCCGGCCCGGTTCGACGAAATCGCCGCCGCCACGCGGGCCAAGCTGGGCGACGACTTCGGCAAGTACGGCCTGGAACTGGCCGATTTCTTCATCAACGCCATTAGCCCGCCGGAAGAAGTCCAGAAGGCGATCGACGCCCGCAGCAGCATGGGGGCCATCGGCGACCTGCAAGCGTTCACGATGTACCAAGCCGCCAACAGCATGGCCAAAATGGCGGAGCAAGGCGGCGGGGGCACCGGCGGCAACGCCATGGGCATGGGCATGGGGGCCGGGTTCGGCATGATGATGCCGGCCATGATCCAGCAGGCGATGGCGGGCGCCCAGCGTCCGGGGGGCACGCCCAGTCCGGCCCCGGCCGCCGCCGTCCCCGCCGCCGCAGTTGCCGGCGCCGCCGGCGGAGGCTTGGATTTCGGCGATCTAGCCCCGGCCACCGTCGATCCCAAGGCCCTCGTGCGCTCGCTCGCCGCCGCCGCCGGTTGGCAACTGCAGGAGACGGGCGACGCCTGGCAGATCGTGGTCCCCATCGGTGCGCTGCGCAAGCAGACCGTCACCGTCCAGTTCGGGATCAAGGACGACGAGGGACACGACCTGATCTCGATCACGTCCGTCTGCGGCCCGGCGTCCGACAAGAACGCGATGGCTCTCCTGCGCTACAACACGAAAATGGTCCACGGCGCGTTTGCCGTCCAAGCGACGCCGTCCGGCGAGATGATCGTGGTTCAAGCCAACCGGTTGGCCGACACGGCCGATCCGCTGGCGCTGACCCGCGTGATGACCGCCGTCGCCTGGCAAGCCGACAAAGTGGAAGAAAAGCTGGGCGGCTCCGACCGCTTTTAGCCGATGACTCGCTCGGCGCAGGTCTCCCGACCTCGCCGAAACCGACGACCGCAGGTCTCCCGGATCTTCGACAATTCTCCGGCGCGTGCCCGCCAGGAAACGAAAAACCGCCGAGCGGGTGCAGCCGCTCGGCGGGAAGATCGGAATGGACGAAACCCGGGCGACGATTACCACATGTATTCGGCACCGATGGTGAAACCGTCATAGAACAACGATCCGCCGTCGGCCATCCAGGGAACCCGCTCGGTGATCGTGGGATTAAAGTTGTCCAGCGCGGTCGCCACGCCCTCGACAAACATCATCTGGTAGCCGCCCCGCAAAGTGAAGTTGTGGCTGAGCTGATAGGTCAGCATCAACTGCAGTTCGCCGATGAAGGAGATCTTGTCGTTGCCCTGCGATTCCGGCCCGATAAAGACGCGGTAGCGGTTGTCCGGGTCCGGGTCGTACGGATCCTCGCCCGCCATAAAGGTGTTGACCTTGACATTGTTGCCGTAGATGCCCGCCTTGACGTCCATTCCCGCCCGCAGACCAGGCAACAGGCACACCCAAATATCACCGCCCAGTTGGGCACCCGTCATGAAGTTTCTGGTTCTCAGGTTGTACCAGGCCTCGCCGCCAGTCTCCTCCTGGCCCTCCCCCAGCGGATCGTCGAGATCGCGATTGGCGTACGAGTAGAACCGCAACTGGTCCTCCAGTTCAAAGTACCGCACGCCGATCACCCACGATCCTTGAACCAGGCACGTCGGCCCCATCCAGCGCCGGCGGAAGTTCAACTCCAGGCTGTCGAAGTCGCTGTCCAGGTTGACGCGTTGGAATTGCGCCTGATGGACCTGCTCGATCTCGGCCTCGGGGACCGGAAAGCCGTTGTCGTCAATCGAGAAATTATCGAACGCCGCGTACAGCAGGTCGGCCGCCGAGGTAGCGCTGGATTCCTCCGAGGACTCGTTCAGTCCGAAGTAGGTGAACTCCAGATTGCTCCCCGGACCGGTCTGATAGACGCCCGTAATCCGCAAGCTGGGGTCCATGGTGCTGAAGTCCAGGTCTGCGGATGTAATCACGGCGTCGCCCAGTGGGCCGAGCCGAGTGAACTCCCGAAACGGGGCGTCATCATCGCGTCGCAGAAACACCGCTTCGGCGTGGACGTCGAACCAATGGGGGGCACAGCAACTGGTCTCGCTGTAGGGCGCCAGCCAGCTCAGCACGCTGGCCAACGGGCTGCACCTGCCGCCCTGGCCACCTTCCAGGAAGTATTCATTTCCCGCCTCGCACGCCGCCTCGCCGCATTCCGCCGAGGGCTCGAAATCGGAAGGCGTCCCCGTCTCTGGCGGTTGGGTTTCGTCGTAACTTGCCGGAACGGCGTACGGCCATGCCACGGCCGCCGGGCCAGAGCCGTAGCCGTACGCCGCGCCCGAAGGAACGTAAATCATCTGCGGCGGAGCCCCGTAAGGCTGCCCGTAGTAAACCTGCCCTCGCGACTCGGCCTGCAAAACGACCAGCGCCAAGACGGCAAGCACACTCGCCCGCCAAGCCCACTGAATCTTCATCGATGTGCCTCCGCGGCAGAGAAGAACAAAGAAGCCGCTGTGCGACGTTTTTCCAAACCTCCCAGAACCCTTAAACACCGGTCTCTCGACAGGCTGCAAGCTGTACTTAGCCGTCAAATGCCGAAAACCCGTGTGTTCTCGACACACTCTATCGGTACGGAATAACAGCCAGAATCAACACTTTCCGTACAGCTGGCAAAATTCGCCAAGAATTCCCATTTTAACAGCAACGCTGCGAACAAGGCCATCAAGATTGCTCCCGTTCGAGCCCCAGGCTCTTGCAGGTTGCGAGCCCCTCTTTGCGACTCGTCTTCGCGCCGCAACAATCAGTGCCTGTGTCAGCCTTAAGCCGTTGCCCTGCTGACTGTTGGGGAGAACTACGATGGAGTATGTCGTCGCGCTGGTCGCCCTGTCGGCCATGGAGATCGTGTTGGGGATTGACAACATCGTCTTCATTGCCGTCTTGGTGGGTCGGTTGCCGGAGTCACAACGAACGAAGGCCCGGCAGTTGGGCCTGCTGCTGGCCCTGGTGACGCGCATTCTGCTGTTGCTCACGATCTCCTGGATCGTTCGTCTGGTGGATCCCGTGTTTCACCTGGCGTCGCTGGGTCTTCCGGACGAGTGGTTGAGCGAGGAGATCAACGCGGTGTCGTGGAAGGACATCATCCTGGCGGGCGGCGGCCTGTTTCTGATCTGGAAAAGCGTCCACGAGATCCACAACAAGGTCGAGGGCGTCGAAGAGGGGCATGTGGTTCCGGCTCACGCCGGCTTCACCACCGTCCTGATCGAAATCGCGCTGTTCGATATCCTGTTTTCTTTGGACTCGGTCATCACTGCCGTAGGGATGGTCAGGCCCACCAGCACCGGCCTGATGGTCATGATCGGGGCCGTGGTGCTGGCCATGATCGTGATGCTGGTGTTTGCGGGCAAAGTCAGCGAGTTCATCGAACGTCATCCAACGTTGAAAATGCTCGCCTTGAGTTTCTTGATCCTGATCGGCGTGATGTTGCTGGCCGAGGGCGTCGGCACGCACATCGATCGGAAATACATCTACTTCGCGATGGCTTTCTCGCTGATGGTAGAACTGCTGAACCTGCGCATGCGGACCAGGTCACGGCCGGCCCCGGAGGCACAAGCCTGAAGCGGCCCGAACGTCATGGCACCGATTGGTCGGAAACGGTCCACGCCCGCGCGGCCAGCCGCTCCAGCACGCTGGCCTGCCAGGTCAACACCAAGACCATCGCCACGGCTGCCGCGATCGCCAAGTTGTCGGCAGCATCGCTCGGCCAGAAAGCCAAAGCGTCCAGCCAACGCCACAGGCAGATGTGAACGAAGGTCGCCGGGCAGACGTAGGCCAGCAGCGGCACGGGGCGACGACGCGGCGAGACACCCAGCGTCAGCGCCCCGAGCAGCCTCGCGGCGGATGCCAGCAAGCCGACGGACACCGCCGCCGGCCAGCCCAGACTGGCGCCGACCAGTCCCAAGCCGGCCAAGGCATCGGCCACTCCCCCTCCTCGTCGCAATTGGCTTCTCCTTTCCGCCAGGGCAGTTTCGCAGGGTTTGTCTTCCCTGTGCGGATCCTGCGCCGTGGCGTCACGTCCTGCCAAGCGACATCCAGCGGCAACGATTATCCCCAGCAGCAGTCCGCCCAAGAGCCCCACGGGGCCTGTGCCGCCAGACGCCCAATCCGTCAGCCATGCTTGCCACGCCTGGCCGTCAGGTGGCCGGACATGCGGACCCGCCGCCGGCGTCAAGGCGGTCAGCAGCAGGGCGACGCCAAAGGCAAAGGCCACATACCGTGGCGGCAGAAAGCACCCGTCGCTCCGAATCAGGGCCCAACTCAACAACACCCCCACGAGGCCGCTGTGCAAAATGCAGGTGCCGATCAGGTCCCAGCGAGGATGGCCGACCAGCCAACTGACGGTCAACCCCGCGAACCCTCGCTCGCCGAAACCGGGCAGGTTGACACCTGCCAGCAGGATTTCCAGCATCCCCAGAATCAAAATCAGCAGCCCCACGGCGAGTTCGACCAACGGATAACGCGGAGAAATCGGCAGGCGGCACGTGCTGCAGCGGCCCCGCAGCATCAGCCAGCCAAACACCGGGATGTTGTCCCGAACCGGGATGCGAACGCGGCAGAAGGGACAGTGGGACGAGCCCCACAAGGAGAAGCCACGGGGCACGCGGTAGATGACGACGTTCAAAAAACTCCCCAGACACGACCCGAATACAAACAGCCAGGCGAAGATCAAAAACTCGAACAACCGGATGGGAACCTGGTCGACGAAGGGGACCAGAAACGGACGAGGACGTTTGACAAGGCCTTGCGCCGACGCCAGCAGGGCCGAAACCAGCGGCCAACCCACCGCGTAGACCAACAGCAAGACGGCCACGGCCAGCATGGCGATCAGTAGGGGCCAATTACGTCGTTTTCGTCGAGGCATGCCGACATTTTGATCGCCCCGCGGCATTCCGGCAAGGCACGCTGCTCGGCTTTGCCATCCGTGCTGGTGCCGTTGCAAGTTGCCAACTCGCCCGCCGGCGGCGAGCCCGCGTGCCTACGGTTGGCCCGCTGGTTTGGCGGCCGGCTTGGCCAGTTTTTCCACGTGCCGCCCGCGCAGCCGGGCTTCCGGCGTTTGCCAATCGTGTTCGTCCTCGATCTCGCCGACGATTTCCTCGATGATGTCTTCCAGCGTGATCAGCCCCAGCACGTGCCCCTCCGCATCGCGGACCACGGCCATGTGACGGTGGTTCGAGCGGAAGCACTTGAGCCCTTCGGCCACCTCGTCGTCCGCGTTCAGGAACAAGGCGGGATACATGGCGTCTTCCAGAACGACGATCCCCCGCAGGCTGAACAGGTAGAACAGGTCCTTGGTGTTGACGATCCCCACGATGTTGTCGCCGTCTTTCTCGTAAATCGGCATACGGGTGTGCGCTCCCGCACGCGTCGCCTCCAGCACTTTTTCCGGAGGTGTGCTCAGTTCCAGACTGGCCATCTTGTCGCGCGGCACCATACAGTCCCGCACTCGCTTGGTCGATAGGCGAAACACCTTCTGCACGACTTCCGCCTGTGTTTCGCTAAGGATCCCCGCCTCTTCCGTGTCCTCGATCAACAAGGCCAGCTCCTCCACCGAGTGCAGCATTTCCCGGCCGCTGGCCGGCTCAAACCCGATCCACCTCAAGATCGCGTTACCGGTCCCGTTCATCAGGAAAATCAAAGGCCGAGCGGCGCGGGCGAACATGACCAGGGGGGTAGCGACCCACAACGCCGCGCGGTCCGGAATCTGCAAGGCCACGGTCTTGGGGATCAGTTCGCCAAAAACCACGTGCAAGAACGTAATCAGCAGGAAACCGAGGCCGAAGGCGACGGAGTGGGACGTGACGCCGCGCCACGTATGCGGAATCACGGCGAAAACGGGCTCCAGCAGTTTCGCCACCGCTGGCTCGCCAATCCACCCCAACGCGATGCTGGCCAGCGTGATGCCCAACTGGGTGGCCGCAATCGTTCGATCCAGGTTGTCGACGCCGATTTCGACGGCCTTGGCCCCGGCCTGGCCGTGATGCACCATCTCCTCCACGCGCGTCTTGCGGACCGCCACCAAGGCGAATTCGGCCGCCACGAAAAAGCCGTTGATGGCCACGAATAGCGGAATGGTCAGTAAACCGAGCCAGGCCCAGACTTCCATCGGTGGATCTCCTCGTTCAACCGCTCATGGACGCTGAGGAACGCTAATCAGTATACTTACCGTTTGCCGGTGCGCGGCATCCGGCGACGAGGAAAGCGAGACAATCCGGCGGTTGAGAACCGAAGAGTCTACCATGATTTTGCCTTATTTGGCGTACCTGAGCGTCGGCGCGATCGCCGGTGTGCTGGCCGGCCTGCTGGGGGTCGGCGGCGGGTTGGTGATCGTCCCGATGCTGGTGTTCTGCTTCACCCGACTGGGCCTGCCCGAGGCGTCCCTCATGCACCTGGCGCTGGGGACGTCGATGGCCAGCATCATGTTCACGTCCGTGTCCAGTTTCTGGTCCCACCACCGGCGCGGCGCCGTCGCCTGGGATGCGGTCCTGCGCATCGTGCCGGGGATTCTTGGCGGCACGTTCTGCGGCACATTTGTCGCGTCGAGTTTGCCGACCCCTTGGCTGAAGGGCTTTTTCGCCGTGTTTCTGGTCTACGTGGCGGTGCAGATGATGCGGGGCACGAAGCCCAAGCCGTCTCGCGAACTTCCCGGCCTGCCGGGCATGTCCCTCATGGGCGTTCTGATCGGTTTGGTGTCCAGTCTGGTGGGCATCGGCGGCGGCACGCTGTCGGTGCCGTTCCTGCTGTGGTGCAATCTGCCCGGCCATCGCGCCATCGGCACGTCGG
>CAYPGE010000266.1:0-13277 GCA_964409865.1 uncultured Pirellulaceae bacterium
CCGCAGGCCTTCTTCGGCTGATCGGGCGGAATCCTGCAGTTGCCGTGCCCGCTGAAGCAGTTGCGCCAGATCGTTTTGCTGTTCATCACGCGGAGCGTGATGGCTACTTTGTTGCCGAGCTTGCTGCAGCAGTTGCGCCAGGTCGCAGCCGACGCACAACGGCTGGAGCGACGCGGCGACCTCCGCCGGAGTGGCCGGCCGCGCTGTCGGGTCCTTGGCCAACATGCGATCGACCAACCCGGCCAACTGGTCGGGCACGTCGGGCCGGCGCTCGCGGAGCGGCGGGACCGGTTCGCTGACGTGGGCCAGCATGATGTCGAACTTGCCCTTGGCCTTCCGAGCGCTGAACGGAGCCTGACCCGTCAGCAGCTTGTACAGCGTGCAACCCAAGCTGTAGATGTCGGCGCGAATATCCACCGAGTGGCTGTCCGAAACCTGCTCCGGCGCCATGTACTCGGCGGTCCCCATCGGCTGGCCGCTGGCGGTCATCTCTTCGCCGACCGGCTGCCCGGTGCTTAGCAAAGCCAAGCCGAGGTCGAGGATCTTGATCGTAGCAGGCACACTCCGTGTGCCGTCCGCCCCCGAAGCTACGGCACACGGAGTGTGCCTGCTACTATCGGTGCTCAACATCAAATTCGACGGTTTGATGTCGCGGTGGACCAGGCCCTGCTGATGCGCGTACTCCAGGCCGAGTGCGGTCTGGCGTGCCAGCTCGCAGGCGTCGGCGATCGGCAGCGGACCGCAGAGGCTGACCAGTTTCGAGAGGTCCAGGCCGTCGACGTACTCCATCACCAGCACGGTCACGTCGTCGATTTGGCGGGCGTCGTGGGCCTCGACGATGTTCGGGTGCTTCAGGCGGCCGACGGCTTTCATCTCGCGTTCAAACCGGGCGATCGCCCGGTCGTCCGTCATGCGATCCTTGGGCAGCACCTTGAGCGCCACCAGCCGGTCCAGGCGGGTGTGCAGGGCCTTGTACACGGTGCCCATGCCGCCCTCGCCCAATTTCTCCAGCAGGCGGTACTCGCCCAACTGGCCGCCGTCGCCCAATTCGGTCGTCGTGTCGGTGATCGACCGCGTGCCGGCCACGGCTTGATCGCCCAGGATGGCTGCGGCGCGAGCCACCGCCGCCTGACATTCGGGCTCGGCCAGGCAGGCATGCTCCGGCACTCGCTGCCGCAAGCGTACCGTGAGCGTGTCTTCGGCGTCGTTCAGGCTTTTCAGCACGCCTGGCAGGCGTCGCACGAGCTGATATGGCCGTACACCCTTGCCTCCGCCTCTTCGGGAAGGGTGCCGACGAGGAAGGCAAACAATTCGTCCCGTCCGGGATGATCGACAGCGGACATGGGATGGGTCCTTGTGTTGGGATCGAGGGTCTGGGGTCAGGCTGTGAATCTTTCGCTTCCCGTAGCATGGCTCTCCTGAGCCGTGTTGATTTCCGCCGTTTTTCGCGATGGCCGGCACGGCTCGGAGAGCCATGCTACAAGAACAACGGCGGCGTTACCCGCCGATTTTGACCATCCGGGGGGGATCGGCTATTCCAGCAGGTCGCTCAGCATGTTGCGGACCAGGCGCATGACGCGATATTTGGACTTTTACACCGCCGCGCCGCTCATGCCGAGTTCCTGGGCCACCTCGTCCACCGGCCTGCCGTCCACGGTGACTCGCCAGAAGGCTTGCCAAGTGCGATCCTCGACCTTGGCGCGAACCAGTTCCAGCGCCCGACGTTCCAAGGCGGCATCGGCTCCGCCGTAGTGGCTGGTTGCGGACGTGTCCGCGGGATGTTCGGGGATTTGTGCCAGCCGTCGTTGGGCGTCCGTGCCGCCTTCCGCCCGAGCTTGGCCTTCCAGGCCGCGGAAATGGTCGCGGACTTTGTTCCGCGTGATGGTCCATAGCCAGCCGCGAAAGCTCTCGTCGGGCCGGTCGCGGCGGAAGCCTTCGATGTGCGTGGCGACCGCGGTCAGGACTTCCTGGACGATGTCGGCCGCGTCTTGCGTCTGCAGGCCCGACTGGCGGGCCCACAGATAGACCTGCGGCCCGTACAACTGGACCAGCCGCTGCCACGCCTCCGGGTCGCGCAGCCGCACGCGCTGCAACAAGCTGGAGGAAACGGAACCAGGATCGGATGTGAGCAGGGGTTCCATGCGGCCGAAGCCTCCTGCGACCAGTGGAAACGAACGCAGGATCACCAAATCACCACATCATTGTGCCGTGGCTGAGACCGTTGGGCAAGGTGTGGGGAACGAGTTCTTCCAGCCGCCGCAGGGTCGCCCGGTCGTAGAACCGTTCGCCACAAGACTGGCAGACGAGCACTTCGATCGATACGAGCACGATGTCGTTGCCGACGGGAATGCGTTCCTGGACCGTCGACTGGGCAATGTGGTCACCGTGGCACAACGTGCATTTCATCGCTTTCGCTCCCTGGAGTCGTTCCACAACTGCGGGTCGGGCTCGTGAACAGTCGCCACGATACACCATTCGGCGAAGGAGCGGCCCAATGCAATTCTGGCTTTTCCAGGCGAGCCGGCGACAGGTCGGCAAATTGGAGCATCACGAGGGAGCAGTACGAGCGGCTGTGGGCAAAGGGCTAGTGCGCCTACTTGAATGGCGGGATGTCGACGGGCAAGCCGACGCGCATGAAGAAGCGTGCGAAGGCCTGCGAAAGGTGTTCGCGATAGGGAGGCAACAGGCGAAGCCGACGAGCGTCGAGGAGCGCCCGCTTGCGCAGGAAAGCCAGGGGCAGTGAGTAGACGCGACGGAAGTCGACCACTCGAACTTCACGTGCGAGTCCCACCAGATCACATTCCGCCAACACGTGGAACCCAGGTAGATTTCCGCGCCGAGCATCTTCCAGGCCTTTGGGCGCCGAAAGATGGCCGGTCGTCAATTCCGATCGATTCCAAACGGAACAAAGCAGGACTTCCGTAAGCTTCTCCCGCCCTTTGACCAAATCGCAGGTTTGGGACAGGACGATCAGGTCGCGCTCCTCCCACTCAAAATCAACGATTCCGTGCTCGCTGGCATCGGCCGTTGGCAGGTACACGGGGCAGCCTTCGAACAGGTCGCCCTGCTCGATCTCGTCGCCCTCCGCATCTGCGTACCAAGGGTATCGCGGGGTCATCGTCCTTCTCGCGGCGGGGCCGGTTCCGGACACTCCGGGTCTGCCAGCGGGATCGGCTTGCCACGACCCAGAAAGTTCAGGCGGACCTTGATTTTCCCAGCCGGACGCGGCGGCGGCGATTCGAGACAGGCATCCCAATCAAGCACGTCGAGGCCGTCCCCGGTCGCCGTGCGTTCCTCCGATGGTCGTGCCTGGTGAACGGTCGTGTCGGTTTCTGACATCGGCATGGTAAGGCCCCTGTGTCGCGCTGGCTGTGCCGGACTGCGCTCCGCGCGTCCGGCTCTTTGTCCGGCGTAAGTCCTCGCCGGTGTTCCGGATGCAAGGAATTCTAGCCGGAATCGTCGCTGGGACCAAGATCATTCGGCAAGTCCGCCGTGAGATTTCGGCAGGTGTCGGGCATGTGGGGAAGCGCGTCGTGGACTACAATCGTCCGCTTGAGGAAGAACTGAAGCGATCGGGCCGATTTCGCTGTGCCGCTGGAACCGCAGATGCGCATTCCCCGTCCGGAAGAAGGTCACCGGCGATACGGTATTCTGCGGAAGGAAAAAATGCCGATCGCAAATCTTCCGCCTGTCGCAAGCGGCGGGAACTTGGTCAATAATAGAGACGTTTCACAGCCCGACGATCCAGAGCACAAAACGGAGCGTAAGCGTCATGAAAAAGGTACTCCTCTTCTTCGCCTCGTTTGGCTTGCTATGTGGCTCGGCGTCGGCCGCACCGGGACGCCCTAACATCCTGGTCATCTTGACCGATGATCTGGGATTCTCGGACATCGGCTGCTACGGCAGCGAGATCGAGACGCCGAACCTGGACCGGCTGGCGGCCGGGGGGCTGCGGTTTACGCAGTTCTACAACACGGCCAAGTGTCATTCGTCGCGGGTGAGCCTGCTGACGGGGCGCTGGTGCCGGCAGGCCGGGGACGAAAGCTTGCGCCGCGCGGTGACGATTCCAGAAGTGCTCGCACCGGCCGGCTACTTCACCGCCATGACCGGCAAGTGGCACTTGAGCAAACAGCCCACCGATTTCGGGTTCCAACGCTACTGGGGCCACCTGTCCGGCGCGTGCAACTACTACCGGGGCGACAAGACGTTTCGCCTGAACGGCCAGCCGTGGCCGGTCCCGGAACAGGGATTCTACACGACGGTGGCGAACGTCGATTACGCCCTGAAATTCCTGGCCGAGGCGCGCGAAGCAGCCCAGCCTTGGTTCCTGTACGTGGCGTTCAATGCGCCCCACGCACCGTTGCAGCCACTGAAGGACGACTATAGGAAATACCTGGGCTGTTACGATGCCGGCTGGGACGCCGTCCGGGCCGCACGCGTGGCCAAGCAGAAGCAGATCGGCCTGTTCGGCGGCGACGTCGAGCCTGCGCCGCGTCCGGACCACATTCCGGCTTGGGACGCGCTGTCTGCCGAGATGCGCGCCTGGGAAGCCCGCCGCATGGCGGCCTACGCGGGGATGATCGACCGCGTGGATCAGGAACTCGGACGCCTGCTGGACGATCTGAAACGCCGCGGGGAACTGGACAACACGCTGATCTTGTTCTCCTCGGACAACGGGGCCTGTGCGTACGACCGGCGCAGCGTCGGCATCGACCGCCAGCCGTTCGAGCCGGACGTGACCTGGAGCGACAGCACGGGCTGGGCCTGGGCCCGCAACACGCCGTTCCGCTACTACAAGCAGAATCAGTTTGAGGGCGGGATCGCCACGCCAGCCATCGTGCATTGGCCTGCTGGTTTGAAGGGCCCGCCGGGCTCGCTGGTCCACGCGCCAGCGCATCTGGTGGACGTGTTGCCCACGTTGGCCGAGGTCGCCGGCGCGACGCTGCCGGAATCCTGGCCGGACCGCGAGCTGACGCCGCTGGCGGGCATTTCGCTGGCGCCGATCCTGGCCGGGCGGAAGATCGAATCGCGTCCGCCGATCCACTTGTTGTTCGGCAGCGACCGCGGCCTGCGCGACGGCGACTGGAAGCTGGTCAGCTTCCGCGGCCAGCCGTGGGAACTGTACGATCTGGCCGGGGACCGTACCGAGCTGCGGAATCTGGCCGCAAGGCATCCTGAGATCGTGAAACGCATGGCCGACCAGTGGCACGAGATGACGGCCAACGTGTTACAGGCTCCGGCCAGGGAATGCGCCCCGGTTGCCGGCACGGCGACCGAGCAGCGGCATCCCGAGTGGACGATCTTTGCGAGCCCCGAAGCCAGCAGCGCCCGGCGCGGTGCGGGCAAGGCGAAGTCCAAGCTGCGGCGCCGACCGTAGGCCGCTCGCTCCGCGAGGGCCAGTGATCGATCCAGCTGAAATCGGCGTGTGTCACTTTGTCCAACCGGCGGTCCGGCGGGCTTGGATGTGCGGGCAAGACCCGATGACGGGCAGGAAGTTCGATCACCGTAGAGTCGGAATTCCGTGGCGATTCGCGTTTGCCGACTGGGCATGGCCCTGGCCGTCGATCTGCACCGCGCCGGCCGTCTGCCACCGTTGCGACAGCGTCGATTCGGATTCGAGTTGCTCGGTGAAGGCCGCCTGGACGCTCCAATGAAACAACACGGCGCTGATCAGGATTGTCCCCGCGGTGGTCCCCATCGCCCCACGTGAGGGAAAGGTGGAGAATGGTGCGAGAATCGGGCGGCCGACAGTTGCCTCCGGAGGCGGTGTTGGATTAAAATCGTTATCAGCAGTCAGCCATCGGGACCCATTCAGCAACAGGAGCGTGTTTTCTCGTGGCCCCGCACGATTCCGACCAAGTCGCTGCTGCGAACGGCGAACCCCTTACACGGGACGGCCCACCCGATGACTTTGCGAAGGAACCGGATGCCGAGATTTCCGCCGACCTGGACCTCAGCATCTTCGACCCGCCGCGGGTCGCGCCGTCGCTGGGACGGATCGGCAAGTACGATGTGCTGGAAGTCGTCGGCCACGGCGGCATGGGGGTGGTCGTCCGCGGGTTCGATCCCGACCTCGGCCGTACCGTGGCCATCAAGGTGCTGAACCGCCAGTTGTCCGCCAGCGCCAAGGCGCGGCGACGTTTCCTGCGCGAGGGCAAGGCGGCCGCGGCGGTCAACCACCCCAACGTGTTGACGATCCATTCGGTCGAGGAACATCACGGGACCCCGTTTCTCGTGATGGAGTTCGTGGCCGGCAAGTCGCTCAAGGAATACATCGCCGCCCGCGGCAAACTCGAACCGCAGGAAGCGCTGCGACTCGGCGCGCAGATCGCACTGGGACTGGCGGCGGCTCACGCCCAGGGCGTCATCCATCGCGATGTCAAGCCCGGCAACGTGATGCTGCACGAGGGGGCCACCCGCGTCCGGCTGACCGATTTCGGCCTGGCTCGCGTGACCTTCGACATGGCCGAGCTGACTTCGGTCAACATCCCGATGGGCACGCCTGCCTACATGGCCCCCGAGCAGGTGCGCGGCGAACAAGTCGACGCCCGAGCCGACCTGTTCAGCCTGGGCTGTGTCTTTTACGCGATGCTCACGGGCCGCTCGCCTTTCGCCGGACGGACGCAGGCGGAGACGATCCACAAGATTCTGAACAGCACGCCGCAGCCGTTGGCCGATCGCGATCCGCCGCCGCCCCCGATGTTGTGCGAAGTGGTCGAAAAGCTGCTGCAGAAGGACGCCGCCAGTCGCATCCAGACGGCCCAGGAAGTGGCGCAACTGCTGCACCGCTTCCAGGCGGACGTCAACCGTGCGCGAACGGACGAATTGGAGCAGGTGCTCAGCCAGCCGATGCCGCGCGTCGCCCCCGCCGCGCCGCGCGAAGGTTCTCTGCCGACCGTCGGTCCGCCGGCCTCACGTTCCGCGTTCTGGCCGTGGCTGGTGATCTCCGGTCTGGTGCTGCTGGGACTGGTTGTGTGGGGGTGGAACGTGCGGAAAGGGTTCCAGGACGGCGGCGCCACCGCTACCGTGCCCGCTCCGGACGCGCCGACGGTCAAACCTGATGCGGCCGTGCCGGTCAAGCCGCCCGAGGCGCCGCTGCCTCCAACGGCCCTGCTCGCCGAGATCGCCGTGGCACAGGACGGATCGGGTCGGTTCCGATCGCTGGGCGAGGCGCTGGCCCACGCCGCCGAAGGCGCAACGATCACGGTGCTGGACGAGGGGCCGTACGCCGAATGTGTCTCCATCGAGGGGCGGCCGAACGGCCTGAGGCTCCTGGCGTCGCGCCGGGCCTTGCTGCGGCCACCGTCCGCAGGGGATCGCACGCTGCTGTGTTTGCGAAACGTCCGCGACGTGACCGTGCGCGGCTTCCGGCTGGAAAAGGAGGCCAACCCCAAAGTCGACGCGATTCTGACTGCGGGAACCGTGACCGCGACGCTTGAAGACCTGGAATTCGTGCCGGGTTCCGAGAGGCAGGGCGGGCGTCTCGTCCGGTGCGACGCGCAGGGTCCGGATTCCCGTCTCGTGGTGCGCCACTGCCAACTGACGCTGACGTCGCCCGGCACGGGCGTGTGGATCGACGGCCAGGACCCGCCCGGCAGCGTGGAGATCCTCGACAACCAGTTCACCGGTCCGATGTCGCAGGTCGTGGTCTTCGGCAGCTGCCGGCGGCTGCGCGTCGCAGGCAACGTCTTCGACGGCGGGACAAACGCCATCAATCTTGACGTGCAGCGATGGCACGCGGACACGCACCTGGAGATCGCGAACAACACCTTCGTCCGCACCCAGTTTTGGCTCGGCCTGGTGCAAACCTTCAAGACGTCGCAGCCTCCGCAGCCGGGCGCAGCCCGCGTCTGCAACAACCTGATCCTCGGCGGGGAACGGATTCAGGGGGCCGACGAGCAACTGGAGCACGCCTTGACCCAGTGGCAGTTCGCGGCCAACTGGTGGGAACGAGACGAGACGACCAAGCCCGGCGCCGATCGCGATGGACGAATCGCCCAGTTTGCCGAATCGCTCCAGGTGCCCGAACGCGACGCAGCCGACGCGCCGGACTTTCTGCGCCCGGCACCCGACTCGCCGCTGGTTTCGGCCGGCCTGGGAGGCGATCTGCCGAAGTACGTGGGAGCGAAATCGCCACAGCCTTGAACGACAACGTGAACTCATAGGAATTTGTAATCGCGGCGACTCTGGGACGTCCCGGACCAAAAACACCCTAATCTTTCACCTAATCTCCCCCGGCTCCACGGTCGGAGGAGAAGATTAGGTGAGAGATTAGGTGAAGGATCAGGTGAAAGATCGTTCCAGGTTCCGGCGCACCCGGCCCTGTTTACTCGGCACCTTGACTTGACACCTGGGAGCTGCATCGTGAACTTCAACCCTTACCTCCCCCCCTCCGGGACGCGTTTCTCGGCGATGGCTGCGCCAGCCTGCGACTCAAATAACGATCCCGACTGTTTTGACCGGCCTTCTTGCGATCTCGACGGGACCGACGACGAAGAGCCGGCAACCGGCTCGGACGCGCGGGAGGGGTTGTCTCGCGTCGCCGCTCCGTACGGCACGTCTTCCGTGGCGGCGTTTTCCCGCTTCACGCCCGGCGCGCCGGCCGGCGCCGCTTTGCGCTTGCTGCACGTCGGCCCCTGTTTCATGAACGGCGGCTCCGAACAACACCTGATCGCGCTGGCCAAGTTTCTCGATCTCCAGCGCGTGCGGTTCGAGCGCTGCCTGGTGACGGGACGCAAACACCTCGACGCGAACCTCGCCGCGCGAATGCCGGTGCCGGTGACCTGGGCCGACGCGGACACGATCCGCCGCGCGGTCGGCCAGTGCGACGTGCTGCTCACCTGGGGCCTGGCGATGAACGACTTGCTCGGCGACGTTCGCCCGAAGTTGGGCGTGTTTCTGGCGCACGGCGAGACGGACTGGACGCGGGCCACGCTGCTGCAGAGCGGCCGCTGCGTGGATCACGTGATCGCCGTCAGCCGTCGCGTCGCCCAGCGCGTTTGTTCGGACTTTGACCACACCGTGGTGCTCAACGGCGTCGACACCGCGCGGCTGGCGGCGACGGGGTCGCGCGACCAGGTCCGCGCGCGCTACGGCTTCTCGCCCGGCGACTTCGTGCTCGGCACCCTCAGCCGGCTGGTGCCGGACAAACGCGTCGAGACCCTGATCGAGGCCGTGGCGCGGCTGCCGGCGGCGTTCAAGCTGTTGGTGGCCGGCTGGGGCGATCATCGGACGGCGCTGTTGGAACTGGCCAACGATCGCATCCCCGGCCGCTATGCCTTTGCCCAGGCCAGCGACTATCTCGGCGATCTGTATGGCGCGATGGATGCGTTCGGGCTCGCGTCGGCGCACGAAGGGTTTGGCCTGGTCGTGGCCGAGGCGCTGCTGTGCGGCGTGCCCGTGGTGGCGACGCGGGTCGGTTGCGTGCCGGAGTTGCTGCGCGATCGCGTCAGCGGCATGATCGTCGACGGTTCCTCCGCCACCTTCGCCGCCGCTCTCAGGCTGCTGCGCGACCATCCCGCATGGGCCCGCGGCTTGGCCGCGGAAGGGCAGTCGCTGGCGCAGGCGCGGCTGCTGGCGCCGCGCATGGCCCGCGAGTACGAGGACCTGTTGGACCGCCTGTGGCAGGCCCGCGCCGTGAAGGAGGCGCGGCGATGAGCCTCCGGCTGACCAATCGGCTGTTCGGTTCGCACCCCATCGCCGCCCACTGTCCGGGCCCGCTGTCGGACAGCTTTCGCGTGTTCTGCGACGTGGTCCTCAGCCAACCGCCGCGCCGCTTCAGTTGCCCGGACGCAACCGTGGTGACCTGGCACAGCGGCGAGCGCCCCGCCAAGCCGTGCGGCCTGCTGGAGCGCAGCCTGGAGCGACTCGGCGTGCCGGCGCTCGTGCTGGGGCGCGGCACGAAGGCCTGGAACAACCGGATGAAATTCGCGCTCACGGCTGAGGCTCTCGAGCGCGTTCACACGCCGTTGGTGATCGGCGCAGATTCGTGCGACGTCGTGTTCTGCGACGATCCGGGGCTGGCGGTCGAGCGCTTCTGCCGGCATTTCACGTGTGATGTGCTGTTCAACGCGACCGGCTCACGCTGCTGGCCGGATCTGCCGGAGTTCGTCGAGTTCGAGTCCGTGTTGCCGATGGCGGCCGTGGCCCGGCAGCGGCACTGGCTGAACTCGGGGCTGTTCATCGGCCGGACGGAGTTCCTCCGCGGCTACTTTCGGCAACTCGCGGAGCAGCCGCCCGTGCCCGGCTACGAGTGGTCCGATCAGGCCGTCATCAAGCGGACGTGGCCGGAATTCTATCCGCGCGTGCAGCTGGATTACCTGTCGCTGATTTTCCAGTGGTTCAACGAGTCGTCAGCGAACCTGGCAATCGAGCAGACGCTGGATCCGCGGCAGGAGCAGTTGCTGCGGATCGTGCGGCCGTTGGGCGAACGGCTGGTCGGAGCGGAGATCGGCGTGTACGATGGCGGCACATCGGCGGCGTTGCTCAGCGGCCTGCCCGGACTGCGGCTGTGGATGATCGACCCCTGGCGGCCTGACGAAGGCGAGTCGGGGCTGGGGGGGCTGGACCAGGCGGCGTTCGACCGGGCGCGAGCGCGGGCCGAGTGGTGGACGCTGCCCGCCGCGGACCGGCGGTTCGTGCTCCGCGCAACGTCGCTGGAGGCGGCCGAGCGATTTGGCCCGGAGTCGCTCGATTTCGCGTTCATCGACGGGTGCCATCAGGACGAGCACGTCCGCGCGGACCTGCACGCCTGGTGGCCGAAGATCCGGGCCGGCGGGCTGCTGTCGGGCCACGACTATGGCGCCGCTCGCGACGCGACCGGCCCGTGGGGCGTGCGCCGCGCCGTGGACGAGTTTGCCGCCAACGTCCGGCGGACGGTGCACGTGGGCAGCGATGGAGTATGGTGGATCGAACGGTGACGGTTTTTATGAGGAGTGACGACGATGAAAGCGATCGAGAGCGAGGTTCGGTTCCTGTTGGTCAGCTTGTATGTGTTTGCTGCGTCCAGTGTGCTTGCCGCCGCGGAAGCCAAGCCTCAGGAGGCCGCGGCCGGCGCGGACGACAAGACGGTTTGGATTGACTGCCAAGACCTCGTCGTAGAAGGCAAGGGCTGGACGGACACCAAATCGTTCTACGACCGCCTGCCGGCCAAGGCCGAAGGCAAGGTGCCGCCGTCGGTCTGGGGGCTGAGCCACCACAGCGCCGGCATGTGCGTTCCGTTCACTACGGACGCGGCGGCCATCCAGGTCCGCTGGAGCCTGCTGCCCAAGGGCAATCTGAGCATGCCGCACATGCCGGCCACCGGGGTCAGCGGGGTGGACCTCTACAGCCAGGACCAGTCCGGGCGGTGGTTCTTCGTGGCGAACGGCCGGCCGGCGGGCGAGACCAACACGGCCCGCTTCGCGCCGCCCGCGGGACAGCGGTGCCTGCTGTACCTGCCGCTGTACAACGGTGTGACCTCCGTGCAGATCGGCATTCCGAAGGGCAACACCCTGACGGGCGCCGATCCGGCCGCCGGCAAACAGCGCAAGCCGATCGTGATCTACGGCACGTCGATCACTCACGGCGGCTGCGCATCGCGGCCGGGCCTGGCCTTTCCGGCGATCATGGGCCGGAAGCTGAATGCACCCGTCATCAACTTGGGCTTCAGCGGCAGCGGCAGGATGGAGCCGGAGATGGCGGAACTGCTGGCGGAACTCGACCCGTCGGTGTACGTGCTCGATTGCCTGTGGAACATGTCGCCGGACCTGGTATCCACGCGCATCGAGCCGTTTGTCAAGACGCTGCGTGCCGCCCGGCCGGACACGCCCATCCTGCTGGCTGAGGACTGCAGCGTCCGGAACATCTGCCCCACCGAGAAAGGCACCATCCTGCGCAAGATCCACGAAAAGCTGACCGCCGAGGGCGTCAAGAACCTGCACTTCCTTCCCAGCGAGGGCATGTTGGGCGACGACACCGAGGGCACCGTCGATGGCTGCCATCCCAACGACCTGGGCATGATGCGTCAGGCCGAAGTCTTCGCCAGAGCCCTCGCCCCGCTGCTGGCAACGGAAAAATGACGCGGGGGCGTTGCCACGACGAAGGCCCGCTTGGCGTCTCGTAGGATCACTTGCAGACGCTCGAAGTCGAGATCCTTGACACGCCACAGGCGGCACTCCTTCAACCCGGTACTGGCGGCGGCGGCGGCGCAGCGAGTCCGGGGAACAACGCTGAGGCGCGTGGGCGCATTCCCAAATGCTTCCCGGCCGGTTACGCTGTAGCTTTATCGACCCTGTGAAGGGTCCCCCCCTCCCAACCTATCCACCGGAGACACACCAGCCATGACCCGAATGAACCGCAGACGCTTTTTGGAAGAGACGATCCTGAGTGCGACGGCCGTGGCGGCGGCCGGAGCGGCGCCCCGCGCGCTGGCCGGCGAGCAACCGAGCACCAGCCCCAATGAGAAGTTGAACGTGGCCGTGATCGGCGTGCGGGGCCGCGGCGGCGACCATGCCCGGTTCTTCGCCTCCCGCCCCGACTGCCAGATCACGTACATCTGCGACGCCGACCGCGACATCGGCGCCGGCGTTACTCAGAAGTTCGCCCAGGAGGGGCGCAAGGCCAAGTTTGTCGAGGACATGCGGCGGATTTTCGACGACAAGTCGGTGGACATCGTGTCCATCGCCACGCCCAACCACTGGCACTCGCTAGCCGCCATCTGGGCGATGCAGGCCGGCAAGGACGTGTACGTGGAAAAGCCGATCAGCCACAATATCAGCGAAGGCCGCCGCGTGGCCCAGGTGGCACGCAAGTACGGGCGCATCTGCCAGGGCGGGACCCAGTACCGTTCCACCGGCGCCAACCGCGCCGCGGCACAGTTCATCCGCGAGGGCAAGCTGGGCACGGTCAAGGTCGCCCACTGCTACATGTACCGCGGCCGCAATCCGATCGGCCCGGCGGGCAAGTACGATCCGCCTCCCAGCGTCGACTACAATCTGTGGGCCGGACCTGCGCCGATGGCTCCCATCACCCGCAAGTCGTTCCACTACGACTGGCACTGGTTCTGGGACTTCGGCAACGGCGAGATCGGCAACAACAGCGTCCACGCCGTGGATACGATGCGCATGGTGCTGAACCTCCAGGGCCTGGGCCGCGGCGTGCTGTGCTACGGCGGGCGCGTGAAGTTCAACGACGCGGCCGAGACGGCCAACACGCAGGTCGTGATCCACGATTTCGACGCCATCACGGTGGTGCAGGAGATCCGCAACCTGAAGACCAAGCCGCCTCGCTGCAGCGGC
>CAYPGE010000267.1:0-13270 GCA_964409865.1 uncultured Pirellulaceae bacterium
CACGACGCAAGCCAGGGAGCAGCCAGGAAGAACAGCACTGCGACCGCTCCTCCATACAGCAGGGCAAACGCGGCGGACAGCCTCTTGGCTTCCCGGATGCGGTCCAGACGCCGAGCGCCGAAGTTCTGGCTGACGAACGGCGTCAGCGAGATGCCCAACGCCATGGGCACGACAAAGGCAAACATCTCCAGCCGCGCCGCCGCCCCGCCGGCCGCGACCGCCTCGCCCCCAAAGCCGCTCAGGATCCACGTCAACACGCTGGTGGAAATCGGCATCAAGATCATGCTCAGCACGCAGGGGATGGCGAAACGGAGGATCCTGCGGACCGTGGCGGGAAAACCGCGCAGGCCCCCGCAGCGGAATACCAGCAGTCGTTGCCGATGGTACAGCAGATACAGAAGCCAACTCATGGAAATGGTCTGCGAGATGACCGTGGCCAGCGCCGAGCCGCGGATGCCCAAAGCGGGCAGTCCGCCGGGACCGAAGATCAGGATGGGATTGAGGATGATGTTCAGCACGGCCCCGAAGATCATCAGCCGACTGGCGTTGCGCGAATCGCCGACGGAGATCAGGATGCCGTTCCCCATCATGGGCAGCGACATCGTCAGCGCGCCCAGGTACCAAATGCGCATGAACGCGCCGATCAGCGGCAGCGTCTGCGCATCGGCGCCCAGCCAACCGAAGACCGTGTCGATGCTCAGGTAGCCCACGATGGAAACGGCCGACGTAAACGCCACCGTCAGGGTGATCCCGTGCGTGACCAACCGGGAGGCGTCTTCGTCATCGTGCCGGCCGATCGCGTGCGAGACCAGCGTCGTGATCCCGGTGCCGATCCCGCCCGCCACGAACGTCAACAGCGCAATGACCGGAAAGGTGAACGCCATCGCTGCCAGTGGCCTGGTCCCCAATCGGCTCACAAACCACGCATCGGCCAGGTTGTAGGCGTTCATGGCGAACGTGCCCGCCAGCATGGGCAACGCCATCCGCACCAGGGTCTGCGGAACCGTCTTTTGAACGAGAACGGACATCTTCCAGCCTGCAGCGGAAACGCGAAGCAGCGGGAGTGACCGTTTTTCGCCCGATGAGCCGCCCGACCTCTTGACGGGTTGCCCCCAGCTTCAGCAGCACCCGGACGACGGCCTCGGGCGTGAGTGAGGCAGCCCGACGTTCTCACCCTCTTGCAGCCGGCGCAGCAGCGTCCCGGCTTCCCGAGGAGCAGCAGCGGAAAAAGGCGGCGTCTAAATCTCGCCTTCCAGCCAGACCAGCGGTTTATCCTCGCCGTGGAGGGGTTGTATGATATGTCCGACGCGACATCATGTCAATGGCGCCGGTTCTAGGGGCCGCGGGGCGATGTCGTATAATTGGCGGGAGAAGTGCGATGCCGAAAGCATCGATTGGCTCTATCGGGTTGGGACCGTTGGCACGCCGATGGTCGCAGACCGGCGGACTCACGCCCGCCGTTCGCCGGATGCTTCTCTGGCCGGCCGTCCGCCTGGACGCGCAGGCGGAGTTGAAGATTCGCCGTGGGCACTTCGATCTTGCCGCCCACGGTGCCTCTGCCTGCCTGTTCCCGGGCCGTCACCACGTACATCTTGCCGTCGATGTGCTCGCTGATGAGCTTCACGAAGGAATCCGCCACTCGGTCGGGTCTTCCCGGACCCACTGCCTGCCGTCCTGCAGAACCACGATCCGGGGATGACCAGCCAGGCTGCGAAAGGAATAATGTACCGATCGGAGCCGCTGCAGAACGCGGCGCGTCAAAGGCATCCACGTCAGGAAAGGGGAGTGAATCATGACTCGTTCATTTCTGCTGTCCATTTTGGTCGGATCTTTTCTCGCTGGGACGGCGCTTGCGCAGGCACCGGCGTCCGTTGCTTCCCCAGCGACGCTGGGGCGGTACGAGTACGAGACCAAGCCCGACCACGAAGCGTTTCGCATCTTCAATCCGCGAAAGGCTCCGGCGCCGGGAGCCCTGCTGCTGGAAGAAGGCGATCGGTTAGCCATCTGTGGCGATTCGATCACCGAACAGAAGTTGTACTCCCGCATCATCGAAACCTATCTGACCGTCTGCGTTCCACAGCTGAAGGTGACGGTGCGGCAATACGGTTGGAGCGGGGAAAGGACGGATGGATTCTTGAGACGCATGGACCGCGATTGCCTGACCTTCCGCCCGACCATCGCGACTTTGGCCTATGGCATGAACGATTCGCGGTATCGTCCGTTTGATGTGACCAACGGTCGCTGGTACGAGGATCACTGCACGGCGATCGTCCGCCGGTTCCAAGAGCACGGGGTGCGGGTCGTGGTCGGTTCGCCGGGGTGCGCGGGCAAGATCGCGGGTTGGGTCACGAGCCGCGCCGGGACGCTCGACCAACACAATATCCACCTGTGCGCCCTGCGCGACATCGCGATGGGCGTGGCCGAACGGGAAGGCGTCCGCTTTGCCGATCTCTTCTGGCCCATGTATCAGGCCCACGTGTTTGCTCCTGGCCAGCACCAGGCCACGCCCGAACGTCCCTATGAGGTCGTCGGCAAAGACGGCATTCACCCCGGCTGGGCCGGGCACGTCGTCATGGCCTGGGCATTCTTGCGGGCGCTGGGACTCGACGGTAACCTGGGCACGATCACGGTCGACCTCGCCGCCGAAACAGCAACGGCCACGGACGGGCATGCGGTGGACTCGTTTCGCGATGGCAAGCTGACGCTGAACAGTTCCCGCTATCCGTTCTGCGCCCGTGGCGAGCTGGACAGCGATCAATCGGTCCGATCCGGCATGACGCTGGTCCCCTTTGCCCAGGATCTGAACCGGTTCGTGCTCCGGGCAGCCGGGAAATTGTCCGGCTCGTACCGGGTCCGGTGGGGGGCGACGTCGCGGGAATACCCGGCCCAGGAACTCGCCCGCGGCGTTTTGCTCGCCGCCGACTTTCCCGACAATCCTTTTTGCGAGGCGTTTGACAAGGTGGATCAGGCGGTGGCTGCCAAACAGGCTTTTGAGACGACACAGGTAAAGCATGTGTTTCATGGCCGCGAGGGGCAACACGATTTTGCCAAGGTCGTCGCGGAAAGCGAAGCCCAACGCGCCCCGCTAGCCGAAGCCATCGCCCAGGCGATGGTCCCGGTCACGCACACCATCGAAATCACGCCGCTGACTCCCTGAAGCGAGTTGCGTTGCTTGGTTGGTAATCACGAGCCGGCCGAACCACTCGCCGTTGTCAGCCTGTCGCTTCCGGCCCCGTTTGCGCAACGGCCGACCTTCCGGTTTGCGAGCGATGCACGGAGTCGCCACGCTGGTTGACTAACGCATGGAGGACAGGGAGCAAAGTGTACAAGGTCAACACGATCCACGCTGCCTTCGGGCGAGGGCCAGATTGCGAAAATCGTTTCCGGCCGGCAGCTTGCGCCGCTCTGCATCCGCCTGTCCAGTCAAGCCTGCAGTGTGTCGGCCTTCCAGCGCGTGAATTGCGCGCAATCCTTTTTCCCAAAAGCCCTTGCGACACAATCCGAGCAATTCGTTTACAGAATCGGATGTCGTGGCAATCGTACGTGTCGGATGGTCCGACGCGCAATTGGCCCTCGGGGTCGCGCTGCCACAATTGCAATGGATGTTGTGGAGTACGCCGCAGGCGATTCGGCAAGCATTCCGCCAGCCACGCGCGCACGTCATCGCCAGAACCGCCCGTCCCGGAGACCGCCATGCAGAAATCACCGCAGGAAGCCCGTTGCCCCGGAAACCGAGTTCGGTCCAGGACAGCTAGCTCCCCTACCTCTACAACACAGAAGCCGTCGTTTTCTTACAGCCAATTTCCGGCTGGCCGACATAGAGATGCAACTCGAACACGTACGTCAGCGAGAACCAGATTCCCACCAGGATGAACAGCCAACCCGTGATCATCCGTGCCCACCACTCGACCTTGGACAGCACGTTGTACGTCTTGCCGACGGACTTGGCGCTGTACGCCAGAAGAAATGCGACGACCAGCACCGGCACGCCCGTGCCGATCCCGTAGACCAGCGGTAGGACGAGTGCCCCACCGGGCAGTGAAGCTTGCGGCAGGGCAATGCCCACTTTCTCCAGTACGCCCGTAATCGCGCCGGCTTCGGAGCCCATCATCAAAGCCACCAAGCCGAAAAACCATGCCGCCGAGGTCGGACAGAAGGATAGGGCAAAGAGAATGCCCAGCAGCAGGGCGCCCCAGACGCCCATCGCGTCCACACGCTTTTGCAGCCCCTCGCTCATCATCGTCCCGCCGCTGGAGACGGTGATCAGCCCCACCAGAAACATGCCCAGCAGCAGGAAGACCGGCCCGAGCACCAAGTGCATGTACTTCTGCAAGAAAATCGATACTGCAGGAATCGACAGGGCAGTCAGCGTCAGCAAGGCGGCGAGGGCCATGTACAGAAGGCAACGGCCCAGCGTGTACAACAGGCCCGCATGGACGACCATCCGGGTATTGCCGACCTTCCGCGCCACGTACGAGATGGCGGCAATGTTCGTCGCTAATGGGCAGGGACTGATCGACGTCAGCAGCCCCAAGTACAGCGCTGCCAGAACGTACAGAAGATAGGTCATGTCGGGGCGCCTCCCAACCGGCGTTACCGCGTCGTCCACCTTGGAGTCATTGCCAGCCACGTTGCCCACGCGGCTCATTACTTCGGCAGACTTGCTTTCACGTTTTCCTGGACGTAGCTGAGGAACTTGGCCTTGTCATCGACATGGGACCAAATCTCCTCCAGGTTCCGGTACGAGGCGACCTTGTTGTCGGCGATCTTGGCCACGATCAACGCCGGTCCGGTGACGTCATACGCCTTGCTGTAACGGGCGTTCTTCGCATCTTCAAAGTCGATGAAATAGAACGCAACTTGACCTGTCTTGAGTTCCTTGGCGAAAGCCGTCTTGACCGCTTCTTCCGAGTAACTGCCCATCTTCTGACACGTCGGACAGCGCTGTGTCCGATGGAAATACATGGCGATCACGCGGTCCTTGGGGGCGTCAGCCGCCTGCGTCGTAGTGGCGGTGAGCGTGACAAAGAAACCGACGGTCATCACAGACAAGAGGCTCGCGGCGATACGTTTCATAGCAGGCTTTTTCCTTTCAAAATGCGAGGTTGTGTTTGCGCTACTGCGGAATCGGCAGATCGTCGGGCACGGGCGGCGTCTTCTCCGCCGGTCCCGGGGCGGCCTCCTGTGTTTCGACTTTGGTGTCCGGGGAAGTCGCGGGCGGTTGCGATTCCGCCGGCCGGACCATGTTCGTCAGTTCGTCGCGGACATACGCCGCGAAACGGGGTTTGTCGCCGGCGAATACTCCCGCCCGGTCCAGTCGCTTCCATTCCGCCATTTCGCTTCCACGCATCTTCGCGAGAATCACGGCGAAGGACGTGACGCCGAACTTCTGCGCCAGAGCGTCCGCGGGCGGTTGCTCATAATTCAACGGCTTCCACACGACGGCGCCGGACTTCAGTTCCGCGGCGAAATCCGACTGCAAGACCTCGTGCGTTTGCGACTCGACCGCGCGGCAGGTCACGCAGCGGGCGCTGCTGTGCAGGTAGTACACGACGACGCGCTCCGCATCCACCCGCCCGGTATTCCCAACCGCGGTGATGGCTCCTTGTTGCCGCAAGGCTTCGAGTTCCTCGACGATGCGAGCCAGTTGCGGCTCCAAACGCGCCGCCGCCTGGATATCGAGCGCTCGCGCGATCAACACGACCAGCGTGGCGGAGAACAGCGAGATCAGACAGATGGTGACGGCATTCTTCAGTTCCATGCGAGCCTTCCTTTCCAATGTCGCCGGCCGTGCGCGATCCCCGAGCAGGCGTAGATCAGGACAGGAACTTCTGGATTTCTTCGGGAGTGGCCACCTTGCCGACGAGTTTCACCTCGCCATCCACGGCCAAGGCCGGCGTCATCATCACGCCAAACCCTGTGATCACGTTGATGTCCGTGACCTTCTCGACCGTCGCTTCGACGCCCGCCTGCTGGACGGCTTGCTCGGCGTTCTTTTTCAGCTTTTCGCACTTGGCACAACCGGGACCTAGGACCTGAACGAGCTTCATGACAAACCTCCTCACTCAATCTGCGGCCAACCATACATCAGGCTTTCCAGCCTGACCAGATCAGCCTGGAAAGGCTGACGTACCACCATGCGGCCGTCAGCCACCACTAGACGAAGACCCCCCCAAAAATCATCCCCACCACCGCACTCATCACGATCGTCAACAGAACAAACACGACCGTCTTCTTGAAGCCGACGACACTGTAAATCACCGCGATACTGGGCAACGACAGCGCCGGCCCGGCCAACAGGAGCGTCAAGGCGGGGCCGCGGCCCATGCCCAAGCCGAGCAACGCTTCCAAGATAGGAATCTCGGTCAACGTCGCAAAGTACCACATCGCCCCGATCACCGAGGCCACGAGATTGGCCCGCAAGCTGTCGCCGCCGACCCAACGGCCGACGACTTCCTCCGGGATCAGCGATCCGACAAACCCCGTCACCAACACACCACCAAACAGAAGGGGAATGATGGACTTGGAAAAACTCCATGTCTGGCCCATCCACTCGGCCAGTTCCTCCCGCTCGAACCACGAACCGACCATCGCCAGCGTGGCCAGGAAACAGGCTCCGGCAAACCACCAGCGATGATCGTATACCCAGACGGCCCACTGGTAATTCGGCGGAGCGAGACGTTCTGTGCGGTCGATGTCGGCCTTGGTAACCATTACCTTCTGGCCCTTCTTGAACTCTCCCACGGGCTCTTCGATCTGCACGCGGAGCTGTTCGGTGGTTTCCAGCATCACGGCCACTTGCATCCGCGTGCCGTCCTTCTTGTGAATGACCGTCTGGCTGGGGTTCGCCCAGTCGCTGAAGACCAGAAACGCGATCATCGCGATGAAAAACAGACTTGTCTGCCACAGCGAACGTTTCGCCGGTGGCGGCTCTGGCAGGGCCATCACGGCAGCCGTTCGCTGGTCTTCGTCCTTGCGGAAAATGGCGGCCATGATCAGACCGATGATCACGGCGAACACGATGGAGCCGATCAGGCGAGCGATGCCCAAGTCGTAGCCCAACACGCGAGCGGTCAGGAAGATCGCCATCACGTTGATCGCCGGCCCGGAGTAGAGGAAGGCAGACGCAGGCCCCAAGCCTGCTCCGACGCGGTAGATGCCAGCAAACATCGGCAGCACGCTACACGAGCAGACCGCCAGCACCGTCCCGGACACCGAGGCGACCGAGTACGCCTCCACGCGGTTGGCTTTCGGCCCCAAGTGCCGGAGCACCGCTTCTTTGGAGAAGAAGCACGCGATCCCGCCCGCGATGAACATGGCCGGCACGACGCACGCCAGCGTGTGGTTCCGCGCGTACCACTGCAGCATGATGAACGCCTCCATCACGGCGTCCTTGATTTTCGCATCAGTGAAGTTCAGGAAGTATGCCAACAGGAACACCACCGCCAATCCGACGAAGGTCCCCAACTCGCGTTTGTTCACGGATGATCCCCTCTTCATCAAGCCGGCTGCGAGAAAAGGGGACAGGACCCGTTTGTGCAAAGCACCCTACGGGCCGTTTCGGCAAAAGGGTCCTGTCCCCTTTTCTCGCAGCCAAACCAGCGCCGATCGCTGGGTTATTTGGCTAAATTAACAATTCCTGGTGCAACAAAAAACGACCGCCGCTCATGCGATCAGCTCTTGGTGCCGCCTTGCATTGCACGCCAGCACGGACTCAATGCACTCGAAGAAACTCAAAATGCACTGCACCCGCAGCCGGTAGAACACCATCTGCCCCCGCTTCTCGTCCTCGACCAGCCCGGCGCCTTTGAGCAGGGCCAAGTGACGCGAAACCGTGGACATGTCGGACCCGATCATCTCCGTCAACTCACACACGCAGCGTTCGCCATGCTGCGACAGTTCGTCGACGATCAGCAGCCGCGCGGGGTGAGCCAACGCCTTGATGATGCGGGCGCGAGCTTCGTACTGGGCGAGTTTCTTCGCGTTCATGGTCTGATTATCGTCCCTTGTTGATTGGCAATTTAACCAAATATACACGACACTGCAAGACCAGTCAAGTTCCCGCCCAAGCACAAGCAGCGAGAACACCTTCCCCGGCACGGGCTGGCCAGGCGGGCAAGCTGGGCGTGATCGCGGAAGGCACCAAGCGGGTGCAGGCCAGGAACAAGATCGCCGCAGAAATCATCGCTCGTGAGGGGATCACGATGTCGCCCGCCTCATTCGTGACGCCGGCCTTCATCGAACCGCCGCGGTGCGGTGCCCCGAGGCGTATTCGGCAAACGGCTCCAGCTGCGAGAAGTCGCCCCGCCAGGTCGTGTACATCACGCCTCGGATGCCGTTCAGGTTCCGGCTGGCGGTCAGCCAGTCGCGGATGCGCTCCGGCGGGGCGTCGTAGTAACCGGCCAACACCTGGACGTGACTCCGCTCGGCGAAAAACGGCAGGCTCTGGGCCGGCTTGCCGCTGTTCCAGTTGACGATGATCATGTCCTGGGGCAAGCCTTCCCACGATCCGGCGAGGTCGCCGTTGACAAGGTAGAAGTCCTTCACGGCATTGTGTGACGGATCGAACATGTCGCTCCAGATGCCCAGCCGCGTCTGGGGGTTGATCCGGCGGATGATCTCGACGCAGCGGTGGACGTTGTCCCCGCAAGACACCGTCGGGACGCGCAACTTGCAACTAAATCCCCAGATCCTGGACGCGCGGGCGTTCGATTTCGGGCTCAATCGGCGGAGCCCATGCATCGATGCCGGCGCGGACATCGGGCTTCCGTTCCTCGGCAAGGCCCCCGACATCGGTTTGTCGGAAGTGCGGTGAAATCACGCCTCGCCGTGCCGGCCGTGGCGGCTTTTCTTCCAGGCCTCGCGAGTCGCGTGTGACGCTAATCGCCGCAAACCATTACCGCTGTTCGCCGGGCGTGGAGAAGCTGCTGGGCTATTTCCTGCTGCTGGAAGAGGGCTCGCAGACGATGCTCACGCCCGCCGAGTTCGAGCAGCGCTTCGGCTGGAAGAACGCCCCGTCCCAAGTCCCGCAGCTGCCGGGGACGGAGTAGGCCGGAACAAGTCTTCGCAGTTCCGGCAAGCGAGGCGTACTGCCTGCGAACGTCGGGAAACCGTGCCGGAACCGCGAAGACTTGTTCCGGCCTACGACTCGTGCTGTTCGAGGAGGGCTCCCACGCGATGCTCACGCCCGCCGAGTTCGATCAGCGTTTCGGCTGGAAGAACGACCCGTCCATGGTCCCGCACCTGCCCGGAATGGAGGCGTCGAAGCCTTAGGGTGACCACGCATAAGAGACCCTACTTCTTGTGACGTCGCTGCTTCTGAGGGTGTTTCGGGGTGCGATAGGCGACACGGTCTTCCGACACGATGGCCGTGGACGAGCATGTCATCTCGGCGGTCAGACCGACACCCAGCGCGTGGACAACTTCGTTGATTCGGCGAAGGCTGGCCGAGGCGTACTCGGTCGCTTCGTACCGCTGAATCTGCTGTTCCTTCAACCCAAGACGTCCGGCCAGATCCCGCTGGCTCAGGCCCAAGGCTAATCGGGCTTGAATCAAGGCCCGTGCCAATTCGTCCAGACTCTGAGCCCGGAGCACGCGGCGTCCGCCGGAACGCAGCCTCTCGTACTGCCGCAATTCCGTCTGCAGGTCGGCCAGTTGGCTGCGCAACGCGTCCGCTTGCGCTTGACGCAGTCGGGGATGCACCGCCACGTCCTTCTCAGCGTCGAACTCGGCCAGTGTCTGACGGAATCTCTCGGCCTGCGCCTTCGTAATCCGGTATTCGCGTTCGTTTCTGATCATTTCCCGAACTCCTCCAGTCGAATCGCCACAATGCCTTTGCGCCGGCCGGTGCTTCGATCCGTCTGGAAAAATGCCAAGAACATGCGGCCAGTGAGCCCTTCCGGCAGTTGTGCCGGAAACAACTCGCCGCCGAACCGCCTCTTCTGCGCGGCGCGGCCATCCGCAAAATCCAGGAAGACCGGATCCAAGCGATCCGGATCGACCCCTTCGACGTCCCAACAAGCATCGAAGTCCCCGGGTGTTTCCTTGGCGGTGACAAAGCTACCGTCGATGTACGCTACAGTGCATCCGGCCTCCCGCAATAGTCGCAGCGCCCGACGCAGCCCGGTCAAGAGCCTGCGACGGCGGGGAGACCACCCGAAACGGCCAGCCGACCCGTTCCAGGTCGCCCAATGTATCCCCGGCGGCAGATTCCCGGTGCGTGTAAACTCCGGCAACATAACACAATTTTATCGTTGTGTTGAAAGAACGTCAAGCTGCTTACCGTGACACGCCGCGACGCATGGGTACACGATGCCACCGGGCCGCATCTTCGGTCAACGACTCGTAGGCGGGCTGGGTCCGGTGAAAGCGGTCGCCTGCGGCCAATCGTCCCGGACGAGAGCACAAGCTCCTTCTTCCCTAGTGGTGAAATGGTACAATGACCGCCCGCGAGTAACGGTTCCAAAGCACGGATTCGTCGTCGTAGGTCATCGCGAACAGCGACGGCAGGTCTGCGGACGGTGGGGGCCAGGGCCCGCACGGCGGATACTTGACGTCGCGCATCCTGACGCTGGGGGCGGCGGAATTCCGGCTCGAAATGGGTTAGTTGCTTTTCTTGCCGCCGCCGCATATTTTGATCGCGCTTGCGGTCCGCCGCGTTGTGACGAGCGGAAGTCGTGGACTTGCTCCTGGTAACGAGGCTGTGAAAAATTGGGACAGGCACCTCGCAGCCGCCTGTTTTCTCAGGGATTGCCGCGGTGCCAGCTCGGAGCCAGTCCCATTTCTTCACAGCCTCGTAGACCGACGCGTGAGCGAGGGACGGGAGAACACCGGCATTTCCTCGCGTACGCTTGGGGTTACTTGATACTACCGGAGGCAGAACGTCTTAGGGAGGGTTTTATGGATCTCCGAAACACCAGAACCACGATCCTGAACGAAGGAGATGCGGCGGCAAAACGCGAGGAAATCCGACAGTATTTCCATGCCACGTACAGCCTGGATGAGCAGCTTTACGAGACCTTGGCTGCGGAAAGTGCCTTTTACGCGCGGGCCGAGCCGCTGCGGCACCCGCTGATCTTCTATCTGGGCCACACGGCCGCTTTCTACATCAATAAGCTGATCGTCGCCAGGCTCACTCGCCAACGGATCAATCCGCGGTTTGAATCGATGTTCGCGGTCGGCGTGGATGAGATGTCCTGGGATGATCTGAACCCGGCCCATTACGACTGGCCGACATTGGCCGAAGTCAAGGCGTACCGAGACACGGTGCGCGCGGTTGTGGACGAGGCGATCCGCACGATGCCCCTGGCGATGCCGATCAACTGGGACAATCCGTTCTGGGTGATCCTGATGGGCATCGAACATCAGCGGATCCACATCGAGACGTCGTCGGTCATCATTCGGCGACTTCCGATCGAGATGGTTCGGCAACTCCCGCGGTGGAGCATCTGTCCGCATGCGGGCGAGGCGCCGGCGAACGAACTGCTGCCCGTTGCCGGGGGGCGAGTCGTGCTGGGCAAGTCCCAGGACCATCCGCTGTACGGCTGGGACAACGAATACGGCCGTCAAGAAAGCGATGTCTGGGACTTCGCAGCCAGCCGCTATCTGGTTTCTAACCGCGAGTATCTGGACTTCGTCGAAGACCACGGCTACGAACGGGAGGAGTTCTGGACCGCCGAGGGCTGGAAATGGGTGGGTTTTTCGAAGTCCCGGCATCCACTGTTCTGGATTGACTCGGCCGGCGGTTACCAGTTCCGGATCATGGCCCAGATCATCGACATGCCTTGGGATTGGCCCGTCGAGGTGAACTACCTGGAGGCCAAGGCTTTCTGCAACTGGCTGGCCCACAAGACCGGAAAAGCCATCCGACTGCCTACCGAGGCCGAATGGTATCGGCTGCGGGATCTGCACGACATCCCGGACCAGCCCTACTGGGAGAGAGCACCGGGCAACATCAATCTGGAGCATTGGGCCTCGTCGTGTCCGGTGAGCCATTTCCGATTCGGCGAGTTTTTCGATCTCATCGGCAACGTCTGGCAGTGGACGGAAACGCCGATCACAGGCTTTGACGGGTTCCAAATCCACCCCTACTACGATGATTTCTCGACGCCCACGTTCGACACGCAGCACAACCTGATCAAAGGCGGTTCCTGGATCTCGACGGGCAACGAGGCGACCCGCGACTCGCGGTACGCGTTTCGCCGGCATTTCTTCCAGCACGCCGGATTGCGGTACGTGCAGTCGGAGCAGCCGTTGACCATGCCGACAGCGATGTACGAGACCGATGCCGCGGTGTCTCAGTACTGCGAGTTTCATTACGGCCAACCGTATTTCGCCGTTCCCAATTTCCCCGTGCGGTGTGCGGCGGTGTGCGGCCACTACACGCGCCAGCGGCCGCGCCGAAAAGCGTTGGATCTGGGCTGCGCGGTGGGACGCGCCACGTTTGAACTGGCCAAAGAATTTGATTCGGTAACCGGCATCGACTTCTCGGCCCGGTTCATCCGCGTCGCGTTGCAGTTGAAGGAGAAAGGCATCACGCACTTCGAACTGGTCGAGGAGGGGGAGGTCGTGTCTTACCACGAAGCCCGCTTGTCCGAACTCGGACTCGAATCCGTGGCGGATCGCGTCGAGTTTTTCCAGGGCGACGCGACGAACCTGAAGCCGCAATTCGCCGGCTACGATTTGGTCTTGGCCGCGAATCTGATCGATCGGTTGAACGACCCCCGGCGATTCCTGGAGACGATTCACGAGCGGCTGAATCCGAGGGGTGTGCTGGTGATCGCCTCGCCCTACAGTTGGTTGGAGGAATTCACGAAGAAAGAAAACTGGCTGGGCGGTTTCCGACAGGCAGGCGAACCGTGCTGGACGTTGGACACCCTCCGCGAGCTGTTGAGTCCGCATTTCACGATGCTGGATGAGCCTCAGGAAATGGAGTTCGTCATCCGCGAGACGCGGCGGAAGTTCCAACACACAGTCTCGGAAGTCACGGCCTGGGAGCGGAAGTCGTAGACGAGGGGAAGGGGCAAAGTATCCCAAGTCTCGCCTTGACAGACGCTGCCGGCTGTCTTGCCTGCCCCGCTGTCGCCAAGACCGAGGGCGTGTTCTCGAAAAACATCCCGCGGTACGAGAACGGGACTGCCATCCGCGACGACGCGCCCCAGATAGATGCTGTCCCGTTCGACGCGATCGGGTGACGTTCTCAGATCAGCGAGGGTGGCCTGAACAGGATTCGAGGATTGCGACCGATCGCGGTGGGCTGCGGCCTCTAACA
>CAYPGE010000268.1:0-13063 GCA_964409865.1 uncultured Pirellulaceae bacterium
CAACTCCACCAGCGTGAAACCTCGAGATCTGTTTTTCATGCAGACTCTCCTTACAAAAATGAAACGAAAGAAAACGTCGTGCCGTACGAGGCGACGACCGATGAAGGCTGTCTCGGCGCTCGGCGCCGACCCGCGAATCGGAGTTACTCGATTTGCGTGCTCCACGCCATCATCATATGTAACGCGGAACGTTCCAGCAAGTTACCGTTACTGATTCTGGGCCTTTTGTCAACGCCGGAAGGATGCAATCCGGCATGTGGTAATCCAACTCGGCCTGGGGCCGCGACCGAAGGGCTCAGACGTACAGAATTCAAAATTGGCGGCGTACGCGTCTCGCACGTGGCGACGACCTGAAGCCGCCAATTTCGAATTCTGTACGTCTGAGCCCAGGAGGTGGACGCCCGGTGAGCGGCAAGCGGCACCAGCGGCGGTAAATGGGAGAGCTTTGTACGGCCGGTTTTGCATTGCAGACAATGGTCAGTACCGACCGCGAACGGCTTCGGCAGTTTGACTTTCCAAGACCCCCAACGTCGTCCGGCCCTTAGTTCTACATCATTCCTGGGGGGACAGCGAAAAAATCAACGGTCCGTTGCCCAGCGACGTTGAAGTTTCCGCAGGCGACGATATGATGCTAATGACGTTTTGGAGGTAAACCGAATCGGAAAGGCTCGCAGACATTCCGCCAACGCCCGGTCGGCCGCTCCACCGTTTCAGCGAGAATCGTCATGGCGGAACCTGGACGAGCCCGTGACAGGCACAGCGTTCGTTTGTTCTTAAATCGTCTTTCTTTTCGGAGGTTGGTTTTATGAATTGGTTTCGCAAACGAGGTTTCACTTTGGTGGAGTTGTTGGTCGTGATCGCGATCATCGGCATCCTGGTCGCCCTGTTGTTGCCGGCGATTCAGGCAGCTCGTGAAGCCGCCCGCAGGTCGCAGTGCCAGAACAATGTCAAGCAACTCGGCGTGGCGCTGCACAATTACCACGACACGCACAAGATTTTCCCGCCGGCAGGCCTGGACTATGGTTTTTCCTCGAACATGGCGGGGTCGGCCGAGCCCGCGAACAAGCTGGTCAAGAACCTTAACGGACTCGCTTTGCTGCTGCCTTACATGGAACAGCAATCGCTGTACTCCCAATTGGACTTTACCCAGTGCTTTGCCCACGTTGGCCCGTCGCCGCAGACGCAGGGCAACATTTTCCCCAGCGCCCGACCGATGGCCGGTGACGCGGTCAACAGCGGCAATGCACGCATCCTTGCCGAACGGGTGCCGACTTTCATCTGCCCCTCGGATCGACTGGATCGAATCAATACTCCCAACAGCGGGGTCTACGGGATCAAGAATGGCAGCGGCATCTCCGGCACCAAAACCAACTACGACTTTAGCGCCTGGACGAGCGACCTCAGCAATTTCAATGACTGGGGTACGCTCTCCATTACATCCAAGCGTTTGTTCGGGGAAAATAGCGACAGCGGCATCAACTCGGCGCTGGACGGCACCAGCAACACGGTGGCGTTTTGCGAGACGACGCACTGGGTCGCCAACGGCGAGGCGCCGGCCTGGGGATTCCGCGGTTGGGTGATGATCGGGATCGATATTGCGCAAGGCATCAACCTGTTCGACATTCCGCCGACCTGGACGTGGGTCTCCGACAAGACGACCATCCCAGGACGACTGCGCACTTGGGGGGTTTGCGGCAGCCTGCATCCGGCCGGCGCGAATGTGTGCATGGCCGACGCTTCGGTTCGTTTCGTCTCGGATTCGACCGATCGGGCCGTGCTGACCGCGATTGCGACGATGGCTGGCTCCGAAGCGGTCACTCCGCCGTAATGCGAGGCGACTGCGGACGGTGTTTGTTTTGACGGGATGGACTTGACAAGAAGGATTGGCCAATGCGGTTTCACGTTGCTGGGGTCGGTTTGGTTGCATCGTTGTTGATCATCATGGCGGGCTGTAACAAGGGCGGCGCGGACGCGCCGCCTTTGGTCCCGGTCAGCGGGACGGTGACGCTGGACGGCAAGCCGTTGGCGAACGCCAGCGTGATGTTTCTGCCCGTGGGTTCGACCCGAGGAGGTCGCAGCCCCTATGGGTTTACCGGCCCCGATGGCCGCTACGAACTGATGTACGACAACGAGAACAAAGGTGCGCCCGAAGGCCAGTTCGAGGTGGTCTGCAACAAATGGGTCATGCCCGACGGTTCGGACTTCCCCCGCGACAGCGGGCAGTCGCCGCTGGAGGTGGCCCACGAGTTGCTGCCCCAACGTTACAGCCAGGAAGGCATGTCCGAGCTGAAGGCCACCGTCCCCGCCGGGGGCGGCACGATCGACTTCGAGCTGAAGTCCAAGTAGGATTCACGTAGCCGCGTCTCTCCGAGACGCGGATGCCGGTCTCGGAGAGACCGGGCTACGTGAGTTGCGGGGCGTGGCAACCTCGCCCGGCCCCTAATGTTAAGGTTCATTCGTGCGCCGATACCGCCTGATTCCGCCAGACGGAGAGCCAGTACGGGGCGCGCAGCGCGTTGGCGACCAGCGGGCCCGGTCCCACGGCGAAATCGAGATCGCCGTCGGCGTCAAAGTCGGCCAGTTCGAGCGTGGCGTAGTAGGGCGCCGCCGTCTCCAGCGTATGGCGGACAAACCGCCGAGGCCCGGTCTGCTCGAGGCAGATGATCGAGACCGGCGTCGTCGCCAGGACGCTGGCGGGCTTGGCCATGGGGGGCAGCCAAGCCACGGCGATGACGTCCAGATCACCGTCCCGATCGATGTCACCTGCCAGCGCACGGTAGGCGCCCGGAAAATCCGTGAGCCGATGATAGGCAAACTCGAGCTGCCCAAGATTTTCCAGCCATTGAACGCCGTGCGACGGATTGACGTACCAGTTATCCCAGGCGTCGCCGTTGGTGTATAGAATGTCCATGTCGCCGTCCCGATCGAGATCGACCAACTCGATGCCGCTGGAGCCGAAGTTCAGGTCCGGCCCGGCCCACAGGTTGTGGAGCTGAAATCGCCCGTCTCCGAGATTGAGGAAGGCTTCGACGTGCTCCCATTCCTGGCTGACCAAGGCCACGAAATCGGGGCGGCCGTCGCCGTTCAAGTCGTGAACCGGGACGTGGATCGTACCCGGCCGGCCGTCGATCGTCTCGGACTCGAAGCGGGGACGTTCCCCGCGCGGCGCCGCGTTTCGCAGCAGGAGGATCTTGCCCGTCTGGTAGTGTCCAAATTCGGCCACGATCAGGTCGAGATCGCCGTCGGCGTCGAAGTCCGCAGGCCGCACATCGGCCACCCGCCCCAGGCCGTCGGCGAGGACGATTTCTTCCCACGGACCGTCACCTGGCCCGCGCCGCAGCCAGACCACGCGGCCTCGATCGTGATCGCTGGGGCGAAAACTGCCCAAGTCGGCCACCACGAGATCGGTCCTTTGATCGCCGTCGAGATCGCAAGGTTCCACGTGGCAGGGGTTGCCGAGCCGCGCGAGAATCTTGGGTTGCGGCTTGGACGCTCCCAGGTCGGCCGCCGCGACATAGCCGAATCGCATGTCGCACAACAGCAGCAGCGGGTCGGCCTCGGAATCCAGCCGGGCCCAGCGCAGCTGGGCCAATTCGGGCACGACGTCGGCGGTTTCGTCCAAGGTCAGTCGCTCCACGTGGAATGCAACCGCCAATTCCGTTTCGGCTTCCACGGGCGTGGGAAACACGACCTGTTCCGGAGCACGCGACCGGAAGTAGGCGATGGTCTGATGGATGGGCGGTGGATCGAGATCGTTGCGCCCGGAGCGGGCGTAGAACTCGTAGCCCCGCTGCACCTCGCGGTGCCACCGTTGGCGGGGAAAATTCTCGGCCACAGGCAAGGCGTGACAATCGCTGCAAAAGGCCACGATGCGCGCTTCCGCCTTGTCGTCCAAGGCGGTGTGCGCCGGGTCGTCATTTCGCGAGTCGAGACAGTCGCGCACGTTTGCCTTTCCAGGGAAAACTCGCCACGCCACAAAACCGATTGCCGAACAGATCGTGAAGCCGATCATCCATCTTCCCGCGCGTGCCCAGCGGTTGGTGGTCGCGTTGCCCATGGCTGCCCTTGCCTCAGACGGAACCTTGACTTGCGTCGAACCAAGACTATCGTAGTGCCCCGGCCACGTTCTGCAAGCGCGTTTCCGGCAGCGGGACGGCCCCTCACTCGACGGGTTACGCTCAAGATGACTCAAGGCTAGACTGGCCGATTCATCGTAGGATATTCGTGGAAGCTGTCTGCGGAAAGCACCCTCACGTTGCCCGGAATTCCCGACGTGAACGCGAATCGCTGGTTTCGTTCCTGGCCGCGACGCCGCTTGGTGATCTGGGGCGCTGCGATCCTCTTGACCACGGGAGTGGCCGTTTTCGGCCGCAGCGCGCTGGCCTGGTGGACCCGGCAGATGGCCGCACGCAATCTGACCGTCGGCGCCCTCAGCACGGCGCAGCGGTGGCTGGCCTGGTCCGACTGGTTCGATCCGTCCGACGGCAGAACGGACCTGATGCGGGCGACTGGTCTCCGCCGGCGGTACCAGCAAGCGGCCTGGAAGGAAGCGGTGGAATCCGCCGAACGGAAGGGGGCTCCTGCCGAACGAGTGCGCCAGGAGCGGCGGCTAGGGCTCATCCAGGCCGGTGCCATCAACAACGAACGGGATGAGCTGACCTCGCTGGTCGAGGCGGGGGTGGCGACAGACGACGCCTGTACGGCGTTCGTCCACGGCTACCTCGCCCGACGGGACGCTCCGCGCGCCGAAATGGTCCTCGACGCCTGGGCGGTCGAGGTCCCTGGCAGCGCGCACGTCGCGTACATGCGAGGCGTTTACTGGCTGTGGTTGGGCGACGGGGCGGGCGACTTGGGGCGACGCTACGAATGCCGCGACCGGGCAGAGAAGGAATTCAAAGACTCGCTGGCCGTCGAGCCTCGGCACGAGATGGCCCGCCAGACACTCGCCGACCTGCTCGAAGAAGACGACCGGCTCGAAGAGGCGCTGGTCGAGTTCGCCGCCCTGGCGGCAGACTTTCCCGCCAATGACTCCGCAAAGCTGGGCGTCGCTAGACTGCTGCGCGGTCTGGGGGCGCTCGGCCAGGCCCGGCAGGCGTTGAGTTGGTTGCCGCCCGAGCGGAAATCTTCTGCCGACACGGCGGCTGAAGTGGGCCAAATCGAGCTGGAGTCGGGCCACTACCAGCAAGCGCAGAATTGGCTCAGGCGGGTCGATCTCAGCTGGACCGCCGACGCCGATGCCTTGCGGGCTGCGGCCACCGCGTTTGCCGTCGAGGGGAAGACAACGGTGGCGGAGCGGTTGTTCGCCCGGCTTGACCGCGAACACGGCAACTGGGCCAGAACCGAGGAACTCCAACTCAGGTTGGCCACCGGCCGTGGCGACCCGAAGGCCGCCGACGAGTTGCGCCGCCTGTCCGCGACGAACGCCGGCTGGCCTACCGCGGAGCCACTCGGCAGGGACCGTCCGCCCACGTCGCCTGCCGACTTGTACGCCCAGCATTGCAGCGGTTGCCACGGCAGCCACGGCGACGGCAACGGCCGCGGCGCCAGGCACTTGTTTCCCAGAGCCCGCAATTTTCGCACCGAGAGGTTCCGGCTGGCGAGCAGCGTCAATGCCGTCGCCACGCTGGACGACGTCGTCGCGGTCATCCGGCGTGGAATGCCGGGAACGTCCATGCGGGCCTACGAGGAACTGAGCGACCAACAGCGCGTGCTGCTGGCGCAGGAGGTGCTGCGACTGCGCCGCGAGGGACGCCGCGAGCACCTGATCCGCTCCGTGGAAGACGAAGGCGATGAAATCGACGAGGATGAGATCCACCACATGGTCGATTCGTGGACCGTTCCCGGACCAGCCGTTTCCGTCCCCGCGATCGGCCCGAACGACTCACAGGCCGTAGCGCGGGGCAAGAATCAGTACTTCGCGCTGGGTTGCCAGAACTGCCACGGGGACGACGGGACGGGCTCACCAGACCTGCCCTGCTATGACGAGCGGGGGATTTCTAGCAAGCCGCGGGACCTGGTCCACGATCCCTTCAAGGGCGGCCCGGAAGCGGAGTCGCTGTACCTGCGGATCTTTGTCGGCATGCCCGGCACGGCCCATCCCAGTTGTAGCAGCGTTTCCGTCGATCGGCTCGTCGACTTGGTTCACTACTGCCGCTGGCTGTCGCGCGCGCCCCGCCGGGTGCAGACGAATCATCAACGGGCCGTTGAGGACAGTCGCCGCCCGCCCGCGTGGTTGTTTGACGGATGACGCGCCGGCTTGGGTGAGTGCTGAGGCAGCCGACGCGATCGGCGAGCAAGGGCTTTTCCCTGGCGAGCGGGCTCAGGACGGTTCCGAAGTGCCGGACGTGGCCGACGTTGGGAAAACCGTTGGCTCTGTTCCGTCCTGTTCAACATGCGCCCAGGAAAACAAACAAGTCGGCAAAGCGTCGCACCAGGGCCACGACTTGATTCCACACGCCCGCGCGACGGGGCGGCGATGGGCGAATCACTTCGTGACCTTCGGTTCCGCCACCCGCTCGTGCGGAACGTCCTTCAACTCGCGGACCCAGATGTTGCGGAAGCGGACCGGGTTGCCGTGGTACTGGAGGCTGATCGGTCCCTTGTCCGGATGCGGCTTGTATTCGGGCGGGCGATTGAACGGCGTGTCGCCTTCCAGCTGAAAGTGGTTTTGGATCACCACGCCGTTGTGCAGGACGGTGATGAACGCGGGGCTGACCAGTTTGCCTTCGGCATCGAACTGCGGGCACTTCCAGATGATGTCATAGGTCTGCCACTCGCCGGGCTTGCGGCAGGCGTTGACCAGGGGCGGATGCTGTTTGTAGATCGCTCCGCACTGGCCGTCGAAATAGGTCTTGTTCTCGTACGAGTCGAGCACCTGAACTTCGTAGATGCCCATCAGAAACACGCCGCTGTTGCTGCGGCCCTGGCTGTCGCCTTTGACCTCTTCGGCCGAGGCCCATTCGACGTGCAACTGGCAATCGCCAAATACTTCCTTGCTGACGGGAGCCCCCGGGCCGGCCTCGACATAGCCGTCCTTGACCGTCCACTTTTCGGCCTTGTCCCATTTCGACATGTCGGTGCCATCGAACAGCACCACGGCGTCGGACGGCGGTCCTCCCGGCGGTCCCGGATCGATGACGGCCGGCTCCGACCATTGGATACCGGTCAGATACTCGGCACCCGACACGTCGGCGCTCGAGGCGAGGCACAACAAGGCAAGAACCACAGTTGTCGTAACGAAGGGGGACTTGTTCACTGCATTGCTCCTTAACATGACAGAAACACGGGTGTCGAAGCGTGTAAGATAATCGCCCCAATGAGGCGCGGGAAGACGAGGTCTGGAATCTTGTACCGGCTGGGATCTGCCGTTGTGTGGGAGATCGGGGCCAGGGCTGACGGCCGCGGGGGCGTCTTGACACGGACGGGCGGGGCGGCTCAGATGGCCCGAACGCGGGCCAGACGCATCGGGGGCCCGTGTGCCGATGTTCGGAATGGGGACGTCCCACGGATACCAGACCGCCATGTCCGTCGAAAAGTACCTGAAACCGGAGGTGATCAACCAGATCAAACGGCTGGACCTCCGCGCGCAATTCGTGGTCAAGGGGTTCCTGCAAGGCCTGCACGCCAGCCCGTATCACGGCTTTTCCGTGGAATTCAGCGAGCACCGCCGCTATACGCCCGGCGACGACCCCAAGGACATCGACTGGCTGGTCTACGCCAAGACGGACAAGTACTACGTCAAAAAGTTCGAGGCCGAGACGAACATTACCGGCTACCTGGCGATGGACCTGAGCCGCTCGATGGGCTACACCTACCGCCAAGAGCTGACCAAGTTCGACTACGCGATCTGCCTGGCCGCCTCGCTGTGCTACTTGATGGTGCACCAGCAGGATCCGGTCGGGTTGATCACCTTCGATGAGCGCGTCCGGGACAGTCTGGCCCCGCGCTCCAAACGCACCCAACTGGCAAACGTGCTCTCGCACCTGGCCCGCTTGCAGCCCACGGGTCCGACGGACATCGCCAACAGCGTGCGGCAGATCGCCGCCATGTTGCGGCACCGCAGTTTGGTCATGATCTTCTCCGACCTGCTGTGCGATACGGAACCGGTGCTGCAGAGTCTGCGGCTGCTCAGGCACGGGGGCCACGATGTGATCCTGTTCCATGTGCTGGACGAGGCCGAAGTGTACTTTCCGTTCGACGGCGTGATCGAGTTCGAGGAGCCCGAGACGGAAGAGCGCGTGCGAGTGGACGCCAGCAATTACCGGCAAGAATACCTGCAGGAGATCCAAGCCTTCCGTGGGGTTTACCGCCGGGAATGCTCTCAGCTCGGCGTTGATTACGTCGAATTGGACACCAGCCTGCAGTTCGACAAGGCGCTGTTGGAGTACCTCAGCAACCGGCGCGAGCGTTTCTGAGACGACGCCCAGCAACACGACACAAGAAAAACGGACACGCTGTGGCCGTGTCCGCCTCATTCCGCTTGTCGCGCTCGACGCCTGTCAAGCCTGGGACGCACTGCAGCAACTGCAGGCACTGACGGCGTTCGGATTGTCGAACGTAAATCCGCGGCGTCCGTCCCCTTCAAACCAGTCGACCTTGGTGCCGTCCAGGTACAGCGAACTCTTCTTGTCGACCACCACGTCTACGCCGTGGAAGTTGTATTTCGAATCTTTCTTGGCATCGTAGTTGTTGTCAAAGCCAAGCGTGTAATTGAACCCGCTGCAGCCGCCGCCCGCCACGCCGATGCGGAGGAACAATTCGTCGTCCAACTTCTGTTCTTCCTTCACGCGTTTGATTTCGCCAGCCGCACGTTCTGTGAGCGTAATCGCCATAGACCTTCTCCAACCTGATCGTGATACATTTTTGGCAGCACCGAGCGTGTAAATTATAGGAACTGGCCGCGCATGGAAAGGCGCCCGGACGGAAAAACTGCAATTTGAGCTGGAAATCGCCGTCCGGTGACGCCGGAAGCCGCGAATTGAACCTGCGTGTCGAATTATCGTCTGGTTCGCGGCGAGAATCCGACCCGTCCGACTGATCCGCCCGACAAGAGATCGACCTCAATTCGAGGCCTGGACCCAGCCGTGCAGCGGCGTTTCGAGGCCGAGCCGCTTCATTTTCTTGTACAGCGTGGTCCGGTTGATTCCCAGTTTCTCGGCCGTCGCGTTGCGGTTCCAGTTGTGTTCCTGGAGCGTCGCGAGAATGATTTGCCGCTCGGGGGCTTCGAGCGATTCCTTCAGCGTTCGCGCGGCGTTTCGTTTCGGCAGCGAGGGAGCGGCGAGGGCCAAATCACGAGGCAGGTCGTCCAGGGTGATGCGGGGCGTCTTGCCGAGCAGCACCGCCCGCTCCACCACGTTTTGGAGTTCACGAACGTTGCCCGGCCAGCGATACGCCTGGAGAGCCGCCATCGCCTCCTCGGAGAAACCTTCGACCGGTTTTCCCGTCTCCTCGCGGATTCGCACCAAAAAATGTTCCGCCAGCAGCGGGATGTCCCCCAATCGCGAACGCAGTGGCGGAAGTTCGATGTTGATCACGTTGATGCGATAGTACAAGTCCTGGCGGAACCGGCCCGCCGTAACGGCTTGTGTCAAGTCGTCATTGGTCGCCAGGATCACTCGTGTATCGATATGGATCGTCTTGGTGCCGCCGACGGGTTCGAACTCCAACTCCTGCAACACCCGCAGCAACTTGACCTGCATGTTGGGCGATGCGGTACTGATCTCGTCCAGGAAAATGGTGCCCCCGTCGGCCTGCTTGAACTTGCCCGTCTTGTCGCCGGTGGCCCCGGTAAACGAGCCGGCGACGTGCCCGAACAGTTCACTTTCCAGCAGCGTTTCTGGAAGCGCTCCGCACGCCACCTCGACAAAGGGCTTGTCGCGCCGGCTGCTGCGGCGGTGAATCGCGCGGGCGATCAAGGACTTTCCCGTTCCGCTTTCGCCCGAAATCAAGACCGTGGCCCTGGTGTCGGCGATGCTGTCGATCATATCGAACGTTTTCAGCATGCGGTGGTCGCGGCCGACGACGTTTTCCATGCCGAACCGCAAATCCAGTTGCGCTTTGAGTTTAGCGTTTTCCTCCAGGACGTTGCGCTGCGACAGAGCGCGGTCGATGGCCAGTTCCAGTTCCTCGTCCAGCAGGGGTTTGGTCAACAGATCGAAAGCGCCGGCGCGGATCGCCTCGATCCCGGTCTCGGCGGTCGCATACCCCGTAACCAGGATCACGGTCGCCTCCGGCAGTCGGCTTCGGCAGTGTTCCAGCACGTCAAAGCCGTCGCCGTCCTGCAGCCGGATGTCGGCCAGCACCAGGTCGAAGCTGGCCTCGTCGATCAGCGCCCGAGCCTCGCGGCAACTCGCGGCTTCCGAGACCTCGAAGCCTTTTTCGCGGAGCCAGTCGGACATCCCGTCCAACACTTGGCGATCGTCGTCCACCAGCAGCAGGGAGCGTTGTTTCATGTTCGCCTCAAGTGGTGCAAAAAGAGTTCCGCCGTCGTCATTTATCTAGGTCACGCCTTGCACATCGTCAACGTGATGTCTCCCAGGAACATGACGTGTCGGCGCCAAACCCGAATCGCGTCCTCCGGGAGGATGGCATATCCTGTAAGAGCGGCAAAAAGCGGCTGATCCCACCCTGCGATACCCCTCTTTTAGCTAAAACAAAAACCCCAGAAAAACTTCTTGGGAGGCGGTGGTTTCCTGACAGAAAGTGGGTATCATGTGGGCGTACAGTGTCACCCTTCTTGTGTCAATCTAACTGCAATTAGGAGGTTATCGTGGGTATCAAAGTCGTGATCGCCGACGATCAAGAGGTCGTCCGCAAAGGCCTGGCAAGTTTGTTTGAGAACGCCGACATCGAGATCGTCGCGGAAGCCAAGACCGGCAACGAGGCGGTGTCCAAGACGCTGAAGCACAAACCGGCCGTGCTGTTGATGGACGTCATGATGTCCGAAACCGACGGTTTGGATGCCTTGGAAAAAATCCGCAACAAGGCGCCGAACGTCAAGGTCGTGATGATGTCCGCGCACGACAATCCGACCTATGTGGCTCGTTCCGTAGCGCTGGGGGCGGAGGCCTTCCTGCTGAAGGACACGTCGGGCCAGGACATTGTGGCCGCCGTCAAGCGTGCGGCGCGCGGCGAGGCCGCTGTCGCGGACACCCGGATGATCGAAATCAAGGCCCGTTTGGCGACTCGCTTGGACCCCAGCGAGGATGGTGTTCCGCTGACGAAACGCGAGTATCAAGTCCTGCGGCACTTGGCTTACGGACTCAGCAATCGCGAAATCGGCCGGTCGCTGAAGATCAGCATCGAGACCGTCAAGGAGCACGTGCAGAACATCCTCCGCAAGCTGGACGCCGCGGACCGGACCGAGGCGGCGGTGTGGGCCGTCAAACGCGGTTTGGTTTAGGCGGGCGGTGATTTCTCATCCGTCGATGACACCCCCGGCTTTGGACTGCAGGCCGGGCTGAGTCGCACGTGTCAGTTCGCTCGCGGATGAGCCCGCTGGTACGCTTCGCGCAAGCTGGCGGTGCTGACATGCGTGTAGATCTGTGTCGTCACCAGGCTCTTGTGCCCCAGGAGTTCCTGAACGCTGCGGATGTCGGCACCGCGGTCCAGCAGGTGCGTGGCAAAGCTGTGCCGCAGCGTGTGGGGTGTCGTTCGCAGATCGAGCCCCGCGATCTTGAGGTACTTCTCCAACATCCGCGCGACGCTTCGCGTGGTCAGCCGGCAGCCCAAGCGGCTTACGAACACAGGAGCTTCCGGGCCGGGGGATTGACGGCGGGACAGCGTCCGCACGCGGAGCCAGCGTTGCAGAGCCTGCAGGGCAAACGTTCCCAACGGCGCCAGTCGCTCGCGGCGGCCTTTGCCCCGGATCCTCACCAAGCCATCGCTCAGGTCTAAATCGCCGTCGTTGATGCCCACCAACTCACTGACGCGCAAGCCCGCCGAGTACATCGTTTCCAGCATGGCGCGGTCTCGGAGTCCCAGGGGGCAATTTGCCGGCGGCGTCTCGAGCAAACGGCCGATCTCGTCGGTGGACAGGAAATGCGGCAGCTTCCGGTCGGGCCGAGGGTTGCGCAGCGGTTTGGCGGGATTGGCTTCCGCGTAACCTTCCCGCTGGGCGAAGCGGAAAAAACTCCGCAGCGAAGCCAGGCGGCGGGCGATCGAAGTCTTGGCGTACCCGGCCTCGTGCAGCGCCGCGACGTAGCCGCGGAGGTCCAGAGAGGTGATCTCGGCCGGCTCGGCCGGCCGGCCATAGCTCTCGGTCAGATACTCATCCAGGGCCGTGAGATCTTCGCGATAGGATTTGATCGTCAACGTCGAGGCATTGCGCTCGACCAACAGATAGCGGAGAAAGCGGGCGATCGCTGGCTGCATGACATCCTCAAGCCGCTCCTTCATCGTCGAACCGGTCCGTCAGGACGTCGTCGGTGATTCGCTGACTGAATCGCGACGCCAAGTCGAACCGTCGCGGCGGCGGCGCCTGCCGCTCGGCGACAACCGTCTCCCGGATCTTCTGGCTCATCACCGCCGCGTCATACCAAGTAAAGCTCAACTCGGGGTTGGCCGCGAAACGGCCCAATTGACGCAGCATCTCGACGCGGTTGTCGTCGTCAAACAGAAAGACGTAACGCTCGTTGCCCTTGACCAGTGCCAGCACGTTGATTTCCGTGGTCACGTCCTAGACCCTCCGTCAGCCCTCCTGGCTCTCGGACTCAACATGGGCCGCTGCTGGAAAAGTCCGAGGGTTCCAAGTCACTAACGAAGTTATCGGCTGACTTGATACAATCGCGTTACTTGCATTTCGGTATCGGGGTTGTGACGACATCGCAGCTTTCATGCTGTAGGCAAAAGCTACTTGGTACGGCAGCTTTTCGCAGAAAGAGAATCAGCACGCTGTCACGAGTTTCGCGGTGGGAGCGTTGAGAAAAGCCCGGCTTTGTGGGAGCAGCAAATCGGTTCCCAAGCGGAGTGTGGGAACCAGAACTGGGCGCTGGTGAGAAATCCGGGTTCGTGCGGCGTCCAGGCTAAATGTTGGGGTAGCGGAAGTGGCGTAAGCTTCCAGCTT
>CAYPGE010000269.1:0-13027 GCA_964409865.1 uncultured Pirellulaceae bacterium
AATCGCACTCTCTCGCCCCGAGCCGGGCCCTTTCACGCGGACGTCGACTTCCTTCATGCCGAACTTGATGGCCTTTTCGGCCGCCTGCTGCCCAGCACACTGGCCAGCGAACGGCGTGCTCTTGCGGCTCCCCTTGAAACCGCACGTGCCGGCACTCGACCAACAGAGGGTATCCCCTTTTGTGTCGGAAATCGTCACCGTCGTGTTGTTGAATGTGGCCTGAATAAAGGCAATACCTACGGTCACATTGCGACGGATCTTCTTTTTCTTGGTCTTAACAGCCACCCAATTGCTCCTCTGAAACCAAACTCACACGACCTCCCGGAAACCGGCGGAATCGCTCTTTTCCGAACGCGTCAGGACCTAGTGCAGGTCCTTGACCCCCTTCTTTCCGGCGACCGTTTTCTTGGGACCCTTGCGAGTTCGTGCGTTCGTCCTGGTGCGCTGGCCGCGTACGGGAAGCCCCAGACGATGCCGGATGCCGCGATAGCACTTGATGTCCCGCAGGCGGTTGATGTTCTGTTGTAACTGACGCCGCAAAGGGCCCTCGACGGAGTAATCTCGCTCCAACAACGCCGCCAATCGACTGAGTTCATCATCCGCCAGTTCACGCGCCTTCCGTTGCGGGTCAACCCCAGCCTTGTAACAGAGTTCGCGCGACGTGCTTTCACCGACTCCGTACAAGTAGGTCAGTGAAATGAACGTCGGCTTGTCGTTGGGAATGTCAACACCCAGTAGACGTGGCATCAATTCGCTCCTTTAGCCCTTAGCCCTGACGCTGCTTGTGCCGCGGATTCGTGCAGATGACAAACACCCGCCCCCGACGCCGCACAATCTTGCAATTCTCGCAGATTTTTCGGACGCTCGATCGTACCTTCATTGCTGACCTCCAGCCGCCTTCTCGGCAAACCCACAAATGTAATTCGAAAATGGGGAAATCTTCAAGGGGTTAGAGCAACAGTTTGCCATCCAAAAAATCAGGATTCCAGCAGCCCGCGATAGTTTCGCATCACCAAGTGGCTGTCAATCTTCTGCACCAAATCAAACGCCACACTGACTGCGATCAACAAACCTGTTCCTCCGTAAAAGCTTGCTATCGTGAAACTTACGCCAAGTGAACTGGATATGATCGTGGGCACGATGGCGACCACCGCCAAAAACCCAGCGCCGACATAGGTGATGCGAACCATGACCTTTTCCAGATAGTCCGCAGTTCGCTTCCCAGGCCGGTAGCCGGGGATAAAAGTCCCATAATCCTTGAGGTTTTCCGACATTTCCTTCGGGTTAAAGGTGATGGCGGTCCAGAAGTAGCAAAAAAAGTAGATAAAGGCCACGTACATCAGGTTGTAGATGAACGATGTGCCTCGGTTGAACATATCTGCAACCTGGCTCAATTGCGACGAAACTCCCGTGAAGATGTTCCCCAGGAACCCAAAGAACATCGCAGGCAACATCAGCAGACTGCTCGCGAAGATGATCGGCATCACCCCGGCTTGATTGATCCGCAACGGCAGGTACTGCCGGGTTCCCCCGTAGGTGCGGCGGCCTCGGACGTGCTTGGCGCTTTGCGTCGGTATTCTCCTCTGGCCGAGCGTGATGAAAACCACCCCGGTAACGACGCCCACAAACAGAAGCGTCAAGATCGTCAGATGCTCGACGCCGATCCGGCCCGCCGTGACACCAACCAACTGCATCTCGGCGTTCTTGATCAAATCGCCCAGGGCGCCTGGCATCCGTGCCAAAATCCCCGCCATGATCAACAGACTGATACCGTTGCCGATGCCAAACTCGTCGATCTGCTCGCCCAGCCACATCAAGAAGATGGTGCCGCACGTCATGGTCACCACCGAGGTCAACTGCCAAGCCAAGCTCAACTCGCCTTTGGCGTTCAGGAACGACGGATCGATCAAGCTGCCGCCTCCCCCCGCGCCCATCAGGTACCAGCGGACATACATCCAGCTCTGCAGCAGACAAAGGAAGACGGTGAGATAGCGGGTGTATTCGTTGATTTTCTTGCGCCCCGTCTCGCCTTCCTTTCGCAGTTCTTCAATCGGCTTCCAGACGCTGCCCAGCAACTGAAAGATGATGGACGCGGAGATGTAGGGCATGATCCCCAAGCCGAAAATCGTGGCTTCTCGGAGGTTACTGGCGCTGAAGACGGCGACGCGGTCCACGAAGTCGCCCAAGCCACCCTGCTGCGTCGTGGCTTTGGCCATCACCTCTTGGTTGATGGTCGGCAAAGGAATGTGATAACCCACCCGGTAAATCGCCAGGAACATCAGCGTCAAAAAAATTTTTTGACGGAGTTCCGGGATGGTGAAAACGACACGCAGTTTTTCCCACATGATCGAGATCCATCCTTTCCGAGTTCACGCGTCCTGCGAGCCAAGAGACCTGTGGAAAGCCACGACGCAAACAGCGATTGGCGCCATCCGTAGCCAACCGCACCGGACTCCGAACACTACGCTTCTGCTTGAGGGGCCTCACTCGGCGGTTCCGGGGCCGGCTTGCGGCCCGGAAGGACCGTCACGGTCCCGCCTGCCTTCTCGATCTTCTCGCGGGCCGAACCGCTGAAGCGGTGAGCCGCCACTTTAAGACTCTTGGTCAATTCGCCGGATCCAAGGATCTTCAATTCGTCGCAGCGGCCCTTCAGCAAGGACTTGGCACGCAGCGTCTCGGGATTGACCTCGTCGCCTACCGCAAAAACACGTTCCAAGTCGGCCACATTCACGGTCGCCACGCAGAGCGCGAACCGATTGTGGAAACCGCGCTTCGGGACTCTCCGCACCAAGGGCATCGTCCCGCCTTCGTAGATCGGGAGGGCGGCGTAGCCGGCGCGGGCCCGCTGGCCCTTGTGCCCGCGCGCCGCCGTCTTGCCGCGTCCGGAACCCGGTCCGCGACCGACGCGACGGCCCTTCTTGTGCTTGTGGATTCCGCTGTGGACGTCGCTCAAGTTCATGTCAGGGAGACTCCTCGCAGACGCTCCACATCCTGCCGCGTCCGCAGTTGACTCAAGGCTCGAAAAGTGGCCTTCACCAGGGTGATGGGGTTGTTGGTCCCGTTGCTTTTGGTCAGGATGTTCTTGATGCCCGCGGCTTCGCAAACCGACCTCACGGCATCGCCCGCAATGATCCCCGTGCCCGGTCCTGCCGGCATCAGCAGCACCTGTCCGGCGCCGAACTTGCCACGCACCGCGTGCGGGATCGTGCCGTCGACCAGCGGGATTTCCATCATTTGCCGGGCGGCCTGCTTGTTCGCCTTGTCGACACTGGGCGGGACCTCATTGGCCTTGCCATATCCCCAGCCCGCCTTGCCTTTGCCGTCGCCGACGACCGTCATGGCCGCGAAACTGAAACGGCGCCCGCCCTTGACGACCGCCGCACAGCGGCGAATGTTGACGACTTTCTCGATCGTGGTTTCCCCGTAGGGAGCGTCTGTAGACACGATGCACCTGCTTCTGCTGCGGAACTCTGCGAAATCGCCCTAACGCTGGCAGTGCCGGCTTGAGCCGCTGCCGACCGCCTGAAGGCGGCACTACGAGCGTCCTAAAATACCAATCCTGCCTCTCTGGCGGCATCCGCCAGGGCGGCCACTCGACCATGGTACTTGTTGTCGCCGCGGTCGAAACGCACCTGTTTGATTCCCGCCTGCAGCGCCTTGCCGGCAATCGCTTTGCCAATCACGGTGGCGGCGGCCTTGTTCCCGCCGTAGGACACCTGCCCGCGCAAGTCGCCGTCCAAGGAACTGGCCGAGACCAGCGTTCTGCCCGCGAGATCGTCAATCACCTGGCAGCTGATGTGCCTGTGACTGCGATGGACGCTCAACCGCGGCCGGTCGGCCGTCCCACGGACGCGGTTGCGAACGTGGAACCGGCGCCGCTGGCGCCGCTGGTTCACAATCTGTTGTTTCTTCACGGTTCAACCCAAGCGTATGAAGTTCTGGCTTCGGGACGGGGCCCCCTGGACCTCAAGCCCGTGCCGTTCGAGACCGCCCAATTACGTCGCCGCCTTGCCCGGTTTGATCTTCACGTATTCGCCTTCGTAACGTATGCCTTTGCCCTTGTAGGGTTCGGGCTTGCGCAGCGAGCGAACCTCGGCAGCAAACTCTCCCACCTGCTGCTTGTCACAGCCGCGAACCACGATGTGCGTCTGATCGGGGCAAGTGACCTGCAGTCCCGGCGGAATCTCCTTCTCCAGTTCATTGGCATAGCCGACGCGCAACTGCAACTTCTTGCCTTGCACGGCGGCCAAATAGCCCACCCCGACGATTTCCAGTCGCTTCTCGTACCCGTTCTTGACGCCCACGATCATGTTGTTGATCAGGGACCGGGTGAGGCCGTGCAAGGCGCGGGATTCGCGGTTCTCCTGCAACCGCTCGACCACCACGCAGCGGCCCGCCTCGTCGATGCGGACCGTCAACTCGGGACGATGCTCCCACTGCAATTTGCCCTGCGGCCCTTCCACCTGCACCGTGCGGCCCTGAACGGCAATCTTCACGCCGTCCAGAATCGGCACGGGTTTCTTTCCGATGCGTGACATAACAACACCGCTTCCCGCTGCTACCAAATCTCACACAAGATTTCACCGCCCAGCTTGCGTTGGCGAGCTTCGCGGTCGCTGACGACGCCCCGGCTGGTACTGATGATCGTAATTCCCATTCCGTTCAGCACCGGCCGCAACTCCTTGGCCCGGCAGTAGACGCGCCGCCCCGGTTTGCTGACGCGGCGGATCTTCTGGATCAAACGCTCGCCGTTGGGGCCGTACTTCAACTCCAGACGCAGCTGCGACAGGGGCACCCCCTCGACGACTTGCCAGTCCCAGATGTACCCCTCGCGTTTGAGGACGTCCGCCAGGCCGCGTTTGACGTTGGACAGAGGCACATCGACATAGGGCCTCTCCACGCGGACCGCGTTGCGGATGCGAGTCAACATATCGGCGATCGGGTCGGTCATCATCTTCGTTGAGTTCTCCCACTACCAGCTCGACTTGCGCACGCCGGGAATCAATCCCTGATCCGCCAGTTTGCGGAAACAAATCCGGCAGATGCCGAACTTCCGGTACACCGCGCGGGGCCGCCCGCAGAGTCGGCAACGCCGCTTTCGGCGCGTCGCGAACTTGGGCTCGCGCAGCGATTTTGCAATCTTCGATTTACTAGCCACAGATGTCTACCTGTCTGGAAAAACGACCGTGTTGACGCGTCCTCTCGACGTTCGCCGGCGCCGCGGCAAGGCTCCGCTCGCCCCTAGGCAGCCGCCGAATCTTCGCGGCGGAACGGCAACCCCATCAGGGTCAACAGTTCCAACGCGTCGGCGTCGTTGCCCGCCGTGGTCACCAACGTGATATTCAAGCCCTGGACCTTCAAGTACTTGTCCGGATTGAGTTCCGGAAACACCAATTGCTCGGCCAACCCCAGGCTGTAGTTCCCTCGCCCATCGAACGCCTCCCGGCTGATGCCGCGAAAGTCGCGGACGCGGGGCAGGGCCAAGGACACCAGCCGATCCAAAAACTCGTACATCCGCTGCCGGCGCAAGGTCACCTTGCAGCCGATCGCCATGCCTTCGCGCAAACGGAACCCGGCGACGCTCTTGCGGGCCCGCGTGATGACGGGCTTTTGGCCCGCAATCTCCGTCAGCGCCTCGACCGCGACCTCCAGGATCTTCTTGTCCTGGGTCGCCGCACCGACGCCCATGCTGACGACGATCTTCTCCAACCGCGGCAGCGACATGGGGTTCGTGCGTCCCAGCTTTTCGCGCAGCGCGGGGATCACCCGTTGCTGATAATGCTCTTGGAGCCGAGGGACGATGACCGTTCTTTCCTCGGGCGAGGCTGCTTCCCGCCCCGCATCCGCCTTTTCCCCTCGCGTTTTCTTGCCTGCCATGATTCTGCTCGCCCGAAATGGAAACTCTGAACCGCTCCCCGTGCCCGACCTGCCGCAGCACTACGTCGTCCTGGCGTACCGCTTTCGCGCCGGGCTGACGCTCCCCAGCGAAACTCCGCTCCGCTTGGCGTACCGCTCCTTGGTCCCGTCGGCCAGGTAGCGAAACCCCACGCGCGTCCGCTTGTTGGTCTGAGGACAGATCAACATCACGTTGGACACGGGGATCGGCATCTCCTTGGAGAGCCGGCCGCCTTGAGGATTGCGCTGGCTGCGGCGCACGTGCTTGTACACCCGGTTCACGCCTTCCACGATCAACTTGCCGGTCCGCGGCTGCACGGCCAGGACCTTGCCCCGCTGGCCGCGGTCGTCGCCCGCGATTACCTCGACCATGTCGTTGACTCGAATGTGCATCACAACACCTCGCTGGCCAAGCTGACGATCTTCATGAAGTTCTTCTCTCGCAGCTCGCGGGCCACCGCTCCAAAAATGCGCGTGCCGCGCGGATTGTTTTCGTTGTCGATGATCACCGCCGCGTTGCTGTCAAAGCGGATGTAGCTGCCGTCCATCCGTCGCGTCGGCTGTTTGCAGCGGACGATGACCGCCCGCACCACGGCCTTCTTCTTGATGTCGCTGCCGGGGATGACGCTCTTGACGCTGCAGATGACGATGTCCCCGAGCCGGGCGTAGCGGCGACGCGAGCCGCCAAGGACTTTGATGCACTGCACCTCCTTGGCGCCGGTATTGTCTGCGACTTGCAATCGTGTCTCTTGCTGGATCATGGCTGAACGTCCTACGCGGATCTCGCTCCTACACTACCTCGTTCTCGGCGACGGCATCGTTGTTCTCGGGGGCGGCCTCATTCTCGGGGCCGGCCTCATTCTCGGGGCCGGCCTCATTCTCGGGGCCGGCCTCATTCCCGGCGGCGTCCTCGGCCACGCTGACCATGTCTTCCTCGCGGCGTTTCTCGACGACGCGAACCAGCTCCCAGCGCTTGCTCCGGGAGTGCGGCCGACTCTCGACGATCTCCACCGTGTCTCCCCGCGAGGACTGTTGCTCCTCGTCGTGCACGTAACACACCGTTTTCCGCCGGACGTACTTTCCGTACCGGGGGTGCTGCACCAGACGGGGGATCTCGACCACCCGCGTCTTGGCCATCTTGTCACTGGTTACCACGCCCACGCAAACTCGTCTCGGCATGTCTTACTTCCCCGGCTGGAGTTCCCGTTGTCTCTGAATGGTCTTGATCTGCGCGACGAGTCGCCGGTGTCGCCGCAACTCGCTGGGCGCGTCCAGTCGCTCCGTCTGAGCCTGGATGCGCAGCCGAAACAGGCTTTCGCAGGTGTCCTTCAGCGTGAGCGCCAGTTGCTCGTCGCTCATGTCCCGCAGTTCCGCAACCTTCATCGTACGCTTCCTCTCCGATCACGCCGAACGACGGCGGATAAACCGCACCGGGATCGGCATCTTGTGAGCCAACCGCGCGAAGCACACTCGCGCCTGCTCCTCCGTCACTCCCCCCAACTCGAACAACACCGTGCCCGGCTTGACCACTGCCACCCAGTACTCCGGCTCGCCCTTGCCCTTGCCCATGCGCGTTTCCAGGGGCCGAGCCGTTGTCGGTTTGTGGGGAAAGATGCGGATGTACAGCCGCCCTTCGCCGCGCACGTACTGCTGCGCCGCGATGCGCCCCGCCTCGATCGTCTGGGCCTTGATCCAGCCGCCCTGCAGGGCCTGCAGACCGAAATCCCCAAACACGACGCGATTGCCCCGCGTGGCATTACCTCTTATACGTCCTCTTTGGCTTTTTCGGTGCTTTACCCGCTTCGGCATCAGCGCCATCGGATACGTCTCCTTCGTAGGTACCTTGATTCACCCAGACCTGGACTCCGATGTGCCCCTGGGCCGTCTTCGCTTCGGCAAACCCGTAGTCGATCTTCGCCCGCAGGGTGCTCAACGGCAGCGAGCCTGCGATCTGCTTTTCCCGCCGCGACATCTCGGCCCCGCCGAGACGGCCGGAGAGTTGGATTTTGATCCCTTTCGCTCCAGCCTCCATGGTCTGCTCCACGGACCGCTTCATGGTGCGGCGAAAACTCGCCCGCTTGGCCAACTGCTGGGCGATATCCTCCGCCACCAACTGGGCCTGCACCTCAGGCCGGTGGATTTCCTCGATTTTCAAGTTCACGCGGCGGCCGATCAGGTTCTGCAACTCGTCCTGCAGCAACTCGACCTCCTGGCCTTTCTTGCCGATGATCAAGCCGGGACGCGCCACGAACAACACGATCTTGACTTCGTCGCGGGTGCGTTCGATCTCGATCCGGTCGATGCCGGCGTTCCGGTACTGCGTCTTCTGCGGATGGTTCTTGATAAAGTTGCGAATCTTCTGGTCCTCGACCAGCAGTTCGCCGAACTCCTGCTTGGAGGCGTACCAGCGGCTCTTCCATCCGGTCATAACGCCGGTGCGAAACGCGATGGGATTGACCTTTTGACCCATAGGTTAGATCTCGTCGATATCTGCCAGCGTGATGTGGATGTGAGACATTCGCTTCTTAATCAGAAACGCCATGCCGCGGGCCCGAGGGCGAACCCGCTTGAACATGGGACCGCCGTCGATGCGAGCGTCGGCGACGACCAGGCTATCTACGTCGACCGTCTTGCCGCGCGTTTGCGCGGGATCCTGGGCGCTGCCCAGCGCACTGTTAATCACCTTCTCCAACAGGCGAGCGCCCCGCTGCGGCTGGTAGCGCAGGATGGCCAACGCCTCGTCGGCGAACTTGCCTCGAATCAGGTCCGCCAAGGGGCGGACCTTGCGAGGGCTGATTTTTGCAAACCGGTGGCAGGCTTGAAAAGCCATGGCCTTCACTCCCTCTAACGCTTGCCCTTGCCGCCGTGACCGCGGAAGACCCGCGTCGGGGCGAACTCACCCAGCCGATGCCCGACCATATCTTCGGTCACGAAGACTTTGACGTGCTGCCGGCCGTTGTGAACCATGAACGTATGACTCACGAACTCGGGGACGATGGTACAGGCCCGGGCCCACGTCTTGATGGGCTCTTTCGTACCCGCCTCGTCCTGCTTCTGCACCTTACGGTACACCTTGAAGTCCACGTAAGGACCCTTTTTTCGCGACCTGCTCATGGGCTGCCGTTCTCTCCGTTTACTTGCCTGGCAACTTCAGCTGACCGTACCGCCGCGACCATCGCCGCCGGACGATGGCGCTGTTGGAGGGCTTCCGCTTCTTCCGCGTCGCACCACCCTTCGCCGACTTTCCCGTGGGACTGACCGGGTGCCGGCCACCCTTGGTCCGCCCTTCGCCGCCGCCGTGCGGATGGTCGATAGGATTCATGGCCGTGCCTCGGACGTGCGGCCGCCGGCCCAACCACCGTTTGCGACCCGCCTTGCCCAGGCGAATGCTCATGTGGTCGGAATTGCCGACCTTGCCGATCGTGGCCCGGCACGAGGCCGGGATGCGGCGGATTTCTCCGCTGGGCAGCGTAATCTGGGCCCAACCCGCCTCGCGCGCCACCAGGGTGGCGGCGGTGCCCGCGCTGCGGCACAGCCGCGCGCCTTGTCCGGGCAGCATCTCGATGTTGTGAACTTCCGTCCCCAACGGAATGCGCTTCAGCGGCAAACTGTTGCCGATCGTGGGCGGCGCGTCCGGCCCGTTCTCCAGACGATCGCCCTCCTGCAAGCCGTCCGGCGCCAGGATGTAGCGTTTCTCGCCGTCGGTATAGTGCAACAAGGCGATCCGCGCACTGCGGTTCGGATCGTACTGGATCGAAGCCACCGTGGCAGGTACGCCATCTTTTTCGCGGCGGAAGTCGATTTCCCGGTACATGCGCTTGTGGCCGCCTCCGCGATGACGCGCGGTGATCTTGCCTTGGTTGTTGCGGCCACCCTTCTTGCGCAAGGGCCGCAGCAATGATTTTTCCGGTTTCGCGCCGGGAGTCAACTCCGCAAAGTCGCTGACGCTCGCCCCGCGGCGTCCGGCACTGGTCGGTCGATAATAGCGAACACCCATGATTTCATCTCACACGGCACAGCCGGCGTAGTAAGTCCCACTCGTTTTAGAAGAAGTCGATGCGGCTCTCGCTGTCCAGCGTCACCACGGCCTTCTTCCAAGCCTTTGTATGTCCCTGACGAAAACGATACCGCCGCGGCTTGCCCGCTCGGGTTTGCGTGCGGACTTTCAGCACCTTGACGTTGAACAACGCCTCCACGGCCCGCTTGACGTCCTCTTTGTCGGCCAAGGGACTGATCTCGAACGCGTACTGGTTGAATTCGGAGGAGTGGTACACCCCCTTCTCCGTCACCAGCGGGCGCATGATCACCTGGTGAGGCTCCAGTCGGATGCCTTTCCTGACGGTTTGTTTTGTGTCCTGCGAATCAGCCATGTGCGTTCACCATCTGGGGAGGTCGTCGTGAGCCAAGTCAAGGGCTGCCCTTCTGGCAGATCGCGTCCAACGCGTCTTTGGTGACCAGCAATCGCCGCGGCTGCAACACGGCCAGGGCGTTCAGTTCGGCCACCGGCGAGACCGTGACCTTGTCGATGTTGCGAGCGCTTTTGAAAACGTTCACGTCGTAGCCGGCCGTTGCCACCAGCGTGGTCTGGCCCGCGAGTTTGAGCGCCCGGAGCACCGCCGCCATGTCCTTGGTTTGTGGCTCGGAGAAAGTCAACTGGTCCACGCAGACCACACTGCCGCTATCGATCTTGGAACGAATCGCCATCCGCGTGGCCGCCTGAATCGCTTTCCGCGGCAGACGGTACGAATAATCCCTCGGCTGCAGCGCATGAATGTGCCCGCCGCCGCGGCGAATGCCCGAGCGGCGGGAACCCGCCCGTGCGTTGCCCGTGCCTTTCTGGCGGTACATCTTCTTCGTCGAACCGGCCACCTCGCCGCGCGACTTCGTCTTCTGCGTGCCTTGCCGGCGGCTGGCCTGGTACATGACCGTCACGTCGTGCAGCAACTGCTTGTTGATGCACGGCGCCAGCGCCGCCGGATCGATGTCATAGGACCCGACTTGATTGCCGCGGGAATCGTAAATTGGCAACGTTGTCATGAACGATCTACCCCACCTTGTTGGTCTCGCGAATCACCAGATAGCCGCCGTTGGGTCCGGGGACCGCGCCGTGCAGCAAAAGCAGGTGGTTCGCGGCGTCGACCTTGAACACTCGAAGATTCCTGATGGTCGTCCTGGCGTTGCCATAGTGCCCAGGCATGCAGTGCCCCTTGAACAATCGGCCGGGGGTCTGACGCATGCCCGTACTGCCAGGATGACGATGGACTTTTTTGACGCCGTGAGTGGCCCGCTGGCCGTGGAATCCGTGCCGCTTGATGACACCGGCATAGCCTCGTCCCTTGTTCACGCCGGTTACGTCAACAGCCGCGACGCCATCGAGCGCCGCCACGGTCAACACTTGGCCGACCTCAAAGCCAGCGGTGGCCCCCCGCAACTCCCGAATGAAACGCTGGGGTTCGCAGTTGGCTCGCGGGGCGGCTTGAAGGCCGGAAGAAGCACGACGCTTGGAACGCTTGCTGCTGATGTTGGCGACATGACCACGCTCGGCGCGACTGGCTTGACTAGGACGAGATCGGGCACCTTTGGACCGTTTCTTGTCCCGATACCCAAGCTGGACCGCTTCGTAGCCGTCGCGATCCAGCGTCCGCAGTTGCAGCACATGACAAGGACCAGCCTTGACGATGGTGACCGGCACCGCCCGCCCTGACTCGTCATATACCTGAGTCATCCCGACCTTTTGGCCGAGTATTCCCTTTGTCATGGTTCGCACCTTATTCTCGTCACTTGGTCTGTCGCCTACGGGAGCCCGGAAACCGATCCGGCCGGCAGTCGTTTGGCGACCGCCTCCGAATGCCAAGCAAAACAGCTTGACTTCAGCACCGTTCCGACTTACCCGAACGGCATCTTCTCATCACAGATGGTCCATGTGACTCAATAGATTTACCGTGCAGACGCCTTGATCTTAATGTCCACTCCGGCCGGAAGACTCAGCTTGTTCAAGGCCTCGATGGTCTTCGCCGTAGCCTGAACAATGTCGATCAGCCGCTTGTGGGTCCGAATCTCAAATTGCTGACGGGCCTTCTTATCAATATGCGGCCCCGACAGCACGCAGTACTTTTCAATTCGTGTCGGAAGTGGAATCGGACCATGCACTTCGGAGTGCGTGCGTTTGGCCGTGTCCACGATTTCCAGGGCGCTCTGGTCCAGGATGCTGTGGTCGTACGCCTCCATCCGAATTCGAATCACCTCATGACCGGGTCCAGATGTCACGCCGACTACCTCCGAGATGTAAGACCTTGCCAGCCCTAGGTTAACGTCAATTCATGAAAGCCAGATTACGCTTACCCGGCTTACCGGAAACCAAGGATGCTACACGGCGATAGCTGGCCAGTCAATCCCTGGGCCGATTTTTTGAAAAAAAATCAAAACGATTCTCACCCGCGATTCGGGAGGGGAAACGATGGATTACCCCTCCATCGAAGTGTCCGTTCCGCGTGCGCTGCGCCGACAGACTCCCGCTCTTTTCGGTCGTTTTTTCCGCCAAGTTCAAGCGGAGCTTAGAAAAGTCGAAGGACCCAGGGGTGGTGCAGACTTTTGAGAGCGCCTTGGCGGCAGTCCGTGTCCCACGCGTTGCGGCGAGTCGCGGGCGGCCTGCCGTCTAGCCGTGCGACCTTGGCACACAGCTTGCTCTGGGGGTTCACCTTCTCAGCCGACTTCAAAGCTGGTAATCTGATGGTCGTTGCGAAACCATTGTTTTCTATCAGAGAGGAGTTTTTCAAGTGACGAAACCGCATCACAAAGTGAAAAAAGCAAACCATGGCAAGCGTCCAGCGAATGCCAAAGGACGACGAGCAAAACGCCAGAAGGTGAGGACCTAGACCAATCTCTGCTGTGTTCTGCCAACGCGATGGGCGACCGAACCCGGTAACGACGGCTCGTTCGGTGACCGTGGCGTGGCGGTGTTGACCTAGAACCAGCCCAGCCAAGTTCAGGAAATTGAAGGTGACCGCCAAAGAACTTTTGGTCGATCTCTCCCAGATCGACTTTGACAAACCGACTGCCGGCATCCAGGATATCCGCAAGGTCAATCCGCAACGGCACGAGATGGAACAGTTGACGGCCGTCGTCTACGAGG
>CAYPGE010000270.1:0-13019 GCA_964409865.1 uncultured Pirellulaceae bacterium
GGGTATCTCGGTCTTTGTCGGCGGGAGTTCCGAGGAGGCTGCGGGGCAAGTTCGACTGGCGTTTCCCAATGCGACACGGTTGCTGGAAGCGGCCGAGACGGTGGGAACGACGACCGTCGAGGCGATTCGACGAGCAGGTTTCGATGTGATCCCGGATCCGACTCGCCATTTCCCCAACCACGCCCGTCTGGTACATCCCGACGGCGTCGCCGGGTTTGGCGAGGCGAATCTGCACAAGTTGGCCGGAGCGTTCAAGAACCTGTCGAGGAACTAGCGATGCCGCTTGATACACAACAAGCCGTCTATTTGACTGACTTGCAAGGGCGTTCCCTGGGGCAGTTGTCCATCGATCGTATCGAACGCGATCGCCTCTTTGGCCGATTCACGCCGACAGCCGAATTCGAGTCGGTCCGCCCGCTGTTCGACGAGTTGGAAGCTGCCGTCAACGAGCAGTTGTTCCATGAAGCAGATCGCCTGAGTGGCGCGATCGATCAACTGGGGCTGCAACTCGCAGGTTCTGGAGCAACGGACCAACTCACCGTTTGTGACGTGCAGGTGATGAACGAGTCGGCGTTCTGCTGCCGAATTCCCAATTTGGCCCTGACACAACTTCGCCGAGCCGTGGCGTAGCCGTTCATTTCGGCTAGCGCCCGACGCCCAGGAAGAACGTAAACACGCGGGTATCGTCGGTGTCGGCCTGGGCCACGGGGAAGGCGAAGTCGAAGGCCAGCGGGGCGGGCCCCAGGGCGGGGACGTTGATCCGCAGGCCGAAGCCGGGGGCGACCCGATAGGTGTCGGCGGACAATCGCACGTCTTCCTCGACGGTGCCGAAATCGCAGAACAGGGCGCCCTTGAGCATGTCGTCGGCGGTGAGCGGAAAGACGTATTCGACAGCGCCCAGGAACTCGAACGTGCCGCCCACGCGCACCGTGTTGACCGTGGGCGAGGCGCCTCGGAACTCGAACCCGCGCAGGGTCGAATAGCCGCCCGCGAAATAGTTCTCGAAAATCGGCGTGTCGGAGCCGCTGAATCCCAGGCGGAACATGAAGCCCAACGTGTGCCGGCCCGATCCGTCGGGGCGCTCCCGCACCAGGAAGTACCGGCGCAGGTCCAGGTCGGCACGCGGGAAGTCGAAGCTGCCGAAGGCCTGTTCCACACCCAACTCGATCAGATGGCCTTCGGTCGGTGCGAAAGGGATGTCGCGGGTGTCGTAGGTCAGCGAGATTCGGCCGCTGTACAGCCCGTTGTCGCCCAGCACCTCTTCCAGTTGCGGGATCAGCACCCGCGGGTCGGTGACTTCGACGTTCTCCGCGCGCAGGGCGGCGGCGAGGGACAGATCGGGCGTCAGGCGATAGCCCAAGGCCATGCGTCCGCCCAACCGCTGTTCGTCCCAGTCGTAGAATCGGCGATCGTACAGAAAGCCGCTCAGGTTGAAGCTGATCTGCGTGTTGAACAGATACGGCTCGGTGAAGCTGACCAGGTAGCGCTGGACTTCCGTGCCGGGCATCGCTTCCATGCGGAAGCCCTGTCCCGCACCGCGGAAGGCCGTGCCTTCGACAAAGTCCCGCCAACTCGTCGGCACCCGCGTGATGTCGAAATTGCGCTCGTCGATCACAATTTGGCCCGTGACGCCGGCGTCCGAATTGATGCCGGCCCCGAACATGAAGCGGCCGGTCTGCGTTTCGGAAACACGGACATCGATCGGCGTCGACAGGATCGGTTCGGTGCCGTCGTAAGGTGCACCAGGCGTAAGGAATGGCTGGCCCAGCGCGCTGGGCGATTGAATGAGCGGCGCGGGGCCGCTTCCGGGGCCCGCGACGGCTCCGGGGGTGGAGGCCGGCGGCAACGGTGGCGATGTGACCGGCGGCGGCCCGACAGGGAAGCCCGAACCCGCCGGGGGCGGAGCGGCCGTGTACTGTACCGGCTGCACGCCGCTGCGAAACAGTGGGTTCGATGGCGGGGCCACGGCGGAGTCCTGACCGCGAACGACCGGGGACGCCGACGGGGCCGTCGCCTGCGGCGCGGCCTGCGGCGGAGCGGGAGCAGTCGCGGGCGGTGCGCCGCCTGCGGACAGCGTGGCAGGGGGCGGATAGAAGGCCGACTGAGGCGCTCCCGGCGACGCGCAGCCGCTGACGGCGGCCAGTCCCATGACCATGATGAGGACCACGGCGATCGCGCGGCGTTGGTTCAAGATAGGATCCTCAGACGCATTGCCTTTAGTAACTGCCGCCGGGGCTTTGCCCGCGGTATGAACCGCTTCGCGGACCTTCGCCTCCAGCCACGGTTTCGACCGAATCCTGCAATTCCGGCGGACGCACGACCACTTGCGGCGTCTGGCCGGTCATGGGGTCGTTTTGGAACAGTTGCGAAGCTTTGATGCGACGCTCGCTGTTGCGCAGTTCGCGGGTGTCCAGGATGTCTCCCGGCCGCACCGACAGGCGATCCAGCACGACGCTTTCCCGCGTGTGCGGATGCTCGCCCTCGATCAGCACGTTCACTCGTCCGGCTCGCCACACGCCGCCTTCCTTGACGTTGTAGACCAGGTCCAGCTCGCCGGGCTCTTCCAAAAAACGCGGATCCGCCTGGATGTCGGCAAAAATGTGCCCCTGGCCGCCGTAGACGTCGCGCAGCGAGTAGACATCGCGGTTCATCTTGGCCAGGTTGAAGTAGTCGCCGGGCTTCAATTCCATCTCTGCCAGCAGCGTTTCGGTCGGGAACTTCTCGTTTCCCGCCACCGACACGTTGCGGACCACGTACCTGGGCCCCTCGTCGATCACAAACGTCAGCGTCAGCCACTGACCGGAATCGCTGAACTCCAGCTCGCGTCCAATCCGAGCGTTGAAAAAGCCCAGACTGCGATAATAGGCCGTCAGCCGTTCGATGTCCTCGTCGATCTGCTTGCGGTCCACCTGGCCTTTGAACAAGTACCAGAGGAAGCCCGGCTTGGATTTGATCTGCGTCTTCAGCCGCTCGTCCGAGGCGATCGTGTTGCCCACGAACTTGACCCAGGCAATCCGTTCCAGCTGGCTCTCGTTGATCACGAACACCACTCGGCCGTCCGGAGATCCGTCGCCCTCCAGAATCGCGACCTGCGTCTTGCCGAAACCTTTGGAGTGATAGTATTCTTCGATTTTGCGGCGAGCCTCCTCGATCGCATACGGGGTGAGCGGATCGCCGATTTCCAGGCCATCCTGCTTCGCCAGCGACTTGTCGCTGATGTTCCGGTTGCCCAGGTACTTGATCTCGCGAATGGACTGGCGTTCGACAAAGGCGAACGTGACAATGACGCCCTCCGGCGTCTCTTGCGTGTACGTGTCCACCTTTTGGAAGCGGCCCGTGGTGGCCAGACGCCGCACGTCCCCCTGCACAATCTCGGGATCGAACTCGCGGTCCTTGCGGGTTTTCAACTGCGATTGGATAAACTGCTCCTTGACCGTCTGGTTGCCGACCAAGCGCACATCCGCGACCAACACTCGCGGCTCGTAGGGCAAAGGAGCCGCGGCGGGCGCAGGGGCCGGGGGCGGCGTCTGAGCCAACCCCGCGGCTGGCCAGACCGCCAAGCCTGCCACCAGTAGCCCTGCGGACCAGCCCCAGCGGAGATGCGCACCAAGTGAAGAGCTGCGCTGCATGTGTCGTTTGCGTCCCCAGGTGATTGCTGAATGCGAACAGACGCGGACGAGACAAGATAGCTAAGCCTGCCAGCACGGCCGGCAGGCGTCCCGCAGAGTTCACGGCAGGCTTTCCTCGCCGCGTACTCCACGCGAGTCGCGTAGAAATACAGAAAGTGCCGTTTAGCGGCAAGGCGAATTGCCGACCTGCGGGGCGATTTTGTCGCGGTTGGCGGCGCGCGGGAAGCGGCCCCTCGCGGGCGACGACAGCAACGCTAGTGGGCACGACTGCTTGGTGGCCGTGCCTGCCGCGTAATCCAAAGGATGCCACGGTTCGGGGCTATCAGATGTCGGCATGTTGCTTTGAAAGGGCGATTCTGCTATTCTCCATGCCATTCATCGGCGTTGGTGGTCGGTCGTTGCAGCTGCAGTGGCCGACGAAGAGGGAACTCCGGTGCAATTCCGGGACGGCCCCGCCGCTGTGACCGAGTCTGAGAAGGGGTGCCCATTCTGGTGACGCCATTGTCGCGCGCCGTACGACGGGACGCGATGAGAAGGCCGGGCATGCCGGAACTCGGGAGTCAGAAGACCTACCAACGCTTGGGGACGCAGGGGATTCGCGAGGGGCGGATTCTGCGGAGCTTGGCGAACGATCAGGTACGCACATGATTTTCTCGACCAGCCTTCTCACTGCGGCACCGACGCACGCGAAATCGTCGCTCGCACGCGGTGTGGCCGGCCACCTCGTTCGGCTTGGTCCGGCCAGAGGCGTCCACGCCGCCAGCGCCGCCTGGAAGGCCCACGTCCCCTTGGCTTGGGTTGTCAGCCTGAGCGTGCATTCCGTCGTCCTGGCGGCGTTGGGCTGGAGCCTGCCGAGCCGCCCCGTGACGCGGTGGATTGCGGTGTCGCCGGGGCAGGCTTCGATCGCTCTGCTCGCGTCGCCGGCAGCGGAATTGGTCGTCGTTGAGCCCGAACCGCCCCTGTCGGAATTTCCTCAGCCGGCTGAGGAACCGCACGGGGCGACACCGATCGAAATCGCGCCGCTGGTGGAGACGATCGTCCGGCAGGAGGCACCTCAGACGCCCCTGTTGGACCAAGCCGAATTCGCGCCGGCCGAACCGCCGCCGGAACAGCCCCGCGTGGATCTGACGATGGTGCCGTCTCGCCGCGGCCTCGCGGAGGCCATGCCGCCCGTGCCGAGCGAGACCGATTCCAGCACGGCGCGGATGCATGACGCGTCCCGCCAGGCCGAATTGCCGCCCAGCACGGCCGACGCACAACCGTCCGTCGCCTCGCTCGACTCGCAGGGGGCGCAGGATCAGGCACCCGCGATTCTTCAGAATCCTGCGCCAGGGTATCCCGCCGCAGCTCTCCAAGCTCGCCAGACCGGCCGCGTCGTGCTGCTGGTGGGCGTCCATCCCGATGGGACTGTCGCCTGGGCCAGGCTGTTCCAGTCGAGCGGCGTCAGTTCGCTGGACCAGGCCGCGCTGGACGTGATCCATCGCTGGCGGTTTTCGCCGGCCGCGGAGGCGACCACGGTCCGTTCGATCCGCGTCCCGTTCCGATTCGTGATGGACGAGTAGTTCACCAGCGGACGTTGCCGCCGCCGAAGAACGACAGTCGGGCGGCCCCGTAGCCGTACACCTCTTGATATTCCTCGTCGAGGAGATTGTCCAAGCGGGCCAGCAGCTGAAACCGTTGCGTCACGTCGTAGGTACCTGCCAGATTGACCAGCCAGTACTCGCTGAGCGTGGTCCGATCGGGAGACTGCCCCACGTCCTCGCGCGGGCCGACGTACAGGCAGTCCAGCAGCACCTGCCCGCGGCCCTCCAGCATCCGGCGGCGGATGCCGAAACGACCTTTGTGCGGGGCACGCCGCAGCAGCGGCAGGCCGGTCGTCAGGTCTTCGGTGAACGTATACACATAGCTGCCGAACAGCGCGGTGCAATCGTCGATCTGCCAGTCCGCCGTGAACTCGACGCCGCTGGAAAAGGCGCGGCCGATGTTTTCCAGCGTAAACGTGGTGAAATCGAATTGGATCAGGTCGGTGAAATCGTTGCGGAAGTAAGTGCCATCCAGGACCAGCCGCCCATCGCCCAGCGGCTGTCCGATGCCGACGTCCCAGCCCTTGCTTCGCTCCGGCCGCAAGTTGGGGCCGTAGTCCAGTTCCGCCAGCGCAGGAGCCCGAAACGCCGTGCCCAAACTGGCGTGGAACGTCGTCTTGGTCGCCGGCAAGCGATATAGGGTTGTGATCCGATAGGTGTCGGCCGGCCCCGCGCGGCTGTACTCGTCCCAGCGAAAACCGACGGTCGTGAACCACTGGTCCCACAGCCGCAGCTGGTCTTGGACCCAGACGCCTTTGTCGTTCTGCGCGGGATTGACGCTGGTCTGGGAATCTTCGGCCAGGTAGTCCGCGCCGACGCTCAACGTGTTCCAGTCCGCCACAGCAAGGTTGCCTTGATAATCGACCTTCCGCGTCTGTCCCAGAAAAGCCGGCACGTCGTAGGGGCCTGGCAGCGTATCCCGGCGGTTGTAGTCGGCGAGGCTGAAGCCTACGATGTGTTCCCAGAAACCTTCCAGCGTCATCGCCCGCGTTTGCACCCGGTTCAGGAAGACCTTGCTGCGGTTTTGCCGGTTGAGTTGGTCTGCCGGGCGGCCGAGGACAAAATCGTAGGCATCGATCGCCGCGTCCAGGTCGGTGTAACGGAACGTGTAGTCCACGTCCCAATCCTGGCTGGGCGTCAACCCCATGCGGCCGGAGAAGTTCGCCGCCCGCGTCAAGTCCGCTTCGGTGTTGCCGTTGCGGCGGTCCGCGGCTGAGAAACCGTCGGACTGCAGGTACGAGGCTCCCAGCGAAAAGTGTCCGCGCGTGCCGCCGCCGCTGACGCTGAGCGCTTCGCGGCTGGTGCCAAAGCTGCCGCCCATCAGGTCCAAGCGGGCGGTCGGCGGACCCTCGCCCCGCTTGGTGACGATGCTGATGACGCCGCCCACGGCGTCGGAGCCGTACAGCGTGCTTTGCGGTCCGCGCAGCACCTCGATCCGCTCGACGTTGTCCGTGGACAGATACGAGAAGTCGTACAAACGGGAGGCGTTGCTGGGATCGTTCAGCGGGATTCCGTCGATCAGGACCTTCGTGTGACGCGATTCGGCGCCTCGCATGAACACGCTGGTCAGGCCGCCGGGCGTGCCTTGCTGGACGACGTCCAGCGCCGGCACGTCCCGCAAGAGGTCCGCCACGTTCGTACTTTGTCGCGCCTCGATCTGTTGGCGGTCGATGATCGTGAGCGAACTGCCGACCTCGGCCGCAGGCGTGGGCACGCGGGTGGCGCTAAGCGTCGCACCTTCCTCCAGCGGCTGCGCCGGGAACGGGCCCGGCCGCCCGACAATCGTCGTCTCCGGGGCTTCGGGCACATCGGTGACGCGGGTTTCGTCTTCGGCGGCAGGAGCGGCGGTTTCCGGCGCCGGCGGTTCGTCCGCCATCGACATCGCGACCGGCACCGCCTCCGCTTGCTCGTCCTGGCTGTCGATGCCGCTCAGCGTCTGGGCCGCGAGGAAGCTGGCCGGCAAGACAAGGAACGCGACCCCCAACAGCCCCTTGGCCATTCGCCCCATCATCGCTTGCCTCCCCGTTGCCTTCCGTGTGAAGCTGCGCCGCCGCCCGCGGCCTGGCGCAGGCCATCCAGCGGCGGGCAATGGGCATCGAGAGCAACGGGCGAGCCGAAGGACGGCGCGCGAGTGACTGACGAGTCCCTCCCGCCTTTCCAGCGCAGGCGGAGGTCGAACCGGACTTCCGTGTCGGGGGGCTGGCAGGTCTTCGGACTTGCAGGCAGGCGGCCATGTACGTTGGCCGCGGTTCTACTTGCCGTCGCTTCCCAGTCCGGACGGACCAGTGCTTTCTTGACCGCGTTCGTTCCTGCTCACCGCTGCGGGACAGTCGCGGAATCGCACCGCGTTCCCTCTCGCGTTGCGCTGCCCAGAGCGCAAACCGGCACCCCCTTGACCCGCGCCGTGTTCGTCATGGCGCAAAGGTCGTCAATTACTTCTTCGGCATAACCGTTACGCTTCTTGTGTCGGCACGATCAAGAAACGCCTTGCCTTCACTGCTGTCATCGGTGACGGAGCTTGGGAAGCAGAACGATCAGGACTCGGAGCCGGTGAAAAATCCAGGGCCGTCTGCGGCCGCAGGCTGCGCGAAGTGTGGTTGTGTACTTGCAGACAACGCACGGCGCCGATACGCTGGGAGAATAAGCGACGGTAAGCCTCCGGTCCTGCCACACAGGCTTTCGGACCACGGGCCTGGCCGGAGCAGCCCAGATGCGTGTTTCACGCGGGATGCCACGCGGGAGGCGAAACATGCAACAGGCCAACCAGTCCGTTAGCGGGAGAAAATTCCAATGCCACAGGCCAACAGAATGACGCGGCGTCAGGTACTGAAGCAGGGTTTAGGTGCGGCCGCGGCGGGAATCGTCCTGCCGCACTTCGCGTCCTGCAAAAGACCGGTGACGCCACCGATCGTTGTCCCGCCGGAATCCGTGACCGGCACGCCGGCCAACGACCAAATCGGCGTGGGGATTATCGGCTGCGGGCGGCGCAACGGGCAGCTCGCCATCGGCAAGGGAGGCCAGGGCGAGCGGCCCAGGAACGCCCGCATCGTCGCCGTGGCCGACTTCAACAAGCGGCGAGCGGACATGTGGGCCAGGCATTACAAGGCCAAGGCATTCCAGGACTACCGGGAACTGCTGGACCGCAAGGAAGTGGACGTGGTCGTGTACGCCACGCCGGAGCATTGGCATTACCTGCCCTGCATCCATGCCTGCCAGGCGGGCAAGGACATCTACGGCGAACAGCCGCTGTCGCATACGATCCGCGAGGGACGCGTCATGGTCCAGGCGGTCCGGAAGTACAAACGCGTCTTCCAGACCGGCGAACAGCAGCGTTCAAACGCCAAGACCCGGAAGGCCGTGGAACTGATTCTCAACGGCCGCATCGGCAAGATTCAACAAGTCATCGGCTACAACTATCCCAGCCCCTACGAGTGCAATTTTCCGGCCCAGCCGGTGCCGGAGTACCTGGATTGGGATCGCTGGTGCGGCCCGAACGAAGTCGTGCCCTATCACACGGACCTCTATTTGTCGCGCATCCCGTACGAGCCGGAGCCGGAGTTCCCGGTGGCGCCTGCGGAAGGCTGCGCCGTCGGTCCGGGCTGGATGTCGTTCCGGCCTTATTCCGGAGGCGAACTGCCCAACTGGGGCTGTCACGGGCTGAGCATGGTCCATTGGGCGCTGGGGATGGACGAGAGCGGTCCGGTCGAGATCTGGGTCGACCCCGCGGAGAAGATGGAGACGGTGGTCTACGACACGCCGGAAACGCGCGATCGCGGGGATGCCCTGAGCAGCAAGTCGGTCATCAATTACAAGTATGCCAACGGCGTGGTGCTGACGCTCAGCTCGCTCAATCCCCGGGTGGGAGGAGGCGCCACGTTCATCGGAGACAAGGGACGGATCACGATCATTCGCGGAGGCTACGAGTGCGATCCGCAGGGCCTCGACGAAGACCCGCTTCCGGCCGATGCGGTCCGGGTCTACGAGAGCGACAACCACATGCAGAATTTCTACGACTGCGTGGTCTCGCGCCGAGACCCGATCATGAACGTCGAGAACGGCCATCGGGTGGCCACCTTGTGCCATCTGGGCAACATCGCCCGCTGGCTTGGACGCCGACTGAAGTGGGACCCGGAGAAGGAAATCTTCCCCGGCGACGACGAAGCCAACGCGTTCATCGACGTTCCGAAACGCAAAGGGTTCGAACTGCCCGAAGAGGTATGATGATCCGTCTGCGATGCGGTCTCGAGCCTTTCACGGGCGAAAGATCGACAGAGAATTGTCGATATCGAATTTCAAAACGCGAATCTCGAAATCCGAAATCCGAAACAAATCCGAAATCCGAGATTTGAGATTTGAAATCTGAAATCTGAAATTTGAAATTTGAATGAGCGAAACGGGAGATCCACTGGAGAGGAGCATATCCATGACATGGCGATCTGTGATTGGGGCCGGATGGGCGGCGTGCGCCGTCGCCTTGGCCAACTGCCCGGCTGCCGAGGACAAGCCCGTTCCGGAAACCCCCGGCAAGGAGACGGCCGGCTCGCCGGTCCAGTACCTTCCTCTCGATGCCCCGGCGGGCATGTCGCAAGCCGTGATCGTGCAGGCCCAGCCGCTGGTACACACACGGCAACTGCTGCCGCTGGATCGCGAAGGAAAGCTGGTCGGCGAAGGTTCGGTCGACAAGCAGGTCGAGCAGGTGTTAGATAATCTTGACGCCGTCCTGGGCGCCTCGGGATCGGTCCTTGACAAACTGGTGCGGCTGAACGTCTACGCGCTCGCGCCGCCGGCCGTCGACCGCGTGCGGGAGTTGTTGAGCAAGCGGCTGGCGCCGTCTGTCCGGCCAACGATCACCGCGGTCCTGACGCCCATGCCGCGCCGCGGTGTGCTGGTGGCCGTCGATGCGGTTGCGGTGAGCGCCGAGAAGGGCTCGGCCGTGGCCTTGCACCGCTGCGAAGCGGTGGCCGGCGACAAGGATTGTGCCGACGCCGCGGTGCTGCCGGCAGGCGGGATTGCGTATCTGTCCGGCGTGCCGGCAGAAGCCGGACTCACCGAGTCGGCAATCGACAAGTCGATGTCCGGACTGTGGAAGATGCTCGAACAACTGAAACTTTCGCCGGCGCACGTCGTCCACTTGAAGGTGTTTGTGAGGCCGGCCACGTCGGCGGAGGATGTCCAGCGCGAGCTGAAGAAGTACTTCCCCGGGCAACTTGCGCCGCCGATGGTCTTCGTGGAGTGGCTGGCTCCGCCTCCGATCGAGATTGAATTGATCGCCCAGTTGCCACCGTCCGACGGACCGGCCCCAAGCGTGCAGTACTACAACCCGCCCTACGCGCTGCCCTTGCAGATCTTCAGCCGCGCGGCCTTGGTCCGCAGCGAACGCCAGATCTACGTTTCGGGCCTGTTCGCGCGAAAGGCGGCCCGCGGTCAGGATCAGGCTCGCGACGTGTTTGACCAATTGCAGGCGATCCTCAAAGAAACGGGCAGCGACCTGCGCCACATGGCCAAGGCGACGTACTATGTGTGCGACGACGACGCGGCCAGAGGCATGGACCGGTTGCGTCTGTGGCTCTACGACCAGGATCGCCCGCCAGCCGCATCGAAGCTGATGGTACACGGCGTCGGGCAAGCCAGCCGCTCGCTGACCATGGACATGATCGCCGTCCCCAGCGAAAAGTAAGGACCGCAGGCAGCAGGGACCCGCTCAAACGAGGCGCACCCAATCGGGACGGGCCGCCTCCAAGACCGTATCCCGGCCGGCGCTCGCCTCACTCTTCCTTGGTTGCCAAATACGCGCTCAGCGTGCGGACGTTGCGGATGAACGTGGTGCAGTCGATGACGCGGCGCGTCGAGTCGTCGTCGCCCTGGTAGCGGAGTCGCCCGTCTTCGGCCCAGCGGCCGCGGTCGTCCAGGTCGGCCAGCACCGACTGGACCTGCGAAACCAGCTTCGGCGACGCCTGCGACGGACGCCTGGCTGGCTTCTTCCGCAAATCCTCCGGCTTGAGCTTGAGCAGTTGCTGAAGTTCCCGCTCAGCCGAACCGGTCCAATCGCCGCCCTTGAACGAGTAGTGGGTGGGCATGTCGGCGTCGCTGTAGGTGTACTGGTAATCCTTGGTGAAGTAGATCGGCCGGTTCGTTTTCAGTTCGTAGAAGCGGGCCAGCTGGCCACCGGGAAGCAGCGAACTGCGGTAGTACGCGATGGCGCGGGGAATCGGCTCGAGGTACTTCTTGTCGCCCGTCTCGCGATACAACTGGAACAGGGCCTGCACCACGCCGTGGGATTCGCCGCCGGTGATCGCCGGCGGCTCGAATTTCCTGGCCCAGGCGGGCTGCATGTCGGTGTTGTACTGCTGGGCCCAGCCCGGCTGCGGATCGGGCATTTGCGCCAGCAGAATGAATCCGCCGGCCCGCTCCGCCGAAGCGCGGTATTGGTTGTCGCCGTAGGTGTGCCAGGCCTCGAACATGACGTCGATCACGTCGTTGAGCGCGTTGTCGTTGAAGGTGTAGAAACCTTTGTAGTCGACCTGCGGAAACGTCTTCGACCAGGTCTCCGGATAGTTCGCTTTCTTGACGGGAAACTGCTGGGGATCCGGCGGGCTGTCGAACCGCTGCGGCCAGGCCCCGTTGGGATACTGGACGGCCATCAGTTTCTCCAGCCCGAACAGGGCCGCCTCGTGAATCTGCTGGTCTTGGACGTCCAGTGCCTTGTCCAGCCGCATCAGCATCCGCACCGCTGCCTGCGTGGTGTCGTCGTCCAGCGTGCTGGTGTTGCGCAGCTTGCCCTTTCCGGCCGGTTCGACGCGATAGTCATAGCGGGCACGCTGTTTCGGATCGAAGGTGATCTGGTAATCCCAGCCGCCGGATCGCAGTTGCCCGCGGACCAGGCACATGCCGGTCCGCTGTGCGGCCTGCAGATAGTGCTTGTCCCCGGTGTTCTCATAGGCTTCCAGCAGGGCCATGCCGACCGACGGCGTACCGGGCGGCTGGACCCAGACGGTCGTCGGCGCCGCCTTGCCCTCCCCCTCGCGCCGCTGGAGGTCTTCGCTGTAGCGCCAGAGGTAACCTCCTTCGCAAGAGACTTCGCGGTCGAAAAAGTCGACGGCCTTCTTCAGTCCTGCCGCCGCACGCTCGCGGAGCGACGGCTCGGCCGCTGCCGCCCCGCCGGTCAGAATGGCGAGCATCACAGTCACAATGCAGACACAGGTACGCATGGGAATGTCCTCCAAGTTGTTGAGTCGGGTTGTTACGCTCCAATGGACACGCGAGCCGAACTATGCCACGTTTCGCGAAAAGGGGACAGGACCCTTTTGCCGGAACGGCCCGTAGGGGGCTTCGCCCAAAAGGGTCCTGTCCCCTTTTCGCGAAACTCCGCTTAGAGCGACAGCACGAACTCGACCAGATCGTCGATCTCCTGCTCGCTCAATCCCTCCAAGCGGCCGACCAGGCCGTGTTTGCCCTGGACGAGCAATTCCTTGACGGTCGGATACAGTCCGTTGTGCAGGTACGGCGCGGTGCGCCAGACCTCGACCAAGGTCGGCGTGTCGAAACGGTCTACCCAGCCGTACTTGTCTCGGGAACCGACGTCGTGCATCTTCAAGTCCGTGTACAAGGGCGCCGGGTGGCAGCGGCTACAGCCGGTCCGATCGCTGGCGAACAGCGCCTTGCCGCGCTCGGCAGCCGCGCTCAGCTTCCCTTCCGCCAGATACGGGCTGGGGACCGGTTCCAGCGATTGGATGTATTGGTCGATGGCCGCACATTCCTCTTCTGGCCGATCCGCAAACAGGATGTTGCTCAGGCCCGCAGAGGAATG
>CAYPGE010000271.1:0-13017 GCA_964409865.1 uncultured Pirellulaceae bacterium
GACCACTGACGACTGACGACTGACCACTGACCATGCCCTACTTGTTCAACACCCCTGAGGATCAGCGTGCGATGCTGCAGGCGATCGGCGTCGGGTCGATCGACGCGTTGTTCGCAGCGATTCCGGGCGAGTTCCGGTTATCGCGTCCGCTGGACTTGCCGCCGGCGCTGACCGAACTCGATTTGACGCGGCACATGACGGCACTCGCCGGACGGAACGCCCACGCCGGGCAGAAGGTCTGCTTTCTGGGCGGGGGCAGCTACGATCACTTCGTGCCCGCCGTGGTGGACGCGATTGCCTCGCGCGGCGAATTCTACACGTCGTACACGCCGTATCAGGCGGAGGTGAGCCAGGGCAACTTGCAGGCGATGTTCGAGTACCAGACGCTGATCTGCCGGCTGACGGGCATGGACGTGTCGAACGCCAGCTTGTACGACGGCGGCACGGCGGCGGTCGAAGGGGTGTTGATGGCCATGAGCGTCACGCGGCGGGAAAGCAAGGTCGTCGTGGCGGCCGGCGTACACCCGGAGTACCGCGAGATTCTGCAGACGTACTTGGCCGGTCTGAAGACGGAGTGCGTCACGGTCGGGGCAGGGCAGGGGACCACCGATTTGGAGGCATTGGCCGCCGCCGTCGACGACGGCACGGCGTGCGTGCTGATCCAGCATCCCAACTTTTTTGGCTGCCTGGAGGACGTGGCGGCCGCCGCCAGAATCGCGCACGATGCCGGAGCGTTGTTGGTCCAGGCGTTCGATCCGATCAGTCTGGGGCTGCTCAAGCGGCCGGCGGAACTGGGCGCGGACATCGCGGTGGCCGAAGGCCAATCGCTGGGCACGCCGATGCTGTTCGGCGGCCCGTACTTGGGCATCATGGCGTGCCGCGAGCAGTACGTGCGCCGCTTGCCGGGCCGCATCGCAGGCCAGACGACGGACCGCCGTGGACAGCCCTGCTGGGTGCTGACGCTGCAAACCCGCGAGCAGCACATTCGCCGTGACAAAGCGACCAGCAACATTTGTACGAATCAAGGTCTGATTGCTCTGCGGGCGGCGATTTACCTCTCGGCGTTGGGCCCCCAGGGGCTGCGGGAGACGGCCGAGTTGTGCCTGCAAAAAGCCCGTTATGCCGCGGCGCAGATCACGGCGGGCGACCGCTTCGAGTTGGCTTTCGGCAAGCCGGCGTTCAAGGAGTTCGCGGTGCGGAGCAGGGCAGGGGGGGTGAGCCAGTTGTTGGCGGAGGCGTGCGAGGCGGGCTATCTGGCCGGCCTGCCGTTGGGGCGCTGGTATCCGGAGTTGAGCGATTGCTTCCTGGTGGCGGTGACGGAGAAGCGCACGCGGCAGGAGATCGACGCGCTGGCGCGGTGCCTGGCCGGTGGGCAATCGCCCAGGGCCGCCGAGAAGACGTGACGTTCGGAGAGTCAGAAGTTGGCGATCATCACGCGGAGCGTGATGGCTACTTTGAGGACGAACGATGCGGAATACGAGTGCGACGAAATTGCTGTTTGAGTTGTCGAAACCGGGACGCCGCGCGGTGCGACTGCCGGCGTGCGACGTGCCGCGGCGGCCGTGCGCGGAGCGGGTGCCCGCCGACATGCTGGCCGACGCGCCACCTCCGCTGCCCGAGGTCGCCGAGCCGGACCTGGTGCGGCACTTCACCAACCTGTCGACCTTGAACATGTCCGTCGACACGCACTTTTACCCGCTGGGCTCGTGTACCATGAAGTACAATCCCAAGCGGAACGAGCGGCTGGCCGCGCTCAGCGGCTTGGCCGATCTTCATCCCTACCAGCCCGAAGACACGTTGCAGGGCCTGCTGCAGTTGCTGTTCGAACTGCAGCAAATGTTGGGGGAGATTTCGGGGCTGCCGGCGGTGTCGCTGCAGCCGGCAGCGGGCGCCCACGGCGAACTGACCGCCCTGATGGTGGCCGCCGCGCATTTCCGCGATGCAGGTCAGCGCCGCACCAAAGTGTTAACGCCCGACAGTGCGCACGGGACGAATCCGGCCAGCGCACGGATGGCCGGCTTCGAGACGGTCACGGTCCGCAGCACGGCCGGCGGCGTCGTGGACGTGGACGACCTGCGCGCCAAGCTGGACGACAACCTTGCCGTATTCATGATCACCAATCCGAACACGCTGGGGTTGTTCGACGGCCAGGTGGGACAGATTGCCGAGTGGGTCCACGCGCGCGGCGGGCTGATCTACCTGGACGGCGCGAACATGAACGCGATTCTGGGCATCACGCGTCCCGGCGATTTCGGGGCCGACATGATGCACTTCAATCCGCACAAGACGTTCAGCGGTCCCCACGGCGGCGGCGGTCCCGGAGCGGGGCCGATCTGCGTGACGGAAAAGCTGGGGGCGTATCTGCCCGCGCCGGTCGTGGCGTACGACGGCCGCCGCTATCGCCTGGATACGGACCGTCCGAAGTCGATTGGGCGCGTGCGCAGCTTTTTCGGCAGCGTCGGCGTGTTGATCCGCGCTTACTGCTACATCCGCACGCACGGTCCCGAAGGGCTGCGGGCGGTTTCGGAGAACGCCGTGCTGAACGCCAACTACTTGCTGAGCCGCGTCAAGGACTTTCTGCCCGTGCCGCAGGGCGATCGCTGCATGCACGAGTTTGTGGCCTCGGCCGCCGCGCTGAAAAAGGCCAAGGGCCTCACGGCGATGGACCTTGCCAAGCGTCTGCTGGACGAGGGCTATCACGCGCCGACCGTGTATTTTCCCTTGACCGTGCCGGAGGCGATGATGATCGAACCTACGGAGACGGAGAGCAAAGAAACGCTGGATGCGTTCGCGGCGGCCCTGTTCCGCTTGACCCAGGAGACGCCGGGCGCGTTGCACGACGCTCCACACACCACGCCCGTGAGTCGTCCTGATGAGGTCCAAGCGGCGCGCAAGCCGGTGCTTCAATGGAATGCCGACTGATCATCGACCAGCCCGCCGACGGGGCCTGGAACATGGCGCTGGACGAAGCGCTGCTGGAGTCCGCCGGCAGGGCAGGGCAGGGGGGCTGTTTGCGGTTTTACTTCTGGAAGGAGCCGACGGTATCCCTGGGCTACTTCCAGCGTTGTGCGGACCGCCAGACGCACGCTGCCAGCCGCGGCTGTCCCCTGGTGCGGCGATCGACGGGCGGCGGCGCGATCGTCCACGACTTGGAATTGACGTACAGTTTTACGACCGGCATCCAGACGCACGTCCGCAGCGGGTTGGCGGATTACTACGACGCGTTTCATGGAACGCTGATCCAAGAGCTGGCCGAGCGCGGAATTTCCGCCCGATTGTGCCCGGCGCCGCCGCTGCGGAGGCAGGCGGAAGAGCCTTTCCTGTGCTTTCAGCGACGAGCGGAGGGGGATGTCTTGATTGGAGACAGCAAGATTGCCGGCAGCGCCCAGCGGCGGCGTCACGGGGCGCTGCTGCAGCACGGCAGCGTGCTGTTGCAGCGGTCGGTGGCGGCTCCCGAGCTGGCGGGAATTGCGGAACTCTCCTCCGTTTTCCTCGATCCAAGAGAATTGGCGGAGTGCTGGGCCAAACGGGTGGCCGCCAAGCTTGGCTTGACGCTCCGCTCCGATTCGTCCACGGGTCGGGAAAAGGAGGCTGCGGAGCGGATTTGCCGCAGCCAATACGCCCAGCCGGGCTGGACAAATCGGAGATAACCCTGCTTCTGAGGCGAGGGCATTTTGACGGGCAGAATCCAGTTTGGTATGCTGTGGGCGGATTTCGTTCGGCCGATTCCGTCACGGGGGGCGATCCGCCGGCGAAAACGATGGATTGTCCTGGTATGCACACAATTCGCTTCCGGCGCAAAGCCACCGGCGCCGAGGAAGGGCCATGTATGAAGGTCAAGCTGAAGCTGCTCAAGGGTTCCGAGGCCGGCAAGGAAATCAAGATCCCGACGCCCAAGTGTCTGATTGGCCGCGGCGACGATTGCCAACTGCGTCCCAAGAGCGATGCGATCAGCCGGCGTCACTGTGTTGTGTACGTCAAGAACGGCCAATTGCTCGTCCGCGACCTGAAGAGCAGAAACGGCACGTGGGTCAATGGCGAACGGTTGACCGAAGATCGCGCGTTGAAGAGCGGCGATAGGATTCAGTTCGGTCCCCTGGAATTCGAAATCGTCATCGACCACAGCTTGGGCGGCGAAAAGAAGCCCAAGGTGTCGAGCGTCAAAGAAGCGGCGGCCCGGACGACATCCTCCGGCCAAGACACCGTGCAGTTGGATGACAGCGACATCAGCGATTGGCTGGCGGAAGCCGACGAGGAGGAGCGAGCCCGCCGCCGGGGTGCTCCAGAGACGCGCCAGTTGAAGCTCGACGAAACCGACCAGCTTTCCATGCAAAGGCAGCTCGAGAAACAGGCGGAGAAACGGGCGGAGGAAGGCGAGGAAGAGCCGGAAGATGAGACGAAACAAGCGGTGCTCGCCGGTAAGGCGAAAGGCAAGAAAACGTTTGGCAAGCTGCCGCAGCGGCCGGAAACGGCCCCGCAAAACTCCCGCGATGCGGCTGCCGAGATGCTGAAGAAGTTTTTCAACAAACGCTAACGGGCCAAAGTGGCAGGCACACTCCGTGTGCCGTCCGCCAGAATTTGCCTTGTTTTTTGCGTACGGCACACGGAGTGTGCCTGCCACTTTGTTACGGCACACGGAGTGTGCCTGCCACTTTGTTGTGGAGCCAGTTGTGTCCAACGACCCGCGAGATCTGATTAACCGCTGCCTGGCGGGCGACGAAGCCGCCATGATCGACCTGGTCGAACTCTACCGCGACCGCGTCTTTCGCTTCTGTTATCGCATGTTGGGCCAGCGTCAGGACGCGGAAGACGCGGCGCAGGAGACGTTCGTGCGCGTGCTGCGCAGCCTGGTGACCTGGGATGGACGCCGCGATTTTGAGCCCTGGTTGCTGGCCATTGCGGGAAACCGCTGCCGGAGCCTGTTGGCCGCGCGCAAGCGGAGGCCCGCCACGGGGCTGTTGGCCGCGGAGCAGTTGGTGGACCGCTCGCCCGACTGGCACGCGATGCAGACGCTGGCCGAAGAGGTCCAGCTGGCCTTGCTGCGACTGCGGCCGGAGTATCGCGAAGCGTTCGTCTTGTTCCACGAGAACCAGCTCAGTTACGATCAGATCGCAGCAGCCATTCAGCGGCCGTTGGGAACGGTCAGGACACGGATTCACAAAGCGCGCCAGCAGTTGATGGCTCAACTGCGGCGGCGCGGAGTCGTGGGGGGACGCCGGCATGCGGTGCGAGCAGTTTGAGCAGCGGCTGCAGCGATGCTTGGATCGGCGGGAACGGCCCTCGGACGATCCCGCGCTCCGCCGCCATGCGGGCGTCTGCCCCCGGTGTCGAGGGGCGCTCGCTGCGTATAACCGCCTGGCCGACGGACTCGACTTGCTGGAACTCCCCGTGCCCGACGAAACGTTTTCTCAGCGGGTCGTCCGGCAAGTCCGTGTCGACCGCCGATCACCGGCCGTTGGCCGGCGCCTGGCCGGAGCGATCCTCGCCATCGCCGTATGCCTGCTGCTGGCCTGGTTGCCGCAGTTTGCGGGGCGTGACGACACGGTGCCGTCGGCCTCCCCGCGCGTTGCTGCGACAGGCACCGCGCCGCCAGTTGTGGCAAAAATGACGTCTGCCCCCCAGGGGGTGCCGAGCGGTCCAGCGACGCCTGCTCCGACAGGCATGACCGCCGATGCCAAAATCGGTCTCGTCCCCTGGACGATGTGGCCCACCAGCTTGTCCTTCGGCACCTGGAATCCCATCGACACGTTGGCAGGCGGCCTGACTCCCATCATGACGCCTTTGGGGGTGGCCGTCGAAGAGATTCGCCGGACGATTCCGCTGGGGCGTGTCGAGCCGCCATCTGCGTCGCGCGGCGACTCGGTTCGGCGAAGCTCCTCTCGCGATACCTCGCCCCTGGTGTAACAATCGGAACCTTCCCACCTTTCGGAATCTCAGGAAAACAGGCTGCATCTTTGCCGGCCTTCCTGGACTGCGCATTTTCACGTGGTAATTTACTTTATCCGTGATTCTCGCCGCACCTTATCAGCCCCCTTTTCAACTAGTTCGCACAATCGCCAAAAGCGTGGGAGGATCGTCCTGTGATCGTGGAGAAGAATGAAAGCCAAGTCGAAGTCCAGATCGAACGCCGTACGTCGACCCCTCGCCGCCAGGAGGGCAACGAGCGTCGCAAGGCGTCTTTTCCCGTGTCGGAGGAACGGAGGGTGGGGGAGCGGCGCAATACCCAGCGGCGGAGGCAGATCGATCCCACGACCTGCGAACGTGACTACAGCGAGGACGAAATCCAGTTCATGCGGGCGCTGGACGATTACAAGCGAGCCAGTGGCCGGATGTTCCCCACCTGCAGCGAGATCCTGGAAGTCGTTCGCGCGTTGGGCTATGTAAAATCGCCCGCCGGGGAATCGGCGGCACCGTCGGATGCCTAGAAATTGGTCTTGTCAGGCGGGCCGCATGGGGCTAATCTCCCGCCGCTTCTCTCTGCCGCCCAAGGTGTTGGGTGTCACGGATCTTGTTTAGGGACTGCTAGCAAGAAGGCATGGCTGCCGTGAGTCGATCAACTCGCTTGACGATGGTTGTGGTTTGGCAGATCGTCACCTTAGGGGTCATCACGCTGTCGGCTTCGGGCTGCAAAGTGGCGGCGGACGGTCAGAACCTGCAAGGGGCGAGGCTGTATCAGAGCGGCCAATACGACGTGGCCATGCAAAAATTCCAGAAAGCGGTGGCCACGGACCCCACCAATGCCGACGGCTACTACAACATGGCCTGCACGATGCACCGCATGGGCATCGCCCGCAACGACCAGAACGCGCTGAATCAGGCCGAAACGCTGTACAACCAATGCCTTGATTTGGACGAGAATCACACCGACTGTCATCGGGCCTTGGCCGTCTTGCTCGTGGAGACGGGGCGGTCCGACAAAGCCTTCAATTTGCTGAAAAACTGGGCTGTGCGCAGCCCCAACGTGGCGGACGCGCGGATCGAACTGGCCCGGCTGTACGAGGAATTCGGCGATCCGGAGGCGGCCAAGACCTATCTGACCGAGGCGGTGAACCTGGACCAGTACAACTCCCGTGCTTGGAACGCGTTGGGGCGTTTGCGCGAACAGAGCGGCGAGTACAGCCAGGCCTTGGCCAACTACCAGCGCTCGTACAGCCTGAACCAATTCCAGCCCGAGATCATGGAGCGCATGGCGGCCCTCAATCAGACCATCGCCAGCCAATTCGCCGGCTCGACCTCCGCCGGCGACACCCGCACCGTCAACGCCGGCTCACCTACCAATCGCTGACAGGCCGGGGACCAGGAAACTGCCTGGAACAGCACGTCAGAAGTCCGGCTTCTTCGAAAAAAACGGGCTTCTTCTTGGCCGGCCCGCCAATTTTGCCTGCCGACTTTTCAGGCCGTGCTGAGCTGCTAAAATCTCCGCTTTCAGTCCCTCCAACCTACCAGGAGACTCACACGGCGATGACCGAACGCGTTTTCAGTTTTGCCCCTGGCCCGGCGGTGTTGCCCGTGCCGGTTTTGGAACAAGTGCAACGGGACCTGCTGTGCCTGCCGGGCGCCGGGGCCTCGATCCTCGAAATCAGCCACCGCAGCAAAGCGTTTGAGGGGATCATGGCGGATGCCAAGGCGCGTCTGAAAGCCCTCTTGGGCGTCCCCGACGATTACCACATCCTGTTCCTGCAGGGGGGGGCCCGGTTGCAGTTTTCGATGATTCCCATGAACCTGCTGCGCGGGTCCAGCGTGGCCGCAGATTACGTGGTGACGGGCTCCTGGAGCAAGTATGCGTTGGAAGAGGCGAAGAAAGAGGGGCCGGTCAACGTGGCCTTCAACGGCAAAGACACGAATTACGACCGCCTGCCGGCGATGAGTTCGCTGCAGCTCAATCCTCAGGCGCCCTACGTCTATATCGCTTCCAACGAAACCATTCAAGGCGTGCAGTTCGCGATCGATCCGGACACGGGCGGCGTGCCCCTGGTGTGCGACGCTTCGTCGGATTTCCTCCACCGGCCGGTGGACGTCAAGCGGTATGGCATCTTGTACGCGTGCGCCCAGAAGAACGCCGGCCCCGCCGGGCTCACGATCGTGATCATCCGCGACGACCTGGTGAAACGCAGCCCGGATTCGCTGGCGGGCTACCTGAGCTACCGCACCCACGCCGACAACAACTCATTGTGGAACACGCCGCCGGTGTTCGGCGTCTACGTTTTCCAATTGATCGCGCGGTGGCTGCAGGAGGAGATCGGCGGTCTGGACAAGATGTTCGCGCTGAACCGCGAGAAGGCCCGGATGCTGTACGAAGTGATCGACGCCAGCGGCGGCTTCTATCGCGGACATGCTCAGCCCGACTGCCGTTCGGTGATGAACGTCACGTTCCGCCTGCCGAACGAGGAGTTGGAGAAGAAGTTCCTGGCCGAAGCCGCTCCACTCAAGCTGCGCGAACTCAAGGGCCACCGCAGCGTGGGCGGGATGCGGGCCTCGATTTACAACGCCATGCCGCTGGCCGGCGTGGAAACCCTGCGTGACTTTATGAAGGACTTCGCGGCTCGCAATGGGGCTTGAGTGATCCCGCGTGGTCAAGTTGGGTTCGTTTGACCGCGACCCGATTTCGCAACAACGAAAGGCACAAAGCATGGCCAAAATCATCGTTCTCGACAAGATTTCAAAGCAGGGACTGGCTCTGCTGGACGCGGCCGAGGGCATTGAATACGAAGTCCGCACGGGTCTGAAGGGCGAGGAGCTGCGCAAGGCGTTGGCCGAATTCGACGGCGCCATCGTCCGCAGCGGCGTCAAGATCACGGCCGAGTCGCTGGAAGGCAACCGGCGGTTGAAGGCCATCGTGCGTGCCGGCGTGGGCGTGGACAACATCGACCGCCAGAAGGCCACGCGATTGGGGATCGTCGTGATGAACACGCCGGCCGGCAACACGATCAGCACGGCGGAGCACGCCTTCGCCCTGATGCTGGCCCTCTCCCGCAACGTGGCGGCGGCGAACCAGAGCCTGGTCGAAGGCCGCTGGGACCGGAGCGCGTACATGGGAACGCAGTTGGCCGAGAAGACGTTGGGCATCGTGGGGCTGGGACGCATCGGCACGGAAGTGGCCAAACGGGCGCTGGCGTTCGCGATGCGGGTCATCGGCTACGATCCGTTTTTGTCGGCCGAGGCGGCGGAGAAACTGGGCATCGAGCGCGTCGAAACCGTCCCCGAGATGCTGCCGCGGATCGATTACCTGACGGTCCATACGCCGCTGACGCCGGAGACGAAGCACCTGATCGGCGCCAAGGAAATCGAGATGATGAAGCCGGGCGTGCGGCTGATCAACGGGGCCCGCGGGGGCATCTACGACGAAGCGGCGCTGGTCGAGGGTCTGAAGAGCGGCAAGCTGGGCGGCGTGGCCCTGGACGTCTTCGAAAACGAGCCCTGCACGTCCAGCCCGCTGTTCGGCATGAAGCACGTGGTTTGTACCCCGCACCTGGGCGCGAGCACCGAAGAGGCCCAAACGCTGGTCGCCGTCGAGGGCGTGCAGTTGCTGGTGAACTTCCTCAAGACCGGCGAAATTCGCCACGCGGTGAACGTGGTCGCGATCCAGCCGCAGACGCTGGAAGCGCTCCGCGGCTATCTGAATGTCGCGTATCGTCTAGGCCGTCTGCTGGCCCAGGTCCACGATGGCGGCTTGGAGTCCTGCACGCTGCAGTACCGCGGCGAAGTGGCCGACAAGGAGACCCGGCTGCTGACGGCCGCCTTCTGCGCCGGCCTGGCCGAAGGCGCGATGGAAGACGAAGTGAACATCGTCAACGCCGAACTGTTGCTCCGCGAACGCGGCATCCAGATCCAGGAAGAAACGCAGAGCAAGCCGAGCGACTTCAGCTCGACCATGACGGCGTCGGTGACCAGCCGCGGCCAGACGTTTACCGCCGCCGCCACGCTGTTCGGCAACAACATGCCGCGGCTCATCCGGCTGAACGATTATCGTTTCGAGGCCTACCTGGACGGGAACCTGCTGTCTTTCGTCCACAGCGATGTTCCGGGTGTGATCGGCGCGGTCGGGACCGTGTTCGGCAAACACCGCGTCAACATCGCGCAGATGGCGGTCGGCCGCGAGACCGATCAGCCGGGCGGCGAAGCGATCGGCGTCTTGAACCTGGACAGCCTGCCACCGCCGCAGGCGATCGACGAGGTGTTGGCGACGCCCGGCGTGCTGAGCGTGAAAGTGTTCGCCTTGCCGGCCGCCGGCCAGTTGCCGTCGTGGCTGCAGTGAGATCCGTCCGTAGCAGGTTCCCGTCCGTTCGGAACGGAATGAATTCCGTTCGACGGAGCGGGGCAGGGCAGGGGGGCTCGGAGGCATGTTCGACGCGGTCACCGTCATCATTCCCGCGCTGAACGAGGAGCAGTCGCTGCCCCTGGTGCTGGCGGACTTGCCGGCGGTCGGCCAGCGGATCGTCGTCGACAACGGCAGCTCCGACGCGACGGCCGAAGTGGCGATCCGCTGTGGCGCGACGGTGGTCCAGGAGCCGCAGCGGGGATACGGCGCCGCCTGCCGGCGCGGTTTGGCTGCCGTCGAGGAGGGCATCCAGCGGGGCGGGACACCCCCGCGGGTCGTCGTCTTTCTGGACGCCGACTACAGCGACCATCCCGAACTCCTGCCGCAGCTGGCCGAGCCGATCCTGCAAGACCAGGCCGACTTCGTGCTGGGATCCCGCTTGACCGGCCGCCGCGAGCCGGGCGCGATGCCTCCCCAGAGCATATTCGGCAACCACTTGGCTTGTTTCCTGATGCGCCGGCTGTTCGGCGCGTCGTACACCGATTTGGGGCCGTTTCGCGCCATCGGTTACGCGCCGTTGTGCGGTTTGGCGATGGCGGACCGCGACTACGGCTGGACGATCGAAATGCAGATCAAGGCGGTCCGCGCCGGCTTGCGGATTCGTGAAGTCCCCGTTCCCTATCGGCAGCGGGTCGGCCGCAGTAAAATCAGCGGCACGGTGGCGGGCAGCATCCGCGCCGGCGGGAAGATCCTATGGACCGTGGCCAAGTACGGCTGGCAGCGAGCCCAGCCGAAGCAGTTCTGACGCACCGCCTTTCGGCCACGGCCAGTTGGAGCCTCTGGGTGCTGCTGGCCGCCGCCTTCTGCGGCCTGTACGCGCTGTGGGCGCGGTGGAGCTGGCAATTTGAGCACGCGGACGCCTACCGGGATCGCCCGGTTCTGGTGGCGCTGGCGTTGTTGGGCGCTGCCTTCGTCGTCTACTTGCTGTCGGTGTTCTTCGCCGCCCGCTGCCCGTTGCGTCGCGGCCAACTGGCCTTCCTGGTAGCAGCGGCGATCGCTTATCGGCTGATCCTGCTGCCTTCGATCCCGATCCAGGAGGTCGACATCTACCGCTACCTGTGGGACGGCAGCGTCGTCTGCCAGGGCGTCAACCCGTTTCGTTACCCGCCGCGCGTCGTGCTCGCCGCCCGCCGCGAACTGGTGCGCGACGACCGGCTGGCACGCCTGGTGGAACTGCGCGACTCCGACCCGCACCTCCATACGGTGCTCGCCAGGGTGCACTACGGTTTTTTGCCCAGCGTCTATCCGCCGGTGAGTCAGGCGGTATTTGCGGCGGCCGCCTGGACGACGCCCCGGCACGCCGCCGTCGAGCAGCGCATGACCGTGCTCAAGATCTGGCTGGCGGGGTTCGATCTGGCGACGCTCGGAATCGTGCTCCTGCTGCTTCGTCAGACGCAGCGTCCGCCGGGCCTGTGCATCGTCTACGGCTGGTGTCCGCTGGTGCTCAAGGAATTCAGCAACAGCGGACACTTGGACGCGATCGCCGTGTTCCTGACGACGTTGGCGGTTTGGCTGGCCGCCCGAGCGTTGACGAGACCTCGTGCCGCGGCAGGAACGCAGGGCGGATCCCGCCCGCGACCCGCATTCCGCAACGGCCTGGCGGCGGTCGCCGCCGGCGGAGTGCTGGCGCTGGCGATCGGCGCGAAACTGTATCCGGTCTGGCTGGTCCCGCTGTTTGCGGCGCTCGTCGTGCAACGCCTGGGTTGGAGATGGTTTTGGGTGGCGGCCGACGTGTTTCTGGCGACAGCGCTCCTGGTCTTGTGGCCGCTGCTGCCGCCACTGGGCGCCCGCGGGCCAGCGCCGCCCAGCGCGGTGAACGCCGGGGGGGCAGCCCAGCCGGGCTCCGATTCTGCCTCGCCGGCCGACCCCGGCCGGGGTCTGAAGATGTTCTTGACGCGCTGGGAGATGAACGACTTTCTGTTCATGATCGCGATGGAGAACGTGATGCCCGGCGAGGTCCGGCAGGACCGGCCGCGGCCGTGGTTTTCGGTCGTTCCCGAGTCGCCGCGCGCCGCGTTGATCGACCCCTTGGCGGCCCGGTTTGCCGGCGACCGTTGGCAAGCTTCGTTCCTCGTGGTGCGTGGGATCTCGCTGTTGGCGACCGTGGCGGTGGCGGCTTGGTGCGTCGGCAAATCGTTGCGGAATCGTGACGTCGCCGTGTGGTTCGAGTCGGCCTTTCTGATTCTGGCCTGGTTTTGGTTCCTCTCGCCGACGCTCAACCCCTGGTACTGGACGTGGGTCATGCCGCTGGTGGTGTTCTCCCGCAGTCGCGTGTGGCTGTGGATGAGCGGCGTCGTGTTGCTGTACTACTCGCGGTTTTGGTTCATCTACCAGTTTCCGGACACACCGGTCGCCGGGACGCCTTATCAAGGCGCCGCGTTCTTCGACTTTGTCGTGACCTGGTTGGAATTTGGACCCTGGTTCGCCTGCCTGGTCTTCAGCGGCATCCATCGGCGATACAAAGCCGCACGGCGGCGAACGGCCGAGTGACCCGGTCCGGCGGCGAGAGGGCAGGGCAGGGCAGGGCAGGGGGGCGACTCGGCGGCACCGATCGGAATCTTGAAAGATGACAACCGTGGCCGAAATCTCACGACTCCGGCGACGAGGCTAGTGCGTCTTCGAGACTAAAAAGTGGGGTAAGCATCCTCAGGACTCCTGACCTCGAATAGTGGTCGCTGGGGCGTTTGGGTTTCGTTTGT
>CAYPGE010000272.1:0-12950 GCA_964409865.1 uncultured Pirellulaceae bacterium
GACGCCGGAAGTGGCGTCGCGGACCTCGAGCGTCCCGCCTTCGACCTGAATCGCCAGCTTTTGCACGGCCGATCCTTGCGAGGGCTCGGAGAGCAGCTTGGCCAGGGCGTCCTCCCAGTTGCTGCCGTCGGGACGCAAGACCAACTGCAACTTCGGCTCCTCGACACGAAATACACCGGGCTGGGAAGTGTCCGACAACAATCCCAGCAGCGACTTCTCGCTGCGCAGCGACTTGACGTACCCCAACGGCTGGCCCCGCCGATCGCGAGCCTCGATATCGTGGGCCAGCAGCGGCGAAAGCCAACCGAGCGATGCCGAGCCGATGCTGACGCTCCCCTCGAAATCCGACAAGGCGGCCGATACAATCGACTGCCGCAGGCCGGTGTTGGCCACAATGACGGGCACGGACCAGAGGAGCACGATCGCTGCGACCGCCACCAGGGGAACTCCGATCAGCCAGCGCCGCAGCCGGCGGAAACGGGTGAACCGCGATTCGTGCTGTTCCGTGTTTCTGCGTCGTTTTGCCCTCATTTTCGTCCTCGCCGGTAAGAGACAACTTTCGATGACTGGATAGAATTCCTGGCAGGGCCAGATTTTAGGCAGAATCCAATTCTGGTCCTAGATCGACTTGCCGCCGAGTTAGCCGCCGTGAGGATGCTAGCAATGCCCGAATACCCGCAAATCTTCCGTCTTCGGCAGTCCTTCGAGCGGCCGCGCGTGGCCGACGTGGCGGCGGAGGTTCACGCCCAGTTGACCCAACTGGCGCTGCGAGAAAGGATTCAGCCCGGACAATCGGTGGCGATCACGGCGGGCAGCCGCGGGATCGCCAACATGCCCGTGATCGTCAAAGCGATTGTGGACCACTTGCGGAGCCTGGGCGCCCAGCCGTTCATCGTACCGGCCATGGGCAGCCACGCGGGCGGTACGGCCGAGGGCCAACAAGAGCTGATCGAGGAGTACGGCATCACCGAGCCGTTCTGCGGCTGTCCCATCCGTTCGAGCATGGACACCGTGGTCGTGTGCCGGGCACGCGAAGGATTTCCCGTCCATTTCGATCGTTTCGCCGCCGCCGCGGATCACGTCGTGGTCTGTGGACGCGTCAAGCCGCACACCTCCTTCGCCGGAGACGTGGAAAGCGGCCTGATGAAAATGATGCTGATCGGGCTGGGTAAGCATGACGGGGCCAAAATCTACCATCGCGCGATCATGGACTACAGTTTCGACCAGATCATCCGTAGCGTGGCTCGCGAGGTGCTCAGCCGCTGCCGCGTCGTCGCCGGCGTGGCCATCGTCGAAAACAGCTACGACGAAACGGCCAAGATCGCCGCCGTGCGGCCGGAAGAGTTTGAAACGCGGGAAAAGGAGCTGCTCGTGCTGGCTAAGAAGTGGCTGCCTCGCCTGCCGTTTGACAGGGCCGACATTCTGCTGATTGACGAGTTGGGAAAAGACATCAGCGGCACGGGCATGGACACCAACGTCGTGGGGCGCAAGTTTGCGGTCCACGAACCGGGTCCGGGAGAAAAGCCGGAGATTCGCTACATTGCCGTGCGCGGCCTGACGGCCAAGACGCGCGGCAACGCGACAGGATTGGGACTAGCCGAGTTCTGCCGCAGCCGAGTGTTGCGGGAGCGGGACGTGAACATGACGCGGATCAACAGCTGTACCGGCGGCGACGTGTGCGCCGCCATGACGCCGCTGGACTACGAGACGGACCGCGAAATCCTGGACGTCGCCCTGCCGCTGATCGGCCTCACCGAGCCGCGCGACGCGAAATTGATTTGGATCCGCGACACCCTGCACGTCGAGGAAGTAGCCTGTTCCGTAGCATATCTTGCGGAAGCCCGTCAACGGCCCGACCTGGAGGTTCTTTCGCCCCCGGTCCCGTTACCCTGGAATGCCGCCGGGAATCTTCCCGACCGCGTGAGCAGCGTTTGAAAAATAACTGTCGTCCCGTCAAAGTAGCCATCACACTCCGTGTGATGATCGGCAAAAAACACTGGACAGTTATGCCGCAGGCGGTTTGGATAGTCGCCTTTCGCTCCGCGAAAGGGCGTTCTTTCGCAGAGCGAAAGACGACAATGAGCGGACATCTCAGACCGGCCGCGGCATACTTCTCGAACGCTGCTAGCCGACTGGCATTAGCACAGAACGGCGGCCGATTTGGACAACGTGCGTCACGCCGTCTGCGATGTCGAGTACACCGCGGCGACATCTTCAGCCAAATCGCTCAGTATTTCTTCGAGGCCGGCCCACTCGCCGGCCGAGGGGAATTCCGACCTACGAGTTGCCGAGTGAACCAGGCGATGGAGTTCGTTCGGCAGACTGCGAGCGACCACGGCGGACGGGGCCCAGGCTTCGCGCGGAGGCTCGTCGTGCGATGGTATCCGCGGCTGCTGAACCGCCTCCTCCATCACGTTTACCGTTGGCAGTGAACTGGGCGGAAAAGCCAGAATCAAAGGGGCCGCGCGGGGCGAGGCGAGCGGACCCTCCCCCTCGGCCTCGGAACTGCTCGGCGCCTCGCCGCCGGCCGAAGCCAGGTGCGATCCGTCCGCGGAGGACTGCTCGTTCAATTCGTTGATCACGATCAAGACATCCACCGCCGTCACGAAGCCATTCCCGTCTACATCGTAGTAGGGGGGAGGAACGTCCGACGACGGAAGCCTCACATCGCCGGGATGAGCGTTGATGTAGTTGATGATGACCAGGGCATCCAACGGCGTCACTTCGTCCTTGCCATTGACGTCCGTGGGGCGAACGGGATTCTGCCAAAAAATCTCGCCCGTATGGCCCACCAGGTTCACTTGCCCCAACGCCTCGCCTTCCGCCAAGACAACCTGTTGACGAGACTCGGCGAGCACGCGGCCGGACGGCGTCAGGGTTTCCAAGAAGTAGCTGCCGGCAGGCAGAGCGGTAATGGCGTACGCGCCTTGGGCATCCGTCTTCGCCACCGTCTCCGGACCGAAACGCAGTCGATCCAGCCGTACGCCTGCGCCCGCATGCCCGGAGGCCACCGCATAGGCGATGTCGGCGATCGAACGCTGGACCAGCATTGTTTCCAACTCGCCGGCGGCCAACTCGTCCGTCGTGTAGCGTCCCAGTAGAGTGCCGCTCGCGTCGTACACGTCCAGTCGGGCACGGTCGCCTCCTCCCGTGCCGATCGCGTCCAGTTGCACGGAAGTCACGGGCGTGGGGAAATCCACCCGCAACTGTACCGAATCCAGTGCCCCTTTGGACTTCCAGATCGAACTGGCGGCGGCGAAACTGGGATCGTTGCCAAAGACGTTTCCGTTGCCGCTGACGATGGCCACCACTTTGCCGGTCGGGTCGCCCTCCAGCGACAGTCGGGCTTGCGACAGGACACTGTTCAGCACCGTTCCCGCAACGTAGGCGTCCGGGTCTAGCGTCTGACTCAAGTTCAACGGCGAGCCATTCGCGTCCACCATTCTGACTGTCCAACCTGCCAGCCGCGATTCCGTGTTCTGTACCAAGCCGTCACTGTTGACGTCGTTGAAGACGAAACCGTTGATGCCCTGGCGGAGGACCGAGGACGGCGCCACCGTGTCGCCCTGGAAGGTCGGCGACACAACACCCGAGACGGCGTCCACCGTGCGTAGCTCGACGGTGTGCGTTCCTGAGGTCGGTACCGCGAACGCCAACTCGAGGGCCACGACCGGTGCATCGAATGTGGCGGCGGTTTGCCACTGGCCGCCATCAACGCGGTACTCGGCGCGACCAATCTTGTTCAACGTGATGTCATTCTGCAGCCCGGAAGAGTTCAGATTGGGCAAGGCCTGCACGGAGGAATCGCCAAGGAAGCGATACTCGCCCGCAGCCGGATCCAGGAACCCCGTACCGTTGAGCGTGTTCGGCACGTCCAAGACGTCGAAAATGCCGTCGCCGTCCGAGTCGCGCCAGCCGATCATTTCCAGCGAGGATTCGGAACTCGTATGCGCGTTGTACGCCAGATACAAGAGCGTCTCCGACGTCATGATACTCTGGGCCTGCGTGAAACCGGGCGTAGGGTTGTCGGCCGCGTTGGTGTTTTGGGCGTTGTAATAGCCGCGATGGTCCAAATAACTTCCTCCGCCCGAATACTCGTCCCTGGCCCAGAACATGTGCCCCGTCTCGTGAGCGAACGTGCTTGCCGGGCGCCCCGCAGGCGACACGATGAACTGGCCGCCCGCGTAGGAGAACGCGCGGGGAAAACTCCCATACGGGGCGAACTGTCCGTCGGCATCGTTGGCGTCGTTCACGACAAAGACGGTATACGCCCAGTCCGTTCCGTAGGCCAGACGTTGGGCATGATTAAAGGCGCGGATATCGTCCCCAAAGCTCCCGCGTTGGTTGTAGCCGACCTGATCCAGGAAGTCGTACATCCAGTACTGAAAGGTGTCCGAGATCTGGCTGATCGGCTCGTAGCTGGTCAGAACGGGTTGGTCTGCGTAGGTGAAATCGAACTGGAAGTTCAGTTGGTGGGGCGAATCCGGAAACTGCGTGGCAAGCGTCTGCTCCCACCACTGGACGCCGTCCTCGACCTTCTGTTTGACCGTCGCGATTTGAGCGGGCGTCCAGTTCTCGGTGTTCTGGTTGACCGCACTGAGGTTGGTGTTCGACTCCATCAACACCACGGTCACCAGGACGTCCCCCAGCATGTACTCGGCGGTATCATCGAGAAAGGCGCCGAAAGGAGCAGCCGACAGCAGACTGCGGGCCTCCAGGGACTCGTACATCAACGAGCGCGCAGGGCGGCGCCGCGCACGGGTCGCGACCCGCGATCGTCCGCGACGCAGCCTGGAAGGCAGACACCCTGTCCCGCGTTTCATGCCGAACCTGAAAAAACGAACTGGCTTGGAGAGTTTTTCTATTTTATCTGACTTTGCCGACCTGATTGGATACCCGTCGCTGGTATTTTACGGCAGGTCGGGTCGTAACGGTTTTTCCGACAGAGCCTTACGGCAAAAATCGGGATGCCGAAGAAGAGGCGGAAGCACAAGCCAGAAGCCCGGCTTTTCTGAAAGCCGGGCTCCGTGGCCAAAGACTCGCCGCTACGTACCTACTGGTTGGAAGGCGAGGGCTGCGATAAGTTCCCGTCCAGAGCACTTCAGCCCGCAAAATCTGCGAAGATGGCATCGACGGCCGAACCGGATGCCAGCGACCGATCGACGTCCGGGACGATGTCCAGCCAATCCTCTTCGCCCCGCAGCACGTCTTCCAGATGATTGCCGGACGGGGAGGACAACAGCAATTGACCGTTCGCCTCGCCTTCGCCGCCTGACAGATTCAGCCGGTTGATCTCATTGATGACCAGCAGGACGTCTTCCGCCGTGGCATTGCCATCCCCGCTCACGTCATAGAACGGCAAACTAGCGGGCTTGGGCAAGGGCAACGGATTGACCGGGTAGCTGTTGAGGTAGTTGATCAGAACCAGGGCATCGATCGGCGAGGTATCGCCATTGTTGTTGACGTCGTACCGATTCGTCGGATTCTGCCAGGGATTGGCGTAGATGATGACCCGGTAGTCTTCGACTTCACCCGCACTGGCTTCGCCCGTGGGGGACAAACCGCCGGAAGTGCTCAAGCGGAAGCGCGCATACGTCTCGCCCGGAACCGCCCAACTGGGCACGACCAGGTCGCGGAAAGTGATGGCCCCCCCGTCATCCAGGACCGACTTGTTCAGGACAACATTGGACAGGACCCTTTCGCCCGCATCCAGCCAGTCGCCGTCGCGGTTGTAATCGATCCAGGCATCGAGGACGCCGAAAGACACCACATCGTTCACGATGCCGCTGGTCGACACCGTGATGGTGGACCTGCGATTGGGCACCAGCGGCGTCGTGGGGTCGAACACCACGCCGTCTTCGTCATCATTGCCGTCGTTGTCATCGCCGTCGGCGCCGGCCGAAGGCTGGCCGTCGGCGTTGACATCAACGGTCGCTCCCAGCGAGAAGCCGCTGAGGACCACGTGCCGTGCGCCGTCGTTTTCGCGGAGCGTCGGATACGGATTCGGAGCATCGCCATAGTCCATGCCCACGCCGATGAAGACGGTGAACCGCGTCTCGCCGTTCGCCTGGTTCCCGCGGATCGAATTCCCGGCCAGGTCCTTGATACTGCCGAAGAACTCCACAGCCGTGCCGGACAGAGTCTCAGCGCCGCTGACGGCGACCTCGTACGTTTCAGGGTCGGGCAGGGCCGTGACCCTCGCCAAGCCCAGGCCGTTGATCGCGTCGGCGGTCGCCGCGGCGACCTGTGCCTCGGTGAACGTTTCAGCCGGAGTCACCGAAATGCGCAGCGCTTCGGGCAGCCCGGAAACGCCGACCTGGGACAGGTTTGTCTGAGAGACGTCCAGCGAGATGCCTTCGCCGCCCAGAACCACGATGCCCGAACCCGCGTTGTAGGGATACAGTCCCAGACCCGCGTCGCGGATGCGCACCACCAGGGTGTCGGCCAATTGCTGGGTCGTCGTGGTGGTGGTAAAGGGAATGACGGTGTTGCCTGGAATCGTGTCGTTGTTGTCGTCCAGTTCAAACGTGACGGTGCGGTCGCGGTTGTCGCTCAGCACAAACGTCTCGCCGTCCTGAATCAGATCCCTGAAGCTGCCTCCGGCCGTGGGGATGCGGATGCCGAACGGCAACCGCACACCAGGCTCGCCCGACAGGGTCAAGTGCGACAGGGTCACATCGACCTGGTGGTTGACGCCGCCGCCCAGTTGGACGCGGCCGTCGCCCAGAGACTTGGCGGACAGGCCCAGCGGCTGGGTGTTGACCGCCGCGGCGATCGCCTCGGCGATCTGCTTGTGGGTCTGAGTCATGGCAAACCGCACAGGCACTCGGCCCGTCGCCGCGCGGCCGTCCGTGCTCAACTCGAACGTGACCACTCTGCCGCCGTCGTCGATGGTGAACGTCTCGCCGTCCAGGACGCCCTGCTCGACGCCCTGCTGGGTCAGGGCGGCGGACGTGACGGTCACCGTTTGTGTTCCGTCGACGCCCAGATGCACCAGGCCGCCGCCGACGTTAGCCGGGTTGAGGCCAAGAGCAACGCTCCGAAGGGCCGTCACCAGGGCGTCTGCCACTTCGCCCTGCGTGCTCAGCGCCGTGAACTGGACCACCACGTTGTCCTCGCTGGCCAGCACGTTGTTGTTGTCGAACTCGATCGTCGCGGTGGTGGCCACGCCGCCCAACGTCGCAACCACGACGACGGTGTCGCCGTCTGCCACGCCGCCCAGACCCCCGCCCTGCAGCGGAACCTGAATGGCGATCGTTTCGGGCACCGTCACCACGTAACCGGTGTCGTACTCGAAGGTGAACGAGTTGCCGTACGCATCTTCGATGCGGAACGAGTCGCCGTCCGCGACTTCGTCCCCGCGGCGCGCCCCGATGATGTACCGGTCCTGGTTCTGCAACTGGATCACGTAGTTGCTGTCCAAGTCCCAGACGCCGGCCATGGGGACGATGTGCAGCACGTTGTTCGTAAAGTCGTACCAGACGGTGTAGTCCTTGCCCGGCGTCAACTCGCGGACGTCTTGCACCACGCGCACGCTGTTGGCAAGGATCGTCGTATCGTCGATGCCGCTGCCGTACAAGGGCGTCCGCCCGTCGTCGAGCTGGATGGAAAACCCGTCCAGGGAACCGCGGACCAGATTCACGAACGTGGCCGTCGGATCTTGGTCGTCGGCGCCGTTGTCCAGCGGCCGGACCAGCTTCGCTCCCGGTCCCTCGAAATCGGACCGGTCGATCGCACCGCGGTCCTTGAACACGTTGGCGCCCAATCCGGGAGGCGGCGCTACCTGCGGATCGTCGACCCGCAGTTGGCCCCAGGCGTCGTACTCGGGCGTCTGAATCGGCGAGGGGGCAATGCCCAGCGGAGCGCTGACCTGGACCATCTCCCAACGGTCCTCCAGGGCGTCGACGGCACTGTCGACGATCGGCGAGCCCGCCGCTGGGTAGAAGTTTCCGAAGGATGGATCGCGGAACAACTGGATGTCATCGGCCGGGTACAAGGGGAAATCCTCGGCGACGATGCCCATCGCGGGCGTGCCGTTGCCCTGATACACCGTCCCGCCGACGACCGTCGAGGCGGACGAGGTATCGATGCGGATACCGGTCTCCAGGGCCGCAACGACGTTGTTCAGGAGCGTCGGACTCGCGTTGCTCTCCACCTGGATTCCCGTCGTCCCGGACGACGCCAGCACGCCGCTGATCGCCGCGGTCAAGCCGTCGAAGAACGGCTGCGGATTCAACGCAAAGGAGGCGATGTCGAACAGTTGCCCGCCGGTGCGGCGAGCCAATTCTCCATAGCGTGCATCGGTGTTGTTGGTCGCGGAATCGAAGTCGAACGGCAAGTTCGGGTTCAAGGCCAGGCCGAAGAAGACGGCCGAATGGGCCTGGAAGGCGTTCAGCGCGGCCGTGAAATCGGCGGTCGTGCTGTCGTCCTCTTCGTCCGTCACGAGGACCGTCAGAATCTGCGCTCCCGGCCGGAACGTGAATTCCGTCTCCGGATCGACGTCGTTCAGGGCTTCGCGCAGCGCCAAGCTGCCGTATTCCTTGTTGCCGCCTGCGGGAACGGCAAAGGTGGAGAACGGGCTGTCCTCGGCCGTAAAGGTCGCGAAGTCGACGAGGTCCTGGATTTGCGCCGGCGTGGCTCCGTCGCCAGGGAACGTGACCAGCCCGTACTGCGGGGCGATGTTCGCCGCGCGCAGCGTCGTGTCCAGTTCGCCGATCCGCTGCCGGACGGACTGCACCTCGTCGGCCATCGAGCCGCTGGTATCGATCACGAACACGATGTCCACCTCGGCCCGTGCCGATCCGCCGCGGGTCGCGCCGTAGATGGTGTTGTTGACGACGCGGCCGAAGGGCACGGAAGCGGGTTGCAGCGGGCCCGCCGTCACGTCGCCGGTGTCGCCGCCGAAGCGAATGCCGCCGGCTTGGTTGAAGGCCAGCACGTTGTTCTCCACCACCACTCCCGGCGCCAGTCGGGCCGTGTTGATGACCGCCAGATTACGGACCGGTCCAGGGTGCGATGCGCCGCTGTCGTCACGGGCGCCCGCTTGGACGACGATGCCCAAGCCGGAGGAATCGGAAATGGTGTTGTCGCGAATTACCAACTGGCCTTGATCGCGGAACAGGTTCGCGTCGCCCTTGCGCTGGTAACGTTCCAGTTCCAAGCCGCCCGAGTTCAAGGGCCGCCGGATTTCGATTTCGTAAGAACCCGTCGAGCCGTCCCGCCGCCGAGCCTGCTCCAAATCGACGACTTGGGAGACCTCGCCCGCCGCGGTGAGCCGCCACAACTCGCGGCCGGCGGCCGTGGTGAAGGCGCTGAAATACAGCGTCCCCCCGGCGACGCTCAGCTCCAGGGGAGCGGACGATCCCGCCGGTTCCAAGTCGGCGACCTGGGTCACCGTGCCGACGGCGTTCAACTTCCACAATTCCCGGCCGCCGGTCGAGCCCTGGGCGGCGAAGTACAGCTGGTTGTTGAACACGGTCAAAACGGCCGGATCGGACGAACCCGCCGGATTGAGATCGCTGACCAGCGCGGCGTTGCCGATGACGTCCACCTTCCACAACTCGCGGTCGCCGGCCGTTGTCGCCGCGAAATAGAGTTGATTGTTGAAGACCGCAAACTCCGCGGGATCCGACGAACCGGAGGGTTCCAGCTCCGTGATCTGACTGACGAGACCCCAGGGATTCAACTTCCACAGCTCTCGTCCTGACGCAGCTGTGGTCGCACTGAAGTACAGCTCGCCATTGAACACGGTCATGCCCGCGGGCTCCGAGGAGCCGTCGGCATCGAGTTCCACGACGTTCCTGGCGATGCCGGCCGCGTCGACTTTCCAAAGCTCGCGGCCCGTTGTCGGGGCGAAGGCGCTGAAATACAGCTCGTTGTTGTAGGGGGTCAAGTCCGCGGGATCGGACGAGCCGAAGGGGTCGATATCGGCGACCGGCGAAGCCACGCCGCCCGGTGTCGTCTTCCAGAGTTCCCGGCCGGTGGACGTGGTGAAGGCCGCGAAGTACAGAGCGTTGTTGAAAACGGTCAGTCCGCTGGGAGCCGACGAGCCGTCGGCAAACACGTCCGTCACCAGCGACGCGGCGCCGGCCGCATCGATCTTCCATAACTCGCGGCCGTGGTCCGGATGGTAGGCGGTGAAATAGAGTTCGTTGTTGAACACGGTCAGCTCGGCCGGATCGGAGGAACCCTCCGGATAAATGTCCGCCACCAGCACCGGCAGACCTGCGGCATTCAGTTTCCACAGCTCTCGCCCGGTGGCCGCGGAGAAGGCTGTGAAGTACACCTCGCCGTTGTAGGGGGTGATGTCGGCCGGATCCGACGAGCCGACCCCCAGTGTCCGCGGGTCGTATTCGTTGTTGTTGAAGCCGCTCACGCCGATGTAGTAGACGCCGCTGGCCGGGGCGACAAAGGCCAAGAACGAATCCCGGTTCGCAATGGCAGCGGGGTAAACGGTGGCACTCTCGCCGGGCGCGACGTCATCGTCGCTTTCGAGCATCTGCGGGACGCCGAGATCCTCCAGAATCAGGACCGGCGCACCGTTGGCGTCGAAGACCCGCAGGTGCGCGTCCAGCGGCGAACCCAACTCCGTGGCGTCGATGTCGATGGTGATCAACTCGCCGGCCGCCAATTCGACTCGGAACAAGTCGATCTCCGCGCCAAACGGGCGGACGTCCGGATTGTCTCCGATCTGGCCGGCGGCGCGATAGGCTTGCTGCCCGCCCGCGGAGATCCCCGTCTCGACGGCCACCTCCAACGTGTCGTTCGACTCGGCCGTCGGCAGTCCCGCGGCGACGCCGCCGGCCGCCGCCTCCATCGTCAGTTGCACCCCGGCCGGCAAGTGTATCTGGTCGCTGGTGCTCTGCGGCCCGGCGTACACGCCGTCTCTCGACACCGCCCAGACACTCAGCCGGCCTTCATCGGCCGCCGCGTTGATCGCATCGCGAATCCGCGTCGCCATCACCACGCTGCTGTCACTGGGGGCAAACTCAATCGCTTCGCGGCCGGCTTGCACGCCCCGCTCGACCGTCTGGTCATCGAACTCGAAGGTCACGCGGTTCGTGCCGTCGCTGACGGTGAAGCTCTGGCCATCGCGGTAGGCGTGTCCCGCTGCGGCGGTCAGCGTCACGCCGTCGACCAGGCGGTCGTTGATGTCGAAGGTTTCGTACAACTCCAGGCTCGGCTGGTTCCCTGTCGTCGTGTTCTTGATCGTCCGCCCATATTCGGTCGCTTGACGGATCTCAAGCTGATAGGGGCCGGTCTCGATTTCGTCGTTGCTCTGTGCGGTGTTGTCGACGAACTGGGGATTCGCCGCCGAACGGCTGCCCGTCACCATCTCGCCCCGGCTGGCGAGACCGATCAGGATGTTGTCGATGTAAACGCCCTCATGCGCGTTGTCCTGCATCCGCCGGGCGCCGGGAGCGTCCACCGACGTTTGGCCGTTGAAGCCGGCCGAGGCGTTAAAGGCCCCGAACCGGTCGCCGAACAGCCCGCTGAAGTCCTCCGCCGTCGTCGGATCCGAGGGCCCGGAAAGCCCCAACGGTCCGGGATCACCGACTCCGTAGCCGACGATCTGCACGGTTTCGTTCCGCGTCTTGATCGCGTCCGCATTCCCGTTGCCCAGGTGATCGGCCAGCGCCACGCGAATCGCGTCGGCCACGTCCAAACCGGTCATGGCCAGGTTGACTCGCACCGGCACGACCGGAATGTCGGGCAGGGTGGGCTCGTCCGCCGCCATCGGGTTGGGCAGCCCCGCGGTGACGCCGGCAGACCCTTCGACAAAACCGGTCGGCAATCCGGTCGCCACGATCGAATTTGCGTTGGGCAGATTCAGCCGGTTGCCGACGCGCAGCACGCCGCTGGGGTCGATCACGGAGATCACGAATTCATAGTAACCCTGGCTCACCACTTTGTCGGAGACCGCGACGCCGCTGCCCATCGCTCGCGGGTTGTAGTTCGGGTTGTGCGCGGCGCTGATGCCGACGTAGTAGGTACCGCGCTTGGTCGCCGTGTACTTGATCTCCGCATCCCGGATGAAGGGGTTGTTGGGATCCAAGGTGTCGTTGAAGGCCAGTTCCACGCCGTTGGCATCGAACAACCGCAGATAGGCATCCAGCTGTGTCGCTAAACGCTGCGTGTCGGTCAAGGCGACGAGCTGGTCGCCGGCGTCCAGATAGACACTCACCAGGTCGACGTCCAGGTCCAGCGCGACGTTTCCGCCGAGATTCCCGTTGTCGCCGATGTAGCCGGTTCCGCGCAGGGATCGCGTGGTGCCGTCCGACCCGCTGTCGTACGCCGTCGCCAGCGTGTCGTTCACATCGACTTCGTCCGCGATCAGGTCCGCCGACAGCGTCAGAGGCTCCGGCGGATGTTCTGCGACCACTTGCTCGATCTTCGTGGCCAACTCGCCCGCCGCCTCCAGGCCCGTGAAGGGCACCGCCAGGTGCGGAACGCTGTTGGTCGCCCCGACCCTGCCGTCGTTGTCGAACTCGTACACCGTTCCGTCGATGTCGAACAAGTCCCCGTCCTCGACCGCCGCGCCGGTCGGTGCCACCATGGTGGGGCCGAAATCGAATTCAAAGCCCATCACGTCGACGCGCTGGAACAGGTCCGTCACCGGGTTTTGCACCTCGTCGGTCAGCGTGAACATCTGGCCGTCGCGCAACTGATAGCCCGCCAACGCCCGCAATTCGTTGCCGGCCGTGTTCAAGTCCAGCATCAAGTTCTCGTCGGGGCTCAAGAGAAGTCCCTCGGGACTCAAGAGGCCCAGGAGGCTCAAGTTGCCGCCGGAACTCATCCCTCCCGCCGTGCTGAAATCAAACCGCAACCGCAAGTTCTTCTGGCCGGCGTAGGGCGACAGGTCGACGCGGGCCTGGCGCCAGGGATCGTTCAGGGTCTGGGGGTTACTGCTGTCAAATATCTTAGCGCGCTGGAAAGGCTGTTCCGGAACA
>CAYPGE010000273.1:0-12869 GCA_964409865.1 uncultured Pirellulaceae bacterium
AACGCGAAACAGGGATCAAGCATTTTCCCAGGAGGTCAAGAGTCCTGAAGGTCGCCTTTCGCGGAGCGAAAGGCGACAAAACAGCGGTTTTGTTCGTGGACGGGTACTTAGAACCGCTAACAAAACCGAAATCGGAGACCTTCGGTCGGCGGTTTCGGCGGGGTCAGAGACCCGCGCCGAACGGTTTTGTTAGCGGTTCTTAGATCAGCGACCAGGGCGGCCGCATGGCTCGCAGCAGCATGGCGTTGGCCTGGTCGTCGTCCAGGAACCGTTCGGCCACCGGGTCCCACTTCAGCGAACGGCCCAGGCGCAGGCCGATGTTCGCCGCGTGGCAGATGGTGGTGGCGCGGTGGGCGCTTTCGGGGTGGCAGACGGGCTGCTTGCGGGACTTGATGCAATCCAGCCAGTCGCGCACGTGGTCGCCCGTTTGGGCCCAGCCGGGAGCCGACAGGTTTCTGGCTTGCAGAATCGACTTCGGCTCGGCCGTCACCGCGTCGGTCTGATCGTCCACCTGGATCCAGCCTTCGGAGCCGACGAAGCGGATGTAACGATCCTGAAAAAGACCGCTGGAGCGGATAACAATTTTGACGCCGTCGGCGTAGGTACAGGTGCAGTCGGCCGTCACGGGCGTTTCACTATACGCGTCCGGTTTCCACGTCGCCGTGCCCTCGTAGCTGACGGGCCCCGTGTCGTCGCGCTCCAGGCCCCATTGGGCGATATCGGTATAGTGGCAGCCCATGCCGATGATGGGCCCGGCCCCGGTGTCCCAGAAATAGTTCCACCCGCCCACGAAGGCCGGGGAGTACGTGCGCCAGGGGATCGGACCGAGCCACATATCGTAATCAAAGCCCTCCGGCACGGGTCGCGGCTTGTCGAGAGCGACCGTCGGACCTTCCCACACCTGGCAGATCACGGTGTGGACCTTGCCGATCATCCCCTTGCGGGCCGACTCGATCTGGAAACGGTACGAGGCCACGGAGCGGCGCTGGTGGCCGGCCTGGTAGACGGCGCCGTAGCGCGTCATCGCATCGACCATGGCCCGGCTCTCGCCGATGGCCAGCGAGACCGGCTTCTCGCAGTAGATGTCCTTGCCCGACTTGGCGGCCAAAATCGACAGCGGCGTGTGCCAGCGGTCGCCCGTGGCGATCAGCACGGCGTCGATATCGGCGCGGCCCAGCAGGTCACGAAAGTCGGGGTAGGTGGCGCAGTCTTGGTTTCCGTTCTTGGTGTCGACGACCTTCTTGGCCGCGGCCAGCCGCTCCGACCGGCAGTCCGACACGGCCACGCACTGCACGTCGTCGAACATCAGGAAATGGGGCAGAATCGCCGCGCACCGGCCGCCGTATCCGATCACCCCCATCACGATCCGCTGGCTGGGGGCAGCAGCGCCCCGGCCCAGCACGTGTCCCGGCACCACCAGCGGCGCCGCCAACGCTGCTCCCGTCGCTGCGCTGCGTTTCAGAAAGCTCCGGCGGTTCAGACTCGGCCTCGTTTCCATCGTGTTGCTCCTCTTCATGGGACGGGAAGGCGAAAGGCTGACGATGGCCGTAAATCTAGGCGGCGCCGCGGTCGCTGTCAAGCAAGCGTTCGCCTCGCGCCATCGGACTGACCCACGGTGGACAATCGAACGTTCGTTCCAGGCCGAACAGTCTTCCCGCTTCCCTCCAGGGAAGTCGCCTCCACGGTCCGATCGGTAAACATCCGCGATCGGAACGTCACTTGGCCGGGGCGTCTCGTCAGTCTTCGATGCCGAGGAACTCGGCCGGCACGGTCCGCAGGACTTCCTCGGTGCTGGTCATCCCTTTGGCTACTTTCAGCAACGCTCCGCGGCGGAAGGGAATCATGCCGTTCTTGATGGCCGCCTCGCCGATCTCTTCGGCCGTACTGTGATTGGCGATCAAGCGGCGGATGTCCCGGTTCAGGGTCAAGATTTCGAACAGGCCGGTGCGGCCGGCATAACCGGTACGCTGGCACGCTTCGCAACTGCCGGGGCCGTAGATCGCGCGGCCTTCGCCCGGTTCGAGCAAATCCTGGATCTCGTCAAAGGTGGCCGGGGACTCATCCAAGTCGAACCGCTGGCGGCAGTCGAGGCAGAGTGTCCGCACCAACCGCTGGGCGACGATCCCCAGCAGACAGCTGGACAAGAAATAGGGCGGCGCCCCCAGCGCCAACATGCTTTGCGCGGCGGCAGATGAGACCGGAGCGTGCAAGGTGGAGAGCACCAGGTGGCCGCTATTGGCCGCGCGCACGGAAGCCACGGCGGTCTCCTCGTCGCGGATCTCGCCGACCATGATCACGTCGGGCGCCTGCCGCAGAACATGCCGCAACAGCTGCGGGAAATCCACGTCGATCTTCGGATTGACCTGCGATTGGCGGAGTCCGTCGATGGCGTATTCAATCGGGTCTTCCAGCGTGTTGATCTTGCGTTCGCCGTTGTTCAGGTGCGTCAAGCACGCGTACAGCGTAGTCGTCTTGCCTGTGCCCGTGGGCCCCGTGACCAGCAGCAGGCCGCTGGGCCTGGAGAGCAGGCTCTTCAGCGTTTCCAGATCTTTGGGAAACATGCCCAGGCAATCCAGCCGTCGCAGTCCCCCGTCACGGTCCCATAACCGCATCGTCAAGTCCTCGCCGAACAGCGTGCCGATGCAGCTGATGCGAATATCCAGACGTCTCCCCGCTCTGGCGTGCAACCAGCGCCCTTCGCCGGGGCGTCTGCGGTCGGCGACATCCATGCCCGACATCGCTTTGACATGGGCGATCAGCTGGCGACTGAATTCACTGGAGACGAAAGCGATCGGCTCGATCTTGCCCAGCCGGCGTATGCAGATGTTGCCGCACGTCTCGTCGCTCAACACATACAAGTCGCTGGCTTCCATCGTCGAAGCGTGGCGCAGCAAGGCATCCACGGCGGGCTCCGCCTGCATGTCGGCCAGTTTCGCGGGGTCAAACTGCTCGGTGACCGCCAACTCGTTCATGGGTTGCCTTTCGCGACCAAGCGCCGGGCGGCTGCCTCGTCTTCCGCTATTTTGAAGACCAACTGCATGTTCAGGATTTTCATCACATCGCGGGCAGCAGGCGAAAGCGAATGCAGGACGAGCGTGCCACCCTTCGTGCGGAACTCCTTTTGGCACGCCAACAGCCAAGCGATTCCGCTGGAATCGATGGCCTGAACGGCGTGCAGATCCAGCAGCACCTGGCTGCTGTAACAGTCAGCTCCCAGCAGGTCGCGCAAAGGCTGGTGGCCGGCGGCCAGCTGTCTCTGCGAAACATCTCCCAGGACCTCGACCAGGGAGAGACCGTCTTGTCGAGATTTGATGAAAAGCTCCATCTGCCACCCCTCACCTGCAGGTGATTTAATCGCCCCGTCGCCCCAAGTGCAACCCCCGTCGTCCTTTTTCCGTGTCATCGCCCGTGGTGTGCCCCGTTGAGCCGCACTCCGAACAACGCCGGCTGGCTTCCTGCTGTCGTCGTTACATCTTGCCAAGCTTGGCTCGTTTTCGCGTTACAACCGCGACCTTCCCCAAAATCGAAAAAAAACTGCTATCCGTCATGGTACGCAGCCGAGAACTAGTAGCGAGGGGAACCAGCTCTTGGGGGACAGACAAGCAGGATGACACGAGTTTATTCGGGGAGGGCACTCATGAGACGTCGCGTTGAAGGACTGGCATTCCTTGTTTTGGCTGCGGTTGCATTCTCCTGGTCGTCGGCCGAAGGTCAGGAGACAACCAGGGCGCCGGCGGTGGTCATCAGCCAAGCGACCGGCATGCCGCCAGCACAGCTGGCAGCCCCAGGATACACGGCCATCCCCGCCATGAACGATCAGCCCAGCCTGCCGGGATATGCGTGGCCGACCTATGCCAGCCATCCCAACTACGCGGCGGTGACCTATCCCGGACACTATTCGCCGTCGGCCTGGCCCTACATCAGTCCGTTCTACCCCTACCCGCAAGCCCCGCTGGGGTGGCGGAACGCAACGCTGAAGTGGGATGACGGCTGGTGGGGTCTGGATTTCAAAACGAAGTGAGTGCCTGCCCGATGTTCACCTCCGCCGGAGGTTCCGGTGGAGGTTTTTGACTTTCTTGACCGGCCACCTGGGGACGCGGACGAGCATTCCGACAAGAAGCTGGTCTGGGGAGTGTGGCTCCGATCTTCGCCTGCGGCACTTCGACGCGGTTCAGTAGCCGGAGAGGCTGTGAACGGAACGCGAAACTGCACGCCTACCGGCGCAGTGGGGTTCAAGAGTGCGTCCTGTGGCGCGTCCTCGATCATCAGCTTGACTGGTTCGTGCTCCGCGGCGGCCGCATCTTTCGAAAAACAACGGTCCAGTGCTTGTTGCTGATCATCACACGGAGTGTGATGGCTACTTTGACGAGGCGACAGTTGTTTCTCGAATACTGCTTGGAGCAAGGAGCGATGCATGGCCGAAACGAATTCGTCCGGGGAGAGATCCAGCCAGCCTGGCACCTGCTGCTCGCGGCGTGCCTTTTGTGCGGCGGGCGCCGGCGCGCTGGTTGCGGTCGGCGTGCAAGGAACACTTGGCGGCGAGGAAGATGTCTGGACGACGGCTCGCGAGCGGGCCGGGATCTTTGCCGATTGCGGGAGAAATGCGCTCCGGCTGCTGCGCGGCTGGATCGCCGAGAAACAGGATCCCGAAACGGGTCTCTTCAGCCGCGGTGGCACCTGGGACTACCACAACGAGGCGGCCGATCATTACTCCTCGCTGGTGCTGGTCGCTCACTATGTCGATCCGTCACTCATTCAAGAAGGAGCGCCGCTGCACCGCACCATGGTTCGCTGCCGCGAGTTGTGCGCGTTGCCGTCGGGACTTCCGGTCACGTACGACCTGACGACTCGGCAGCGCGGCAAACCGGCCACGTTCACGGCGCTGGCCGAATGGCTCCGCGACGGGCTGATCCGGATTGTCGAAGTCCTGGGCACGGAGAATGTCTGGTACCGGGAGATGGAGCGGTTGGTCGACGCGATGCTTGCCGCGTCCGGCGGCCCGCACAAGCTTCGAGACGCACTGTCCGGCGGCGAAGCTCGCGGCAATATGCTGCAAACGCTCACCCGGCTGCACGCGATCTCGGGCCGGGAATCCTACCTGGGCGCGGCGGAGTCGCTCTTCGAAGCGGTCTTGGCGGATGCCGAAAAGTCCGCCGACGCGTTGACGTTCGACGACCACGGCAGCGAATGGGTGCCGGGGCTGGGCGAGCTGTTTGCGCTGCAATGCCAGCTGCGCCGGCCTCAGGCGGAGACTTACCGCGAGCCGCTGCGGCGCCTGCTGGACAAGATTCTGGCTCAAGGCGCCCATCCGGTCAGCGGGCTGTTCTGCCCTGCCCGTCCGTCGCAGGGCGGCGGTCGCCAATGGAAGCAACCGCCGGATACTTGGGGCTACGTCCTTTTCACGTACGAGAACTACGACCGCGCCACGGGCGAGAACCGCTACGGCGCGGCGATCGAAAAACCCGTGCAGTGGCTGGTAGCGAATCGCCAGAATTATGCGGCGCTACGAGAAACCCTTTGGCCCCGCTCCGTCAGCAGCGACGATTGGAGCGATTCGTACGAGAGCATGATCGTGCTCTGGAACCGCGACCGACACGTGGCAGGCGTGTTTGCATGGCTCGACTGGGCCACGCAGCAGCACACCCACCGCCGCCATCCCGACCGGCCTTACGGCCCCTTCACAGGGGGCCACTTCGACGGCAGCACCGGCCGCACGCTGGTGATGCACATGATGCTCGCCTCGCAGGGAGTCCGCTGCGCGCCTTTCACCGAAGGATTGCGATTGGGCGGCGTGATGCAGGGCGAGTCGCTGCGGCTGTTCCTGGAAAGCGACCCGCCATGGCGCGGCAAGCTGATCTGCGACGGCCCGCGCTGCGAGTATCCCACGGGGCGACTCGATTGGGCCCGGCTCAATGAAATGCCGCAGTGGTTCGTCGCCCGGCCCGAGCGGAACTATGTCGTGACCATCGACGACGAATCGCCGCAGCGGATCGACGGCGCCGCGCTCATCGCCGGGCTGGAGATCGCTTGCCCACCCGAGGCGGCAAGGAGGATTTCGATCCGAGCGGACGATTGAGATTCCTCGGCTCCTGCAAAGCCCCGTCGGCGACACGCTGAACTACGGCGCGGATCGTGAGCCGAGGTACTCGCTCAACGTCTCCACGTTGCGGCTGAACACGCCGCTGGAGATGTAGCGAAAACCGCGTTCGAATTCCGGCTGACCGACGAGGCGTTCGCCGGCGTAGGTTGCGATCCAACGGCCTTCGGCATCAAGTTCCTGAACGATCCGACGCACCTCTTCTCGCAACTCCTGCGCGGGGCGGCTCCGTGTGGGGACCGTTCCGCGCCGCGCGGCTTGCAAGGCCCTTTCGATTTCCTCCAAGCGAGCAACTTGCTTCCAACCATAGTGGGCCGGCGCAGCGGAGTCGTCGTAAGTGAGCTGGTACCTCGCGTCCATGTACAGCGGCCGGTTGGTGCGGAACTCGTAGTAGCGGGCGATCGTCCCGTCCGGCAGGAGACACTTGTTGAAGTACGCCAGGGCACGGGGGATCGGTTCCAGGTACTTCTGCTCGCCCGTGTGCAGGGTGATCTGGATTAGGGTCTCCATCACATCCTGAGATTCCCAGCCTGTGATCGCCGGTGGCTCGAACTTCCGGGCCCAGATGGGAACCATCTCGTAGTTGTATTGCTGGCACCAGCCGGGCTGCGGCTCGGGCATCTGCGCCAAGATGAGAAAATCGCCCAGTTTTTCCAAGGCGACTTTGTACCGGTTGTCCCGGTACACCTGATGCGCATCAATCAGGGTGTGGGCGACCGTCCCCGCGAGATTGTCGTTCAGGGTGTAGTAGTCCCAATAGTTCTTGACGCGTCCTTCGGTCTTCCAGTCGTAGTCCGGGAACTTGGCCTTGACGACGGGCTGGGGTTCGACCGGCCCGCGCCACCCTTGGGGAAAGGCCCCGTTGGGAAACTGCGCTTGAAGCAGGGCGTCGAGTCCGTAGAGCGCGGCTTCGTGAATCCGTGCGTGCCGGAAGTTCATCGCCTGGTCGGCGCGGACCAGGAACTGCAGGGCCGCCTGCGTCTGGCCGTCGTCCAGCGACGAGACATTCCAACTCCCGACTCGGCCGTGCCGGTACTTGCCCAACCGCCCTCGCTCGGGCGGCGCAAAATGAATGACCTGCGTCCAGCCGCCGGACTCCAATTGTCCATCGACCAGGGCCTCGGCTGCCTCCCGCGCGGCCTCCAGGTACAAACCGTCGTTCGTCGCCGCATACGCGTCGAGGTAAGCCGTGCCAACCGTGGGCGTCCCGGGCGGCTGCACGAAGATCGTATCCGGGGACGCCTTCCCCTCGCCCCACCGCTGCTGGAGATCGGTGCTATAGTAGTAGACATATCCCCCGTGGCTCGCGACTTTCTCGCGGTAATACGCCGCCGCCTTCTTCAAGGTCCGCAACGCCTCGTCGCGCAACATCGAATCAGCTTGCTGCGCCGGAACCGGTCCTGCGCCGATCGCACCGGGCAGCACCAGGACCAACCACAAGAGCTGCGATCGCGGCATCGTTTTTCCCCTTTTCCGACTGAAACAGACTGGCCAGGCCTTCCGCAATCTGGAGCGGATTGCGGATCATGCCGTGAATATCGCGGAGGATGTGATCTACCTGGTCGAAGGCCGCATCGTACGGCACGAGAACACGCACCGGCCGTTGCCTTGAGCATCGGTTTCTCGAACGTGGCTCAGGCGTCCTCCATGACTTCTACTTCCTTGGCCCTGGCCAAGTCGTTGACCTTCTCCTCGTAGGACTTCGTCAGGTCTTGCACCGCTTCCTTGGTCTCGTCCCGTTCGTCCTCGCTCATTTCCTTGTTTTTCTCCGCCAGGTCGGCGGCCTTGTTGGCATCGCGGCGAATGTTGCGGATCGAGATCCTGGTCTCCTCGGCCAACTCCTTCACGCGGCCGACCATCTTGCGGCGCGTCTCGGTGGACAAGGGCGGAATGTTGATGCGAATCAGCCGTCCGTCGTTCTGCGGATTGAATCCCAGGTCGCTGGCGATAATCGCCTTCTCGATGTCCTTCAGCGTGCCGGGGTCGTACGGCCGGAGGACGATCTGCGTCGGTTCCGGCACGCCAATCGAGGCCAACTGCTTGATAGGCGCCGTGGACCCGTAGACATCCACACGCAACGAATCCACCAGTCCGGGATTGGCTCTCCCCGTGCGGATTCCCGCCAGACTGGTCTTCAGGACGGAAATGGCCTTGTCCATTCGCTCTTCGGCGTCAAACAGGATTTCTTCGGAGTTCATGGTCGTTCAGGGGTCAGAGGTCAGGGGGCAGGAGTCAGGAGTCAGGGGTCAGGGGTCTTTGAAGTTGCGCATTTTCCACCGACTCGCCCCCGCCGAGCTTGCTCGGTGGAAGCAGTGATTGGGCACTACGGCGGAAATTCCAACGGCTGCCGCTCCCCGCCGAGCTTGCTCGGTGGAAGCAGTGATTGGCGCGTCGAGCGCACAGTGACCGAATCATTCGCTCCACCGCACCCAGAGGGTACCCGGCTCGGCGGGGGCGGGTTTTCCAGCGTTTCTCGGACGTAGTGCAGAATCGTCGTCCCCCCGAGCAAGCTCGGCGGAGACGATGCGCAACTTCAAAGGCAGGAGTCAGGGGACACGCATCCCGCACTTTGCGTCTCGCGTCTCGCATCTCGTATCTCGCATCACGCATCGACAGATTTACTTGGCGGCGATCCGCGTGCCGACCTTCTCGCCGCTGACGGCCCGTTGGATGTTCCCTTCTTTGCGGTAATTGAACACCAGGACCGGGAGATTGTGCTCGCGGCATTGGGCGATCGCGGTGCTGTCCATCACGCGCAGGTTGCGTTCCAGGACGGCGGCGTAGGTCAAATCGCGGTACAGCACGGCGTGGGGGTTCTTTTCGGGATCCTCGCTGAACACGCCGTCGACGCGGGTGGCTTTGAGCAGCACCTGGGCTTCCAGTTCCAGGGCCCGCAGCGCGGCGGCCGTGTCGGTGGTCACGAACGGACCGCCCGTGCCGGACGCCAAAATGATGATCCGGCCCTTCTCCAGGTGGCGGCGGGCGCGGCGGCGAATGTACGGTTCGCAGACGCCGTCCATGCGGATCGCCGACATCAATCGCGTGTGGCAACCGAGCGACTCCAGCGCGTCCTGCAGCGCCAGGCCGTTGATCACCGTGGCCAGCATGCCCATGTAGTGCGCGGTCGCTTCCTGGATCGCCGTGCTGTGGTCCTTGAACTGCGCGCCGCGCAAGATGTTGCCGCCGCCGATGACCACCGCCATTTCGCAGCCCGCCCCGCAAGCCTGCTGGATCTCGCGGGCGATGTGGACCACTTCCTCCATGCTGATGCCTCGCTCGCCGGCGCGTGTGAAACTCTCGCCGGAGAGCTTGAGGACGACGCGGCGGAAGGGCTGCAGCACAGGGCTGGAGGGCTGTTCAGGCATCGGGAGGTCCTGCTTTCTCGGTAAAGGGAAACGCCGTTGCAGAAGCCCGATCTTGGCGGAAAAGCCGGGCTTCTCTTTGGTCGAAAACGGTTTGATCGCGTGCCTAGGTCTGCCCCAGTTCCCAATGAACAAAGCGCTTGAGGGTCATTCCCTGCTGCGCGGCCATTTTGCCGACGGTCACCTTGTCACCCTTGACAAACTGCTGTTCGAGCAAAACTTTTTCGGCGAAGAAGTTGCGCAGCCGGCCTTCGACCATTTTGTCGACGATGTTCTCCGGCTTGCCTTCCTTCAGCGCCGCCTCGCGCAGAATGGCCCGTTCCTTGTCGATTTCAGCCGGGTCCAGGTCCTCGCGGCCCAGCGCCAACGGGCGCATGGCCGCAATGTGCATGCAGACGTCCTTCGCCAGATCCGGATTGCCGCCGGCGACCTCGACGAGCACGCCGGCGACGGTGGTGGCGTTGTGGCTGTAGCCGCCGCAGGCACCGTCGATGCGGACCAAACGCCCGACGTTGAATACCTCGCGGATCCGATTGAACAGATCGTCTTTCTGCTGGCGCAGCGTCGTGCCGGGTTTGCTGGGCGACGGCTGGTCGAGCAATTCATCCGCCGTCGCCGCGCCCGGCCCCGTCGCCAGTTGGCGAGCCAGATCGTTCGCCAATTGGATAAACTCGTCGTTCTGCGTGACCGGCCTGCTCTCGCACTTCAGTTCCACCATCGTGCCGACCGGCGGATCGAAACTGGTGAAAACGCCGAACCGCCCGAACGCCGTCTCGCGATCCGAGCGTTTGTTCAGCACCTGAGCGCCCCGTTCCCGCAGCCAGCGAATCGCCGCCTCGGCATCGCCGTTGCACTCGGTAAGCGCCTGTTTGCAGTCCATCATGGGCAGTCCGGTCGTTTCCCGGAGGGATTTCACTTGTGCCGCACTGATTGCGACCATGCGGATGTCTCCTGGTCTGGTAAGCGTTGAAAACCTGAATTGTCTATCTGTGCCGTATTCACCGCGGCCGCGCTCGCCGCAACGGGCCCGTGGCCGGCGGTCGCTCCGGTTGGATTGAGTGCTTCGCGACCGGGCAGCCAGCGGGCACGAGTCGTACAGACGCCTGCTCCGGACGACAGGCAACTGCGGCGTCTCACTCCGCGGGGGCGGCGCCGGCCGAATCCTTGTCTGGCGCTCCTGCGGGCGCCTCACTGACCTCATGCCGGGTCGGCAGGGCCGCCTTGCCGGCCAGCACGGCATCCGCCAATTGGCGGGAGATCAACTCGATCGACCGGATGCCGTCATCATTGCCGGGGATCGGCAGATCGACTTCGTCGGGATCGCAGTCCGTGTCGATCAAGGCCACGGTGGTAATGCCCAGCTTGCGGGCCTCGCGCACCGCGTTCTTTTCCTTCTTGGGGTCCACGACGACCAGGCATTCGGGCAGCCGATTCATCGTGCGAATGCCGTTCAGGTTGCGGTACATCTTGCGGTATTCGCGATTGAGGGCCGACTGCATTTTCTTCGAGTACGTTGCCAACTCCTCGCCAGACCGCAGGGCCTCCAACTCCTCCAGACGCCCCAAGCGGCTGCGCACGGTCCGGAAATTCGTGAGGCATCCGCCCAACCAGCGTTGACTCACGAAGGGCATGCCGCACCGCAACCCTTCGCGTTCGATGGCGTCACTGGCTTGACGCTTGGTGCCAACAAACAGCACCAGACTTCCGCCGGCCGACACCTGGGTGAGATACTTCTTTGCCCGCAGCAGACCGCGCACGGTCTCGCGAACATCGATGATGTGGATCAAGTTCTTGCGGGCGTAGATATAAGGCGCCATCTTGGGGTTCCAACGGCTGGCGCGATGCCCAAAGTGTACACCTGCTTCCACGAGTTCCTTGACGATCGATTCCGACACAGCAAATCTCCTGCTTCCTCGCTACGGGCCATGAATGGCGGGCCATCCACAGGTCTGGGCCTTCGCCCTGCGGCGAGCACAAAAAGGGGGGACTGGAAACCAAAATCGCCGCCGCGCAACCATCGGGGAGTTGCGCGGGACGCTCCTCAGAATCCAGCAATTTATCTTGCCCTTGACTGAGGGTCAAGGCGACTGGCACGGGTGCGTCAATAAAGCGCGGACGAATTCGTGTGCCGCCTGACCGATTCCGGGGCAGGAACTCTCTCGCGGCCCCGCCACATTCAGTATGCGGATCTCGTTCTCGACGATCCACTGGCGGACCAGCAACGGGTCCGCCTTCTTGCCCAAATTCACCAGCAAATATGGCTTTGCGCTCTTGGCGGCCAAACGCCGCGTCAGTTCGGTACCTCCGAACAGGCGGTCCCGAAACAGAATTAACGTGCCATCGGCGTGCAAGACGTTCAATTCGGTGCGGACGGGGTAGTCTGAAGTCTCGGTCTCCTGCAACCGATATTTGGCCGAGATGCGGCCATCTTCCGCGATCCGACCGCGGGGACACCAACCGCCGTGCTCGATACCCAGTTCAATGGCGGCGTCCAGGGCGCCACGATCCACGCCGGTCTGTCCGCCCGAAACAACCCGCTTGATGAGCCCCGATCGTTTGCCATGTCTCATCAGCACATCGTAACCGAGCGTGGCCGATCGCCGCAACTATCGCTGATTGGGCGGGGCATCCAGAGACGGGCTCGGCAACAAATCAGCCAGATGGGGACTTGCCGTCACAGGCGCCGTCGGTTCGCTGGGCTGGAATTCCGGGCTGGGTTGACTCAGGGGGCGGTCTGAATCCCCGCCCGAAATTGGTGGTTCGGCGGCATCGGCCCGAAGAATCGTGGGTTGGTGCTTTACCTCTTGGCCCGGCGCAGCGGCGTTCGGAGCCAAGTCATCATGGATCGAAGTCGCAGGCAAGTCCGATGGGGATGAAAGGCAACCCTGCGCAGACAGGATGATGAGCGCAAGACACGCCGCGGCTGCAGATGCAACCAGTTTGGATCGAGAAGTCATGGCGGCCCAACCTTCGGGCGATGCTTTCAATGGCAGCAGACAACCCACCGGGGAAGAACGCAAAGTTGGGGACCCGTCGTGAACTTGGCCTCTATCAGGACCCACCCCATCAGCCCCGAACTCCATGCGGTCAACCGACTCGTCCCAAGAGTATCGGCAAAAACGTGAGGGAAGCTCAGTCAAAAACGGTCTGACCGATCCGCAGAAAAGGCAACACGGGCGGCGGCACGCAGTTTGGCGCTGCGACTGCGCGGGTTTTCCGCCAACTCCTGCTCTCTGGCACGGATGGGCTTTTTGCAGAGACTCTGCAAGCGCGGATCGTCGCGAAAAGCCTCTTTGACGAGTCGATCCTCAAGAGAATGAAAACTGATCACGACGAACCTGCCGCCGGGGCGCAAGCAGTCGGGAATGCGCTGCAAAGCAAGCTGTAACGAGCCCAGTTCGTCGTTGACG
>CAYPGE010000274.1:0-12864 GCA_964409865.1 uncultured Pirellulaceae bacterium
TTTGGGCCGTCGGGCCGGATGACGGGAGTGATGGGGTTGACCCCTGCAATGTCGAACATGCCCACCGAGACTTTGCACCTGCTGATCGGCGACTTGGAAAACATCGGGGCCTTGAACCTGGCCAATCGTTCCGGCCTGTGGGTTTCCGTTGGCCATCACACGGGACGCATCACGACGGCGGAGAATGCCGGGGCGGCCCCGGTGTGGACCGCGTCCACGGCTTACGCCTCGGGCGCGTACTGTCAACCGACCAGCCTCAATGGTTTGTGCTTCATTGCCACGGCCGCCGGGATCTCCGGGGCCGCCGAGCCGGCCTGGGCGACGACGGGAACCGTCGCGGACGGAGGCCTCACGTGGATGTGCAGGGCGCCGCTCGTGTGGAATGGTTCGACGGCATACAGGCGCGGCGATTTTTGCCGTCCGACGACCCCGAACGGTTTCTGTTACGTTGCCAGGTTGGGTGGGACTCCCGGCGGATCGGAGCCCGCGTGGCCCGTCGAACTGGGGACCACAATAGTCGATGGCGGCATCCTGTGGGAGTGTACTTTGTACATGGAACCGGCTCGTGAATTCGCCCAATCGGCGCAAGCGATGGGAGGGCAGTAACGATGCGTCACCTACTGTGCTCGCAACCATTGCTCGTCCGCAGCGGCTCCGCAGCGCATGCGCGGGGCGGCGTCACGGTGCTGGAAGTGTTGTTTTCCATCGGCATCGTCACCGTGGGGCTGTTGGGCGTGATGATCATCGTCCCGCTGGCGGGCCTGCGCACCTCGCAGGGCACGATCGCCGACGGCGCGGATCGGCTGGGACGCAACGCGGTTCGAGCCTTCGACGTGTACCAGATGCGGCGGCCGGATTCGTGGGCGCAACTCAATACGGCCAGTGCGCCGGCCAGTCCGACCTTCGCCACCTATCCTCATCCTTGGGTATATCCTTTCAATCCTGGAGAGTCCTTTTGCATCGATCCACTTTATGTCGCGGCCCACGCTGGATCCTCCGGGACGTTCGACATCATGCGTTTTCCGTACTACCCGACCACGCCCGCACCACCTCCAACCGCGATCCCGCCTACGATGCGCCGAGTGACGTTGCGATCCGGCCCCGGTGCGACGATTACTCCGCCCCCCACGCCTCCGCCCCCGATCATAGTGCCCGCGATGTCGGTCGAGCAAGCGAGCCAGATCTTCCTCGGCAACGACGATCTCGTGTTCAGCCTGCCGAACGACCGCACGCTGCCTCCGCAACAGAAGTTCAGCTTTGACGACAGCGCCGCGCCCGTCACGACCGAGCGGCTCAAACGCCAGTGGGAGGCCAAGTTCTCCTGGCTGGCGACGCTGGTTCCCAAGCCAGGTTTCAGCAGCGACACGTACCTGCTGTCGATCGTCGTGTTTCATCGCCGCGAAACGCTTCTCGATGCGGAGCGAATTCTGGACATTGATCCGACGAACTTCCACAGCAACGGCTACAACGGCGGTGATGTCGTTCTGCACGCCGGTCCCACTTGGTATCCCAGAGATCCGGAAGCTGATCTAAAGATGAAGGAAGGCGAATGGCTGATGCTGGCGGGGGCGAACGCCGCCGGCGCATCGCATTTCCGATGGTATCGCATCCAGAATGCCGACGCTGGTCCCGTGGATGTAGGCGGCGGTAGCTACGAGCGCAATTTGACATTGTTCGGGCAGGACTGGCCTGTGACTCTACTGAACATACACAAGGCCGTCTGGATCCCCGGCGTGGTGGCGGTTTACGAGAAGACAATTCGTCTGGAGACCTCGTCGTTGTGGACGGGGCTCTAGGATTCGCCACCGGGCTTGTCCCGGCGGTTTACGGCTTTTGCACTACGAGCGTGCTGAGGACGAGTCGATGCAAACCGCACGAGACACGTCACAGTTGCAAGGAATTCTGCGGCGCGAATTGCCGCGGATCAGAGAGCAGTACGGGGTCGAATCGTTCGCGCTGTTTGGCTCCTATGTGCGTGGCGAGGCCGGTCCGGAAAGCGATCTCGACGTATTAGTTCGTTTTCGTCGCAGTCCCGGGCTGTTGCGTTACATCGAACTGGAGAACTACCTCAGTGACTTGCTCGGCGTGCGTGTGGATTTAGTGATGGCCGAGGCACTCAAACCCAACATCGGCCAACGCGTAATGGCGGAGGCCCAGCCGGTATGAAGTTGCCCCGCGACCATCGGGATTACTTGGAGGTCATTCGTCGTGCCGTTCTCAAGGCTCTTGAGTTTGTAGAAGGCACGGCGTACGAAGATTTTCTCGTCGATGACAAGACGCTTTTCGCCGTGGTGCTTGCCTTGGAAATTCTGGGCGAGGCGACAAAGCGGATTCCCAACGAAATCCGTGACCGTGCGCCTCAGGTCCCTTGGCGTTCCATGAGCGTCTTGTGCGCGTCTTTCCGGCCGCAGACGAGACACGCGGCGGCCTAGGCAACCGCCGCGGCGCAACCGAGCAGAGGCAAAGCCGCCGTGTGCGGCCACAGATACGGAGGAAATTATCATGGTTCGTCGTCCCCCAAACCGGCGCGGCGTGGTCATTCTGATCGTGCTCAGCTTGCTGGTCCTGTTCGTCCTGCTGGTGGTCACCTTTGCCATCGTCGCCGGCCAGTACCGCCGTGCCGCGCAGGCGGTAGGCCGCCGTGAATGGCTGGGCGAGGACCCGCAGAAGACGGCCGACCGCGTGATGTACGACCTGCTCCGAGGACCTGCCGTGGATCGCGTGGGGTCGTCGTTTCGTGGGCACGAACTGCTACGCGACGTGTACGGCGTATCCGTTCGCGGGACGGTCTCTGGAGTTCCCACACTGCCCACCCCCTTGGCAGGCGGACAAATCGTGCAGTTCAACTTCACCCCCGCAGGTTTCACTCCCAGGACTTTGAACGGATTCTACAATGGCAGCGTGCTGACCTTCGTCGACGGTCCTCTGCAAGGTGTCAGCACGCGCGTGGTGGGCTACGCGACCACCGGAACGCCTCCCACGGCGTACACGTTGCGGATTGTGAACGCGTCGAACGACGGTACGAACAATCCCGTGCCGCTTGCCGGTAACACGTTCGTGCTGAACGGCAAGCCCTTCGTGGGGACGGGCTTCGGGTACAATCCCACTCCCGGCCCCAACGTCCCGCGGTTATACAATGATGCGCTCAAACCCAATCGCTGGGGCGACCCTTCGGCGACGCTGCTTACGTGGCTCGCGGGCGGAGCCAACGAATCCTACGACGCCGCCGACTACCAAAACCTGATCCTGGCCGCGGTCGCTTACGACCCGGTCCGTACTTCGATGCGCGTCCTGCCTTCGTTTCATCGCGAGGAGTTGATCTCGTACTGGATGGCACGCGAGTCGAACGCGAGCCCTCCGAGACTTAACGACACCAACGACTGGAACATGCTCGGAGGAGATTCGAACACACGCTACACAGATGATCCCGCGATCATCTCGGTAGCCGACAACATCTACGTGACCCCGGGTAGCGGACTGACCGGGCTGACGCCGAGTAATCTCAATTTTCGCCGCAAGCTGGTCTTTCGTCCCATGCCGTGGGACCACCCGAACTTCACGGGCAGCAACGTGGCCTTTGATGCCTGGTCGCGCACGGCGAAACAGATCGACGAGGCGTTGACGACGGGCCGTGCCGGATTTGATTTGGACGGAGACGGCAACTACGACAGGTTCGAGGTCGCCTGGGACGTGGACAACGACGGCGACGGGATCAAGGACAGCATCTGGATCGACCCCGATCTGCCAATCCAGACGACGGAAGACGGCCGCGTGTTCCGACCGCTGGTCGCCATTCATTGCGTCGACATGGACGGGCGACTCAATCTCAATGCGCAAGGCAACTTTGCCCACATCCCCGGCATCCTCCCCGTGCCGGTGCCCGTGCCACTGGCGGGCGGCGCGACTTCGGCGGCGTTTCCCAAAGGGCAAGGCTACGGACCGCCGGAAGTGGACTTGAACGCCCTGATCAACAACAACGCCGTCAACGGTCAGTACCACCTGTTGCTGCGAGCCCGTTACGGAGCCGATGGTTCGCCGGGTCGCGTCGGCTACGATCCGCTGATGCCGTTCAAATTCTTCGAGTATCCCGGCAATTATTTCGCCAACTTCTTCGGACGTTCCACGCACTTCAACCGATCGGCGACTCCCGTGACCTCGTTCGAGGCCCTGAGCGCTTTTGGCAGCAACATGGACCTGCGGGGGCTGTTCGCCTGCGGCGTGGATCACCGTGGCCAGCCGCTGTACGAAGGGATCTACACTCCGGGCCCGCCGCCGTCGGCGTTTCTCGACCAGCTGACGGAAAGCCCTTACGAGTTGAATCTGAACAACCCCTCCGGAGCGGACGCGCCGTTCACCGTCGCCGAACTGGAAAAGGTCCTGCGCTACCGTGACTTCGACGCGTCCACGTTGCAGTCCCGGTTGACGGACCTCAACAACTTGGACTTCCTCAAAGACCCTCCCGTCGGCCCTGTTTTGGGGCCGGCCAATCGCCGGGCGGTGACGACGGACAGTTACGATATCCCCGTGCCCGGGGTGGTCAGCCCTGACGACTGGACGGGCACGCCGCCGCAGACCCTCGTGGAAATCCTGGCTGCCCGTTTGGGCGGGACGCCGAATTTGAATGCCGAGATCGCCAAGATGCTCTCGCCCGACCTGATGATGGGCCTGCGGATGGACATCAACCGCCCGCTGGGCAACGGGCGTGACGACAACGGCAACGGCCTGGTGGACGAATCGCATCGCGTCGCAGACCCCACCCTGAACGAGTCGTTGGGGCCGGAGTACGCCATGAACGGCGCCGCCAATGCCATCATGGGCATCGACCATGACAACGACGGCGTGATCAGCGGCGACCCGGACGCGTTCTTGGCGCGCCACTACCTGGCGCGTCACCTGTACGTGCTGTTGATGCTGCTCAAGGAGCAGGGGTTCCAGTATGATTTCGATGGCGACGCCAGCAACAACGCCGAGGAGACGCCCCGCGTGCTCGCCCAGTGGGCGATCAACGCCGTGGACTTCCGCGACGCGGATTCGACGATGACGCCGTTCGAGTACGACCTCAACCCGTTCAACGGTTGGGAGGTCGATGGGAACATCGCAACGGACGAAGGCGGAGACCGGCGCGTCGTCTGGGGTTGCGAGCGGCCCGAGGTGCTGATCGCCGAAACGCTGGCCTTTCACGATGTCCGCACGGAAGATCTCGATGATCCGGGCGGAACGAAGGCCGACGGCGACCCTGACGACGACCAGCGCTTGATGCCTCGCGGAGCGCTGTTCGTCGAGCTGTACAATCCGTGGGCGGGTCACGACAAGTGGCCGGGCGAATTCTATGCCGCGGCACCCAGTGGGGTCTGGGGCGTGCAGCTCAACCGCAGGAACGCTGCCGGTCATCCGGTCTGGCGACTGGCAATCACGGACAGGGCCGAACCCGATGCCCTGGACACGGCGAATCCCGAACGCGCCGTGTATTTTGCCGATCCCGGTGGCTTGATCGCGACAGGCGGCGCCAAGCTCGGCACGCAGATGCACTACAGTACCGTGGGAGGGCTTGCTCCTTTGGTTCCCGGCCGATATGCGGTGGTCGGATCAGCCGGGCCCTGGTCTGCCGGGGCCCCGCCCACTTCGCCCCACGCGACCACGATCGGCCGTCGAAGCGACGCCACCGAAGGCGGCGGGCTGAATTCGGACAAGACACGGCAGATTGTGCTCACGCCGAACATCGACCCGGATGTCAACCAGGTGGAAGTCCGAAACAACACCAATCCCCCCGTGGACCCGGCCGCCGATCCGATCACCGTGGACCCGCCGATGGACGGTTTCTCGACGCCGCCCCTGAATGTCCAGCCGGCGATCGCGGTTCCCGTGGATGTCGTCCTGGCTCCCGCCGGCTCGATCAGGACGCGGACCAAAGTCAGGGCCACGGCGCCCCCCTCCACGCCGGCGGGCTACGAGGTGGCTGACATGTCGTTGAGTATTTCCGAGCCTCTTGGCGGCTACGATGACACCGCCGGCTTCGATCCTGCACTGGCCGACGGCGAAGGGGCCTTCATGGCACCGATCGACACGCCGGTGCTGGACGCCGGCCGACTGCCCGCCGCCAACGCAACGATCGGCCCGGAGAGTGGCTCCTATCCCGGTCACGTCCACCTGCAACGGTTGGCAAATCCACTGGCCCCCTACGATGACAACCTGAACCCGTATCGGACGATCGACGTGATGCCGGTGGACCTGACCGTGTTTAACGGGGTCACGGCAACCGGTGGCGGAGGCGAATTTGGCTGCTTCGAGCGCGGACGCGATGATCGGGTCGCCAGGGAGTTCTGGCACCAGCCGCCCTCGACCGACCCCAGCCCAGGGGGCCCGCCGGGCGAGCCGAGTGCGGTCCATGTATTCGGCTATGTCCTGCGCCACACGCTGGGCACGCTGAACACGACCTATGCACCGGCGCTGGGTAGTGCCGGCACCGTCGTCCCCGACATCCGCCCGTGGACCCCGCCGTTGCCCTCGACGTTCTACGTCGGCGCGCCGGATACGATCTCAACCGGCAGACCCCCGTTCCCCTGGCTGCCGTGGAACAACCGGCCCTATGTCAGTCCCACCGAGCTGTTGCTGGTTCCGCGTTCGAGTTCCTCGTGGCTGTTGCGGGATTTCTCCACCTGCAGCGCGGCGCCGGGCCCAGCTTCGGCGTATGACAATCCGCTCGGCCGGTTTCACCACCTGCTGAACTTCTTCCACCAGAGCGATCCCAATCTGGCGGCGCCAAATGCGGCGAACCTGTATCGCGTGTTTGAGTATCTCCGGGTGCAGCCAAAATTCGCAGGCACCGAGACGTTACTCAACCCCAGTACGACGGCGCCCCACTTCGGGTCTCCGCACCCGTACGCGCCTTTGCCTCTCCCGGTGCCAGGTCTCTCTGGAATGGAAATGTTCCACCCGCCGTTCAACTGGATCTCAGCGTACCGCGAGCCGGGACGGATCAACCTGAACACGATCTACGACGAACGCGTCTGGAACGCGATTTGGGCCGGCCATCAGACGATCAGCTTCAGCGACTTCGTCGATAATCGCCGGGGATACGGCGCGAGTGGCGGCAACCTGTTCGCGCTAGATCCCGCCTCCAGCGTGCCAACGTTCTTCGCCAATCCCTACCGAGCGACCGGTTCGGCGCTGCTGGTTCCTCCACGGGACAACAATGGCGACGGCAACGAGACAGAACTGGCACGCTTGGAAGTCGATTCTTCGCTGCTGCGCACCAACCGGATTCCGTACGGTCCGACGGCGCCCGCTGGTACCGATGTGCCGCGGTACTTAAACGCGTTCACGGACCTTCCCCGCAACAGCGACCGCAATCCGTACTTCAGCTACCAGGCGTTGCAGCGGCTGTCCAACCTGGTCACGTGCCGCTCGAACGTGTACGCGCTGTGGCTGACGATCGGGTACTTCGAGGTGGAAGGCGTGAATGCCGCCGGCCAGCCGATCCTCGGACAGGAGGTCGGCCTCGACACCGGCACGGTCCGGCGGCATCGGGCGTTTTACATCATCGACCGTTCGATCCCGGTGGCCTTCGAGCCGGGCCAGAATCACAACGTGGACAAGTGCGTGGTGTTGAGGAGGATGATTGAGTAAGTGTCAGTGGTCATTAGTCATTAGTCATTAGTCATTTGTCATTTGTCATTAGTCATTTGTCATTTGTCAGTGGTCAGTCGTCAGTGGTCCCTGGGGGAGATGACGCGAAACAGGGCGGTGCTGGGATATTAGCAAGCAGGAATCATCTGAGCTGCTCGAAACGCTGGCGGAGTTGCGCCGACGATATCCCGCCTGGCGGTTCGGGCAGCTGATCGAAAACATCGCCGGCTGGGCCGATCAAGACGTCTGGGATGTCTCCGATGATGAGCTGCTGGAAGCGGCCCGAGCACACCTCGACGCAGCGGCAAGACCGGAAGCGGGAGTCTGCGTCTAAACGTAACGAGGAGCAACCTAATGCCGACAGATACTCAGTACGGCTCGGAGACGATGGAACAACGATCGCCCGTCACCTTGCAGCAGGGAATCTGGATCGACAGCCGCCGGTTGGCTGCGGCGGGGCTGAAGGATGCCCTGGAAATTGCCATCCTGCCTGGTGAAATCAGGATCCGATCCGCTGGACGCGGCCAGTTCGCGGCGCCAGATGCATCCAGGGAGGTCGAAGAAACCTATCCGTTGATCGACGAATCCTTCCGCGAAGACTGGGAAGCGCCCGGGATGCAAGACTATGACAGGTACGAAGAATTCACAAGGACATAGCCGATGAACGTGCGTCGAGGAGATGTGGTCCTGGCCATTTTTCCCTTCGCTTCGGGGGACGGGGCGTCGCGACGCCCCGCCGTCGTGGTTCAGGACGACCGTGATAACGCGCGGATGCAGAACACGATCATCGCCCAGATTACGACCAATCTCCGTCGAGAAGCTGAACCAACGCACTTGAGAATTGACGCCGCATCGAACGAGGGGCGTGATGCCGGACTGTTACACGATTCCGTGGTTTCCTGCAATAACTTGGCAACCATTCGGGGTGATCGCATCGACCGCATCATCGGACACCTATCGGACGATATGATGTTGCGTCTGGATGCTTGTTTGAAGGCTGCATTGGGGCTGTCCTAACCTTCATGAAAGAGACAACCGTTGAACGTTTTTCTTCCGATCCCGACAGCTTTTTGCAGGCGGCACAGCAGGAGCGGGTCCTGGTCACGCGCCCGTGGCAGGCCCCTTGTCCTGCTCGTCGGGTCGGAGAACAAAGATCGGGAGGACTGGGATCTGGCCCACGCACGACTGACCAATGACCAATGACGACGAGTTTCCCGTCGCAGGAGATAGATCATGAGCACTTCTTTTTCACGTCGATTGGCATCAGGGCGCCGACAGCGCCGGACCCGGCGGCGGGCGTCCGCGTTTACGCTGGTCGAAATGCTGGTGGCGATGGCCGTCACCCTGATCCTGATCGGCGCGCTGTCCCAGGCCTTTGCCATCGTCGGACAAACCGTGGCGCAGGGCCGAGCGGCGATCGAGCTGTCGGGGAACTTGCGGAGCGTCGCGAACCAGTTGCAGGAGGACCTGGCGGGCGTGACGGTCGCCGTGCGGCCCTGGACGGAGGATCGCGCGGGCGAAGGATATCTGGAGATCGTCGAGGGGACATGGGACTCGCAGCGTCTGCGCAGCTTTACGTACAACGCGGTTAACTATACCGTCCCTTGGGTCAGCACAGACAGGGACTGGAACGGCGACGGCGTGAAAGAGACTCGGCAGGATGCCGATGGGGTTGGTGGCGATGACGTCTGGCAGGACGCCGACACCAACACCGTGCCCGACATCTTGGAGAGCGACCTGGCCCTGGCCACCCAGACGCACTATGGCGACATCGACGACGTGCTGGCCTTTACCACGCGCAGCGCCGCAACGCCCTTCGTCGGGCAGTACACGGACCCTACGGGTGCGCAGCAAACCGCTCAATCGCCGCTGGCCGAGGTCGTCTGGTGGATCCAGTACGACGACAGGAACGAAACCGGCACGCGAGAGGTCGAGGAGCCGTTCATCATCTATCGCCGCGTGATGCTTGTTGTGCCCACGATCCAAATCGGCACGCTGCCGTCCGGTGTGGTCCGCTCGTGGGTGGGAGCGGGCAACGCGTTTGCGGCCTCAGCAGCAGGGTTGGCCAACTTGCACGCGGCCTTGGCGGAGTTCTACAACAAGAACGACCTCTCCGTCCGCCTCCGCTGGTGGGTCGACAGCAACGGGATCAACGTCAAGCTGATCGCAAATTCGCTCGCCGACCTGACGCGCCGCGAGAACCGTTTCGCTCACGTGCCCATTCTCTCGGACCGCGCTCCTCTGCCGCAGTACAATCTGGCAAACGTGGCGATTGCTCAAGCACTGCCTTACGACGCGCTGCCACGCGTTGTCTACGACGCGCGGTGGGACAGGATCTGGATGCCGGGCGGAGCGAACGCGCGTTTCGGTTTTCCCTTGGACGTAAATCGTCGCAGTGTCACCTCGTTGTATCGCGCGCCGAAGACGCTGGCTTTCGGCCACTATGGCGAAGACGTGATGGTCTCCAACGCGCTGGCATTCGATGTGCAAGTGTTCGACCCGACGGCGCTAATTCAGCCGGGGGTTGCGGGCGAAGCGCTGGTGCCGAGCGATCCCGGCTACGACGCGGTCGCGGTGAACGTGTCCGATTACCTGACCAACGCGATCGGCAAGGGGGCCTTTGTGGATTTGGGTTACGGGCAGCGGTTGACCCCTGTGGCCCCCGATCTTTCGACGTTCTCCGGCAGTCCGGAAGCCAGGTCGCATCTGGTCCTGCCACTGGCCAATGGACTGGCTTCGACCGTGCGGCTGTATTCGTATTGCACGTGGTCCGGGCACTACGAACGCAACGGCACGGACGACGATGGGAACGTCACGACGGGGCCTGATGGAGCATGGGGGCGCAACGGTGTCGACGACGACGGAAACGGAACGAACGATGACGAACCCGAAGCCGGGACGCCCGGCAGCGACGATCTGTTGGTGGACACCGGCACCGACGGCTTCGACACCGACAACCAAAACGGCGTGGACGACGTCGGCGAACGCGAGACTTCGCCCCCCTACCCCGTGCCGTTGCGGGGCATCCAAGTCAAGATCCGCGCCCTCGAACCGGATACGCGGCAGATCCGCCAAGTGACCGTCGTGTCGGACTTTATCCCGGAGTGATCGGTGACCGGTGATTGGTGATCGGTGATTGGTGGGCGGTGATCGGTGACCAGTGATCGGTGACCGGTGATCAGGTGGGGAAAGGCACATTTCGGATGATCGCCGCCGCGGCTGTGCGTCAGGCATTGACCTCACGTGGCGTAAGATGATCCATCGAGTTGAGCAGGACCACGCCCGTCCCAAGTGTCCCCCTCTTGATCCGCCCGTTTTCCCCGGTTAGCCTCAACACTCGCGGCGGAAAGGAATCTCCTGGCAGTGTGAGTCGCGGCCGCCCAGTCGAAGGGCCCACCTGGCGGTGACCGCCGGCCACGGGCAACGTCCATTCTTCCCAGGGAGTTATCTATGAGACCTTTACGTTACGGGATCGTCGGCGGCGGGTTCATCACGTCTTTCATGCTCCGCGCGCTGCGACAGGTTCGCGGTGTCGAGGTGGCCGGGCTGGTCTCGCGGTCCCGGCCCGAGCAGCTGGCCGCCCAGGTGCGCCAGCACGGACTGGGCGAAGGGCGGATCTTCGATCGCGTCCGGGATATGGTCCCGCACGTGGACGTCGTGGTGATCTTCGCCCCGAACTACTGCCGGATCGAGATCGTCGAGGAGGTCGTGGATGCGGTCCAGGCCGGGGCGCCGCTGAAGGGGATCATCTGCGACAAACCGCTGGCCCGAAACCTGCCCGAGGCCCGGCGGATGCTCGAGTTGGGCCGCCAGTTAGGCGTGCCGGCCGCGTACTTCGAGAATCAGGTGCAGATGAAGACGGTCCAGCAGCAGCGGGCGCAACTGGAGCCGGTGATCCAGGCGATGGGGCCGCTGTCCCTGGTCCGCTCCAGCGAAGAGCACGCGGGGCCGCACCGCGCCTGGTTCTGGGACCCCACCCAGCAGGGCGGCGGCGTGATGAGCGACATGGGCTGCCACTGCCTGGCGGTCGGCTGGTACGTGCTCACCCCGCCCGGCAAACCGGTCGATTTCCTCCGCCCCCAGGCGGTGTCCGCCGACCTGGCGCTGCTGAAATGGGGCCAGCCGGCGTGGCGCAAACAGTTGCTGGACCGCTTCGGCGTGGACTACACCAAAATCCCCGCCGAAGACTTCGCCACCGGGATGGTCACCTACCGCAATCCGGAAAGCGGCCAGATCGTCAAGAGCCAGTTCACCGTCTCCTGGATGTTCGACAAGCAGGGCCTGCGCCTGCTCCTGGACGGCATGGGGCCGGGTTATGCCTTCGAAATGAACAGCCTCCGCTCGCCGCTGGAGGTGTTCATCGGCGACGCCGCCGTGGCCGGGTTGGCCGACACGGAAGGGGCCGTCGAAAAACTCCAGGCCAGCCGCGGACTGCTGCCCGTGCAGCCGAACGAGGCCGATCTGTACGGCTACACCGACGAGAACGCCGACGCCGTGACCGCGTTCAGCCAGGGCCGGCCGCCGATGCTCAGCTGGGAGTACGGCCTGGAGATCGTCCGCCTCACGATGGCCGCGTACCTGTCCGCCGAGCGGGGCCAGGTGATCGACCTGACCAACCCGGCCACGCTGGCCGAGCTGGAGAACTACATCCCGCTCATCCAGCAAGGCCGCGGCCGGGAAGTGCTGGCGGTGCCGGCCTGATGCGGCGCAGCCCGCAATGGGAACCAAGGGTCTGTAGTAGGTTGGGACTCTGTCCCGACCGGGTCGGGTCGGAGACCCAACCTACTTGGTTGCGGCCAACGGCCGCGCGAGGAGGTCTTGGCTGTGCGACTGCAAGGCAAGGTAGCTCTGATCACCGGCGCCGGTTCGGGGATCGGCCGTGCCTCGGCCCTGCGATTCGCGGCCGAGGGGGCGCGCGTGGTGGTGGTGGACTGGAAGCCGGACGGGGGCCGCGAGACGGTCGCCCGCATCCTGGCGGACGGCGGCGACGCCATCCTTGTCCTGGCCGACGTGTCCCAGGAGGCGGACGCCCAGCGCATGATCGCGGCCGCCGTCGATACCTACGGGCGCTTGGACATCCTGCTCAATAACGCGGCGGTGCAGGTGTTCGGCACCGTCCCCGAAACGTCCACCCGCGATTGGCACAAGGTGCTGGACGTAAACCTGAAGGGCGTCTACTTGGGCTGTGTCCTTTCCGCAAACGTGCGCGTGGCAAAAAAATCGGCGAGGCGGGGGGGG
>CAYPGE010000275.1:0-12779 GCA_964409865.1 uncultured Pirellulaceae bacterium
GGCCGGATCACGTTCGACCATCTGATTCTGGCCACCGGCTCCACCCCGGCGATGCCCCCGGTGTTCAACTTGGGCTCCGACCGCATCATGGATTCCACCGGAGCCCTGCGATTGCAGGATGTGCCGCCGCGGTTGCTGGTCATCGGCGGTGGCTACATCGGCCTGGAAATGGGCACCGTCTACGCTCACCTCGGTTCGCAGGTCAGTGTGGTGGAACTGACGTCGGGCCTGCTGCCCGGCGCCGACCGCGACTTGGTGCGGCCGCTGCACAAGCGTCTGAACGAACTATTTGGCGACCGAATCTACCTGGAGACCAAGGTTGGCTCGCTCGGCCTGCGCGGCGACGAGGTGGAAGTCGCGTTCGAGGGGCCGGCCAAGTACGGGGTCGAACGCTACGACCGGGTGCTGGTTTCCGTCGGCCGCCGGCCGGCTAGCCGGGGGATTGGACTGGAGAACACGCAGGTCCAGGTGAACGAACGCGGTTTTGTCGTCTGCGATCGCGCGCAGCGCACGGGTGATCCGCACATCCTGGCCATCGGAGACGTCGCCGGCGAGCCGATGCTGGCCCACAAAGCCTCGCACGAGGCCAGGGTCGCGGTCGAGGTGGTGCTGGGGCGGCCGGCGGAATTCGACAAGGCGGCGATTCCGGCGGTCGTGTTCACGGATCCGGAAATCGCTTGGGCGGGTTTGACGGACGATCAGGCAAAACGCGAGGGGCGCCCGGTCGACGTCGCCGTGTACCCGTGGGCCGCCAGCGGCCGCGCTCAGGCTCTGGGGCGAGTCGAAGGCCTGACCAAATGGCTGGTCGATCCGGAGACAGAACGAGTTCTGGGGTGCGGCATGGTCGGACCCGGCGCCGGCGAAATGATCGCGGAAGCGGTGCTGGCCATCGAAATGGGGTGCGAAGTCCGAGATATCACCGAAGCCGTTCACCCGCACCCGACTTTGAGTGAAACCCTGATGAACGCGGGCGAGGTTTTCTTCGGCACCGCGACGGAGATCTACAAACCGCGCCGGTAAGTCGACGCGGCCCGTAGCTGCTACCGAGTTTTGGAGTAGCGACAGAAGAACCGCCAAAGGGGCATGACCGATGGCCGACATGGAAACGATCGACACGACGGAAGAGAAACTGGAGGAAGCCTTCTTGAGCCAGGTCCTGGACGTCGACCCCGCCGAGACGGCGGAGTGGCTCGACTCGCTCCAGTACGTGCTCAAGAACAAAGGCCCGGATCGCGCCAAGTACCTCCTGACGATGCTGCAGAAGAAGGCCACGCTGGAGGGTGTCGATATCCCGACGGCGGCCAATACGCCGTACGTCAACACCATTCCCGCTGACAAGCAGCCCGCCTATCCCGGCAACCGCGAGTTGGAGCGGCGCATCAAGAGCATCATCCGTTGGAACGCGATGGCCATGGTCGTGCGGGCCAATCGCGAGCAGGACGGGATCGGCGGCCACATCTCGACGTACGCGTCGGCGGCCACGCTGTACGAAGTCGCCTTCAACCATTTCCTGCGGGGACGCGGTGAGAGCGGCTACGACGGTGACTTGGTCTACATCCAGGGCCATGCCTCGCCGGGCGTGTATTCTCGTGCCTTTCTGGAAGGCCGCTTGTCGGAACAGCACCTGGCGAACTTCCGCCGCGAACTGCAGCCGGGCGGCGGGCTGTCCTCGTACCCGCATCCCTGGCTGATGCCGGATTTCTGGGAGTTCCCCACGGTCTCGATGGGGCTGGGCCCGATCATGGCGATCTACCAGGCCCGCTTCAACGAGTACCTCCGCGACCGAGGTATTAAGGACACAAGCCAGCAGAAGGTCTGGGCCTTCCTGGGCGACGGCGAGTGCGACGAACCGGAAACGCTGGGCGCGATTACCCTGGCCTCACGCGAGAAACTGCACAACTTGATCTTCGTCATCAACTGCAATCTGCAGCGGTTGGATGGACCGGTCCGCGGCAATGGCAAGATCATCCAGGAACTGGAAGCGCTGTTCCGGGGCGCCGGCTGGAACGTAATCAAGGTCATCTGGGGCAACGATTGGGATCCGCTCTTGGAAAAGGACGAAACGGGGCTGCTGGTCAAACGTATGGACGAATGCGTCGACGGCCAGTACCAAAAGTACACCGCCATGCCCGGCTCGTACATCCGCGAGCACTTCTTTGGCAAGTATCCGGAACTGCTCAAGCTGGTGGAGACATTCTCGGACGAGAAGCTGGAAAAGCTGCGCCGCGGCGGACACGATCCGGAAAAGGTGTATGCCGCATTCAAATCGGCGATGGAAAGCGAGGACCGCCCGACCGTGATTCTGGCCAAGACGATCAAGGGATACGGCTTGGGCGAAGGCGGCGAAGGGCTGAATATCGCGCACCAGAAGAAGAAGGCCAACGAGGAAGAACTGCGCGAGTTCCGCAGCCGCTTCGGCATCCCCGTCTCCGACGAGCAGATCGCCGTAACACCGTTCTATCGTCCGGCGGAGGACAGCCCGGAGATCCGGTACTTGAAAGCTCGCCGCAAGACGCTGGGCGGCTACGTGCCCAGCCGCCCCGCGACGCCGCCGACGATCGAAGTCCCGACGATCGCCGAGTACCAGGAATTCCTGGGCGGCAGCAAAGGCAAGGAGATGTCCACCACGATGGGCTTCGTGCGGCTGCTGGACAAGTTGTGCCGCGATCCGAAGATCGGCAAGCTGGTGGTGCCGATCGTGCCCGACGAATCGCGGACCTTCGGCATGGAGGGCATGTTCCGCAAGATCGGCATCTACTCGCACGCGGGCCAATTGTACGAACCCGTCGATTCGGAACAGCTGATGTACTACAAGGAAGCCCAGGACGGACAGATCCTGGAGGAGGGGATCACCGAGGCGGGTTCGATGGCGTCCTTTATCGCTGCCGGCACGGCCTACAGCCAGCACGGCGTGAACATGATTCCGTTCTTCATCTACTATTCGATGTTCGGCTTCCAGCGGATCGGCGACCTGATCTGGGCGGCCATGGACCTGCGGGCCAAGGGCTTTATGATGGGCGGCACCGCCGGCCGGACCACGCTCAACGGCGAGGGGCTCCAGCACCAGGACGGCCACAGCCTGTTGAACGCCATCGCCTTCCCGATGGTCCGCTGCTACGACCCGGCCTATGCGTACGAGACGGCCATCATCGTGATGGACGGTTTGAAGCGGCTGTACGCGGAGGGCGAAGCCGCCATCTACTACATCACCGTCGAGAACGAGAACTATGTCATGCCGGAAATGCCGGCCGGCGCCGAGGAGGGCATTCTGCGCGGGATCTACAAGCTGTCGGCGGTCGAGGCCGCCGGCAAAGGCAAACGCAAGCTGCACGTCAACTTGTTCGGCAGCGGCGCGATTCTAAGTTCGGCCCTGCGGGCGCAGCAAATCCTGGCGGACCAGTTCGGCGTCTCCAGCCAGGTGTGGAGCGTGACCAGCTATACGCAGTTGGCCCGCGAAGCCCAGGATTGCGCTCGCTGGAACATGCTGCACCCGACGGCCGAGCCGCGCAAGAGCTACCTGGAACAGAGCCTGGAAGGCGAGCAAGGCGTTTTCGTGGCGTCGTCCGATTACGTGCGGGCCGTGGCCGAACAGCTGCGGCCGTGGATTCCCGGCGACTACTGCACGCTGGGCTGCGACGGCATGGGCCGCAGCGAGACGCGAGAAGCTTTGCGTCGGCATTTTGAGGTGGACGCCGAGTCGATTGCGATCGCTGCCCTGTATCGGCTCCAGAAGCAAGGTGAAGTCAAGACGGAAACAGTCGCCAAGGCGATCGGCGATCTGGGCTTCGATCCGGAGAAAAAGAACCCGTTGTGGGCATGAGAGAGTGAGCCATGAGCATCCAAATTCGCGTCCCCGATCTGGGCGATGGTATCGAGTCCGGCGACGTCCTCGAAATCCTGGTCCGCGAAGGCGACCAAATCAAAAAGGATCAGGGCATCGTCGAGTTGGAGACCGACAAGGCCACGGTCGAGGTGCCCAGCAGCCAAGCGGGCAAAGTGAGCCAAGTCCACATCAAGGCCGGCCAAAGCGTCGCGGTGGGTGACGTTTTGATTTCGCTGGAGTCGGAAGGGGCCGCCGAGACCCAAGCTCCCGCAGCCAAGGCCGCGCCCGCGGCTGCCAAGCCGGCGCCCGCGGCCGCGCCGGCGACTCCGCCCGCCAAGCCCGCCCCCGCCAAGTCGGCAGCCAAACCTCAGCCCGCCGCGCCAACGGCACGGCCTGCGCCCGCCGCCAAGGCCACCCCGTCCGCCCCGCCGTCCGAGGCCGACGAGGCGATGTTCGTCTCCAAAGAGCCGCCGGCCAGTCCCGCCACCCCGCCCGCAGGCAGCACGGCGGCCGGAGCAGGCATCGCCGCCAGTCCCGCCGTGCGGCGATTCGCCCGCGAGGTGGGCGTCGACCTGCGCATGGTGCATGGCAGCGGGCCCGGCGGGCGCATCACCCGCGAGGACGTGCTGGAAGCGGTGCGCAAAGCGAGCCAGACCGCGGCCGCCGCGTCGCCGGCCGTCCGCGCCGGTCCGGGCGAACCTTCGACCGACAACTGGGGCCCGATCCGCATCGAGAAGATGCCCAAGATCCGCCGCACGATCGCAGTCCAGATGCACAAGTCCTGGGAAACCTGCCCCCGCGTTACGAATTTCGACGATGCCGATGTCACGGAACTGGAACGCATCCGCGTGTCCAGCAAAGCCGACTACGCCGCCCGCGGCATCAAGCTCACCTCGCTGCCGTTTGTGATCAAAGCCGTCGCCATGTCGCTGCGCAATCACCCCGTCGTCAACGCCTCGATCGACATGGAGAACGGGCAGATCATTTACAAGGACTACATCAACCTGGGCATCGCCGTCGACACGGATCGCGGCCTAGTCGTGCCCTCGCTCCGCGGCGCCGACCGGCTATCCATTCCCGAAATCGCTCGGCAACTGTCGGCCATCGCCGAAAAGGTCCGCAACAGCGAATTCACGATCGACGACCTGCGGGGCAGCACGTTCACGATCAGCAACTTGGGCGCGGTCGGCGGCACCTACTCGACCCCGATCATCAACGTGCCGGAGGTCGCGATCTTGCTGGTCGGCCGCTCCCGCAAGCTGCCGGTGGTGATCGAAAACGACCAGATCGCGGCCCGGCTGGTCATGCCTCTGAGCCTGTCCTACGACCACCGCATCGTGGACGGCGCCGTCGCCGCCCGCTTCCTGAACGACGTGATCGGCTACCTTGGGGCGCCCAGTCGCTTGTTGCTGGCTCCCTGAGTCACGCCGTAACGCGAACACCTGCGTCGCAAAATGTCCGGACCAAAAGGCCTTGCAACTAGCCGAACCCACGTCAGAATTGGATGGGAGGTCAAGTCGATGCGAACTAGTGTGGTGATCGATCCGGACGTCGAGGTACTGCTCCAAACGGCCGTTCGCGAGCAGCAGAAGTCTCTGGACGAGGTCCTGAACGAAACACTTCGCCAGTCGCTGGCGCGCGATGCCAGGATCAGGCAAAAGCCTTACCGTGTCCAGTCGCGGCCCCTGGGAATCAGGACAGAAGTCGACTTGAATGGCGCACTGCGGCTCTCCGATGCCTTGGAGGACGCGGAAATCATCCGCAAGCTACGTGAAGGGCGATGATGTTCCTGCCTGACGTGAACGTTTTGCTCTACGCGATCGACTCCTCGGCGCCTCAGCACCCGGCTTGCCGCGACTGATTGAATGATGCGCTCAATGCTCAGGAACCGCTCGGCTGGGCCTGGAATGTCTTGCTCGGTTTTCTGCGGATCAGCACGAATCCGAGAGTCCTTGCGAATCCCTTGACCATTGCCGAGGCCTTTTCGTATGTCGAGGAATGGCTGGCCCAACCGCCCAGTCGCATTGTCGAACCCTCTGTGCGGCACGGAGTGATCTTGCGCGGTCTGCTGGAGGCTGTGGGCATCGGCGGTAACGCGGTATCCGACGCCCATCTTGCCGCTCTTGCCATCGAGTACCAGGCGAAAATCTGCTCCTGCGACACGGACTTCGCCCGCTTTCCGGGACTGGCTTGGTTCAACCCGTTGTCCCCTTCGGCCACTTGACCGCCGATGTGGATTTTCGCGGCGTAACCGGACATGACCAAGTGGAACTGAGCCAGGGGCGTGGGCGCGCGGCGAGGAAACAGGCCGCTCGGAGCGTTCGGCGCGAGTCCGCCCCACCAGCACCGGACGGTTGAGGTTCGGTTTCGCCCGCGGCGGCAAGCCGCAGCGGGACGGGAAAGCGGCCGGTTCGGTCGGACGCGGCATCCTCCGCCCCTGATTGATGACCCTGCCGCGTGGCGTTAGAATCGCAACACGGCAGCAAGCGGGGCGGGTACCTCGATCGGGCGGGGCGCGAGGCGGCTGCCTCCATCAGCGAACGCGGCGCCGGGACGCCGCACACCAGAGTCACGAGGAGGATGACATGAGCGAGCTTTGCGATTTCGGCCTGATCGGTTTGGCAGTCATGGGCGAGAATCTGGCCCTGAACGTGGAAAGCCGGGGCTTCAGCGTGGCGGTGTTCAACCGCACGGTCGAGAAGGTGGACCAGTTCATCCAGGGCCGCGCCGCCGGCAAGCGTTTTGTCGGCTGCCACAGCATCGAGGAACTGGTCCGCAGCCTGGCCCCGCCGCGCAAGGTGATGATGCTGGTCAAGGCCGGCCCGGCGGTCGATGAGTTTATCGACAAGCTGATTCCGCTGCTGTCCCCCGGCGACGTGATCATCGACGGCGGGAACACGCACTTTGCCGACACCGAACGGCGGACGAAGTACGTCGAGGGCAAGGGCCTGTTGTACATCGGCACGGGCGTCTCCGGCGGCGAGGAAGGGGCGCTCAAGGGGCCCAGCATGATGCCCGGCGGCTCCACGGCAGCCTGGCCCTTGGTCAAGCCCATCTTTCAAGCCATTGCCGCCAAGGTCGGTCCGCATCACGATATTCCCTGCTGCGAGTGGGTCGGCCCGCGCGGCGCGGGGCATTACGTCAAAATGGTTCACAACGGCATCGAGTACGGCGACATGCAACTGATCTGCGAGGCGTACGCGATGCTCAAGGGCGTGCTGAACCTGAGCAACGACGAGTTGTACGACGTCTTTGACGAGTGGAATCGCGGGGAGTTGCAGAGCTACCTGATCGAAATCACGCGCGACATCTTCAGCGTGGTCGACGAAGAGGAGGGCGGCCATCTGGTGGACAAGATCCTGGACGTGGCCGGCGCGAAGGGCACGGGCAAGTGGATGAGCCAATTGGCGTTGGACCTGGGCGTCCCCAGCACGCTGGTGACGATGGCCGTGTTCGCCCGCTGCTTGTCGGCACTGAAACAGGCCCGCGTGCGTGCCAGCCAGGTGTTGCCGGGCCCCGCCGGCGCGAAGGTGGACGTCGGCGATCGGAAGGCGTTCATCGAGCAGGTGCGGCAGGCCCTGTACGCATCCAAGATCTGCAGCTACGCTCAAGGCTTCGTCCAAATGCAGGCGGCGGCGGCGGAGCACAAGTGGCCCTTGAACTACGGCGACTGCGCCATGCTGTGGCGTGGCGGCTGCATCATCCGCGCCCAGTTCCTGGATCGCATCAAGGAGGCATTCGACGCCAATCCAAACCAGGAGAATCTCCTGCTGCACCCGTACTTTACTGAGGCCGTAAAGAAAGCTCAGCCGGCCTGGCGGAACGTCGTGATTACCGCCACGCAGTTGGGCATTCCCGTCCCGGCCTTCAGTACGGCGCTGGCCTACTTCGACGGCTACCGCAGCGAGCGGCTGCCCGCGAATTTGCTGCAGGCTCAGCGGGATTACTTCGGAGCGCACACATACGAGCGGGTTGACAAGCCGGGTGTGTTCCACACCGAATGGCTGGAAAAACGCCGCCCGCCCAAGCCGTAACGCAGGCTGCCGCGGCAGTAACGAGCCAAAGCCAAGAAGGAAACAGCCACCAAAAGCACGAAGACGCACAAAGAGCCCACCACGGACTTTTTCGTGCGTTTTTGTGCTTTTTGTGGCGCGCATTCTCTCCGGGATCGCAGCCTGACATCGATGACGAACTGTCGATGCCCTTGCCAAAAGGACGAATCGCCATGACTCACTGCCTGGTTCTTCTTTCCTGGCTTGCCGCGGGCGCATCCGGAGAGAATCTCGTCTGGATCGAAGCCGAGCGGTTCCAGAATTACGGCGGCTGGACCAACGACGCGCAATTCATCGACCAGATGGGTTCGCCGTACTTGCTGGCCATCGGATTGGGCACACCGGTCGACGATGCCGTCACGACGGTCGCCGTACCGAAAAGCGGGAAATACCGGCTGTGGGTTCGCACCAAGGACTGGGCGCCGGAGCACCATCCTGGTTTGTTCCAGGTCTTGATCGGTGGGCGAACCATCGAACACACCTTCGGCGGTAGCGGCCAACGCGGCTGGGTCTGGGAAGACGGCGGGGTCCACGAGTTGTCCGGCCAGGTCGAAGTGCGTCTGCGCGATCTGACCGGTTACTACAGCCGCTGCGACGCGCTGGTGCTCGCCGACGACCTGCAATGGACACCGCCGCAGACCCCCGGCGAGATCACCGCATTGCGAGCGCGGCACGGCGGCGTCAGTCCGGACGTGAAGGAGATGGGGTCCTTCGACGTAGTTGTCGTGGGCGGCGGCCTGGCAGGCTGCACGGCTGCGGTGACGGCGGCCCGACTGGGCGCCGACACGGTGCTGATTCAAAACCGTCCGGTGTTGGGCGGCAACGCCAGCACCGAGATCCTGGTGCCGCCCGTGGGCGTCTGGCCGGGCGCCAAACGCGATCCGCTCGATCCTCGCGAGACGGGCCTCGTCGAGGAGTACCGGACGGCGGGCAATCAAACCAGCGCCGAAGCGGCGGTGTACTCGGCACGCCTGCTGCGTTTCGTCCAGGCCGAGCCGAACCTGACGCTGTGTCTGAACACGCATGCGACGGGCGTCGAGATGCGCGCGGACAAGCCGCAGCGGATGGCTGCCGTCCTGGGCCTCGACACACGGACCGGCCAGCGGATGCGGTTTGCGGGCCAGGTCCTTCTGGACGGTACCGGCGACGCCGTGGTGGGCGTCGCCGCCGGCGCGGAATATCGCCACGGCAAGGAACCGCGGTCGATGTACAACGAGCCTTGGGCGCCGGAGCAGCCCAGCACGAACACCATGGGCAATACGCTCAAGTACGCCAGCGTCGACGCCGGGTCGCCGCAATCATTCGTCGCCCCGCCGTGGGCCATGAAGTTCCCCACCTGCGACAGCTTTACGCCCGGCCGGCATCCGCATTTGGGCGCCCGGACCAGCGAGCAATGGGTGATCGAGCTGGGCGGACTGGGCGACACGTACGCCGGCGCGGAAGAAATCCGCGACGACCTGCTGCGGCTGATCTTCGGATTGTGGGACCATTTGAAGAACCATTGTCCACGCGACGCCAAGGCTGCGGCCAATCATCGGCTGGTCTGGATCGGCCATGTGGCCGGCAAACGCGAGAGCCGCCGCTTGATCGGTGATTGCGTGCTGACCGAAAACGATATCCGCCAGCAGACGCTGTTTCCGGACCGAGTGGCCTACGGCGGCTGGACCTTGGACGACCACCATTCCGGCGGCTTTTTCCACCAGGGCTCGTTCGGCATCCATTACGACCGGCCGGGCGGCCTGGATCCCTGCATGGGCCTGCAGTTCTCGATCCCCTATCGCTGCCTGTACTCGAAGAATGTGGACAACCTGCTGATGGCCGGCCGGGATATTTCCGCCAGTCACATGGCGCTGTCCGACACGCGCGTGATGCTCACGTGTGCCGTGATCGGCCAGGCCGCCGGGACCGCAGCCGCGCTGTGCATCCAGCAGCAAACGACGCCGCGCGGCGTGTACCAGGAACACTTGGAACAGCTGCAGCAACAATTGCTCAAGGACGGCGCCTACTTGATCGATCTGCCGAATCGGGATCCGCACGATCTGGCCCGTGCGGCGGCCGTCACGGCGTCGAGCGAGTTGACGCGGACCGACGGCGGGCAACTCGCGGCCGGGAACGTGACCAACGGTTACGCGCGGCCTGCGGCGGGCCGGGCGAACGTCTGGAGCCCGCAGCCGGGATCGGACACCCACTGGCTGCAACTCGATTGGCCCGTGCCGCAGACGTTCAACGTCGTCCACACGGCATTCGCCACCAAGACCGTCGCCCCGTCGGCGTTTCGCGTCGAGGCCTGGCAGGAAGATGCCTGGCGGACGGTGGCCGAGGTGCCCAACTGCAGGCATCGGCGTTACGTGCTGGGATTGGACGCCGTCACGACCTCCAGGCTGCGATGGGTGTTCACGGGCATGACGACGGTCGGCGAGATCCGGGTCTATGACGAGCCGCCACGGGTGGTCGAGATCGCGCGCCGGGTGGAGGCGGCCCGTGCGCTGCCCGATGTCTCGCCCGACTTGTCCTGGTTCTACAGCGTGGATCCGCGAAAGTTGCCCGGCTTGGTGATCGACGCGAGCCAGGCGCAGCAGATTGGCCATTGGAGCACGTCCACCTTTGCCGAGCCTTATGTACGGGACGGCTACCTGCACGACGGCGACGAAGGCAAGGGCGAAAAATCTATCCGCTTTTTGCCCGATGTACCCCGCGCCGGCAAGTACGAAATCCGCTTGTCGTATGTCCCCTACAAGAACCGCGCCAGCAACACCCCCGTCACGATCACGACGCCGGTGGGATCGAAAACGATTTGCATCAATCAGCGGCAGCCCCCGGAGATCGACCAGTTGTTCCACTGCCTCGGCACATTCGACTTGCCCGCCGGCCCCCGGACGACGATCGTGGTGGAAACCGCCGGCACCGACGGCTACGTGGTCGTAGACGCGGTGCAGTTGATCGCCAAGTAGCCGACTGGCCAGCCGCCTGCCGGAACGTTATATTCGGTGAAATCCCAATCCGTAGCGTGGCTCTCCCGTAGCATGGCTCTCCGAGCCGTGCCTGGGTGCGCGAATTCCCGTAGCATGGCTCTCCGAGCCGTGCCTGGGTGCGCGACATCGGGACCTGACCGGCTCGGAGAGCCATGCTACGGCGACCAGCACGGCTCGGAGAGCCATGCTACGGGAATGTGCCTTCCCTCCACATTACTCACACCCAAGGAGACCCACCATGTCCAAGCGTTTCACCACGACTGCCGCGTTGCTTCTGGCGATCGGTTCCCTCGTCGCATCCGCCTGGGGCGACGAAAACCAGGGCTGGATTACGTTGTTCGACGGCAAGGACCTATCGGCCTGGGACAACGGCTCCGGCAAGCCGCCTGCCGAGGGCTGGGTTGTCGAAGACGGCTTGCTGATCCGCCAGAAGCCGGCCGGCTACGTCTGGTCGAAGCAGTCCTTCGGCGACTTCATCCTGGAACTCGAATTCAAGACCGAGGGCAACAGCGGCGTCTTCTTCCGCACCGGCAATCCCGGCGACTGTGTCCAGACCGGACTGGAAATGCAGGTCGACCGGCCGCGGGACACGCCCAGCAAGCACAGTGTCGGGGCGCTGTACGATGCGCTGGCGCCGAGCAAGAACGCGGCGGTGGCCGACTGGAACAAGGTGGTCATCACCTGCCGCGGCAGCAAAGTCACGATCGAGTTGAACGGCGAAAAAATCGTCGAAGCCGATCTGGACCAATGGAGCCAGGCCGGCCAGAACCCGGACGGCACGAAGAACAAGTACCGCACCGCCCTGAAGGACTTCCCGCGCGAAGGCAAAATTGGCCTCCAAGAGCACGGCGCCGTGGTCGCCTACCGCAACATCCGCGTCAAGCCACTGAAGTAGACCCAGTTGACGATTACCAGCTACCTGCTGCAGCACTTCCCGGCCGTATTCCTGGTGTCCACCTTGACCTACGGTTTCACGACCGCCGCCATGATGATTCCGGCTCTGTACGAGTTCGATATCGCCATGGGGCGGTCCAAGACGGACGGGGACGAATGAGTGGAATCTTGAACGCGCAGTCGCGACCAAAGAGTTTTTGACACTCACGCACGACACGGAGAGGCTGTGAGAAAATTGGGACAGGCACCTCGCAGCCCCCCGTTTTTCCAGGGATTAGCGCGGTGCTGGCTCGGAGCCAGTCCCATCTTTTCACAGCCTCGGAGAGCACGAATCACCGACGGAGCGACAACGCCAATGATGGAGGGCGAACATCAACCCTACGACAAGAGCAGCAAATGGCTAATCCAGCACCACGGAGACTCCATGCTGCGGCTGGCCAAGGTGGGAAGGATCGCGAATTGGCGGCCCGCGCAGGCCGAGGTCGTCCAGCCACGCCGACTGCCTGACGGGCTGCTGGAGGTCCGCTTGGAAGGCGAGCCCCGCGACGACCTGTTCTTGATCGAAGTCGCCACCTACCCGGAACGTCGAGTCGGACAACAGCTGACGGACGACCTGATGCTGGTGTATCTGGATCGCGGGGAGTTGCCGGAGGCGGTGACCTTCGTGCTGCGGCCCAAAGGCAAGTACCGGATTCCGAGGAGCCGCAACCTGCGCAGCCGTCACGGGTTATCATCCTGCCATTTGAAGTGGCGAGTGGTGGAGTTGTGGACGATCCCGGCGGCGGAGCTGCTCCAGGCCGGCGACGTGGGCCTGATCCCGTGGGTTCCGCTGACCGAGTTTGCCGACCCGCCCGAAAAGGTGATGGAACGCTGCCGGGATGCCATCGAAAAGAACGCCCCGCCCGGCGAAAAGGCAAACTTGCTGGCCGTTACCCAAGTGCTCGCCTATCTGCGGTATAATGACGTAGGACTGTTGACGATTTTGGGAGGTAGAAAAGTCATGCTCGAATCGCCGTTGATTGATGAACTCGTCATGGA
>CAYPGE010000276.1:0-12669 GCA_964409865.1 uncultured Pirellulaceae bacterium
TGTCCGCCGCATGGCTGGCCGTTCCCGACTACACGCTGCTGTCCCGATCCGTGGGCGACGCCGACTTGGCGGTCTCGCCCATTCGCCGCGAATCCTCCGCTGCCGCACGCCGCGACGAGTTCGTGCCGGCCGCGGCAGAAACACCGGTGGATGTCCACGAGTCCGAGCAGGACGCCTGGTTCCATCGCATCGGCTCGGAATCGTCGGAATTGATCGATGCCGCGTGGAACGCGGCCCTCGACGATTTCGCCGAGGACGTGGATGGCGGGTTTGGTGAAGTCCTGCCGGCGGATGCCGTGCTGAGCGGATTGAAAGCCAAAACTCGGTAAACGGCAAGAAGTGGCGGACGGGCGAGCGAATGAAGAAGCCCGGCTTTTGCGAAAAAGCCGGGCTTCTTTCTTGAGGCTTCTTCGTCCGCGAGGCCTCAACTCTCCTCGTTGATCAGGTACTTGGCCGCCACGGTCTCCAGGGGACAGGGTGCCGGCAAGCCACGGGCCAAGAGTCGCAGGGTCTCGAGGTCCGAACGCCAAGCCACCTTGCCGGGCGCCAGCAAGAACATGCTGCCCGGTTCATGGGTGGTCAGGAGCTTGCCGTCGCGAAAGTAGTAATGAGCATCGCTGGCCTCGACGGGGTAAGCTCGCATGGCCGGAGGAATGTCATTGGGCCGGAACCAAAGCTTGATCTCCCGCTCCGCCTCCGGGACGGTTGCGGAAGCATGGATCAGGTTGTCCATGCGCTCACCGACAACGTTCCCCGCAGCGTCTTTGACGGGGACGATCGTGCCGAGGGCGCGGATGCAGCCGGGCCTTTTTTCTCGAGCCACGTGCGGATTGGTGGGGCCGACGATATCGCGAATTTTTTGCACGGCGTCCGGGCCGCGATACACAAACGCAATGACCCTCCGCTTCTGCGGCTCATCCGGATAATGAGCCAGTCCCATGATATAGTCCAGCAACGGCGGATAGAACACCTTGCCGCGGTGTTCGGCGTAGTGTTCCTCCGCGAGCATCCGATGAACGTTCACGATCTTGGCCCCGGCAAACCGCAGGCCGCTGTGAAACTCCGACAGGATGGAGAGAACGTAGCCCGTCAGGGAGTTCTTCAAGGCGTCCGGCTTGATGAGCACCAACGTCTGTTCCTGGGTTTTGTCTTCCATGTGCGGTCTCCTTTCAGGGGCTGCTATTTCTCGTCCAGCAACTCAACAGCGGCGAACTTCTTGCCTTCGAGCATTTCCAGACTGGCGCCGCCGCCTGTGCTGACGTGCGAAACCTTGCCTGCGAAGCCCAGTTGCTCGACGGCCGCCGCGCTGTCGCCGCCGCCGATGATACTGGTGGCGCCGCTGTCGGCGATCGCCTTGGCAACGGCTTTCGTCCCGGCGTCGAAGGGCGGCATTTCGAAGACTCCCATCGGTCCGTTCCAGACAATCGTCTTCGCGTCTTGGATCCGCTGCGCGTACAACTCCGCCGTCTGGGGACCGATGTCCAAGCCCAGATAACCATCGGGGATCTGCCCGGCGGGGGTGATCTGTTTGTGGCAGTCGGCGGCGAGCCGGTCGCCGCAATGGTCGTCGACCGGCAGCACGAGCTTGGCGCCGCCCGCGGCGATCAATTCCTTGGCCAGGTCGAGTTTATCCTTTTCGACGAGGCTGTTTCCCACTTGGCCGCCTTGTGCCAAGGAGAACGTATAGGCCATCGCGCCGCCGATCAGCACCTGGTCGCAGATGGTGAGCAGGTTCTTGATGACGTTGATTTTGTCCGAGACTTTGGCACCGCCCAGAATGGCGACGAAGGGGCGTTTCGGGGCGGCGATCGCCTCGCTCAAGTATTGAATCTCCTTCTCCACCAGGAAGCCCACAACTTTGGGCTTGCCGCCCATGGCTTGGGGCACCGCTACCATCGACGCGTCTGTCCGATGGCACGTTCCAAACGCATCGTTGCAGTAGATATCGGCCATGTCGGCCAAGGCTCGGGCGAACGCGACATCCCCTTTCTTCTCGCCGGGGCAAAACCGCAGGTTCTCCAGGACCAGGACCTCGCCCGCAGCGAGAGCGGCGGCCTTGGCCCGCGCGTCTTCGCCAATCACGTCGTTGGCGAAATGCACCGGCTTGCCCAGCAGTTCGGCCAGTTTGTCGGCGGCGGGCTTCATACTGTACTTGGGGTCCGGCGCGTCTTTCGGACGTCCCAAGTGACTCATCAGGATCAGCCGCCCGCCACGGTCGATCACGGAGCGAATGGACGGCAGGGCCAAGCGGACCCGCCGATCATCGGTGACCCGTCGTTGGTCGTCCAAGGGGACATTGAAATCGACTCGCATCAAAACCGTCTTACCGGAGACGGAAACGTCCTGGATCGTTTTCTTAGCCATACAAACTCCCTTCCTGACGAAGTACAAATGGTTGAGCTGGCCCTTGCCGCGCGGGTTTCCGGAAAGCGACAATTACAAAGACTTTCGGGCGGCGACGCAAGAACCCCTAATGTCGGAGGCGTCGCAAGTTCACGAAAATGCGACCTGAACGGCGGTCTTGACGAGGTTCCGAGCCCGCTTTTTCCAGGTCCGGGCTGCCGCATGGCTTGTAGCGGTCCAACGCGATTGCTAGATTTGTCCAGGCTCGGAGACTGCGAAGGCGCCCAAAGAAGTCACGACTGCCGCGGTTTGCGGTCCGCAATACAGTGGTTCAAAACTTCTCTCGTTTTCTTGATCCAAGCAGAATTGCCCCATGTCCACCACCGCAGAAGCCTCGCTGAAGCCCCCTCGGACAATTCGGGAACTGACTTCGGCAACCGTTCGCCTAGCCGGTGACTCCGGTGACGGAATGCAGTTGACCGGCAGCCAACTTACCAATACCTCGGCCTTGGCCGGCAACGACGTCGCTACGTTTCCCGATTATCCGGCGGAGATTCGCGCACCGAGGGGGACTCGGGCCGGGGTCAGCGGCTTTCAGGTGCAGTTCGCGTCGAGGGAGATCTTTACCCCCGGCGACCGGTTGAACGCGCTGGTGGCGATGAATCCTGCCGCGCTGGTGACGAACATCGCGGATCTGGAGCCGGGTGGGGTGCTGATTGCGAACGAAGACGCGTTCACCTCCAAGGACCTGAAACTGGCCAACCTGGGTCGTAATCCGCTGGAGGATGGCAGTCTGTCGAAATATCGGGTCATTAAGGTGCCCATGTCCACGCTGACACGAAAGGCCGTCGAGGACATTGGGTTGGGGCAGAAACTGGCTGACCGTTGCAAGAATTTCTTCGCGATGGGCCTGATCTACTGGCTGTACGGCCGCGACCTGGACGTCACGTTGCGTTTCAATCAAGACAAGTTCGGCGACAAGCCGCAGATTGCCCAGGCGAATGAGCGGGCACTGCGGGCCGGCTGGTACTACGGCGAGACGACCGAAGCGTTCGACATCAGTTATCGGGTCGGGCCGGCCAAGCTGCAGCCTGGGCTGTACCGAAACATCATGGGCAACCAAGCCATTGCGTGGGGCCTGATGGCTGCGGCCCGGCTCAGCGGCAAGGACTTGTTCTACGGTTCGTACCCAATCACCCCGGCCAGCGACATTTTGCACGAATTGAGCCGGCACAAGAACTTTGGCGTGCGGACGCTTCAGGCCGAGGACGAAATGGCTGCGATTTGCGCCGTGATCGGCGCCGCGTTCGGTGGCGCCCTGGCGGCAACGGCTTCTAGCGGTCCGGGAATCGCGTTGAAGACGGAGGCCATGGGCTTGGGCCTGATGCTCGAACTGCCGATGTTGATCATCAACGTCCAGCGTGGCGGTCCGAGCACGGGACTGCCGACCAAGACGGAGCAAGGCGACCTGCTGCAGGTGATGTTCGGACGCAACGGGGAATCGCCCTTGCCTGTCTTGGCCTGCCGCAGTCCGGCCGACTGTTTCGACGTGGTGCTGGAAGCCTGGCGGATCGCCGTACGCTACATGGTGCCGGTCATTGTTCTTTCGGACGGCTACATCGCCAACGGCGCCGAACCGTGGCGCATCCCACGGTTTGAAGATCTGCCGAGAATCCCGGTCGAGCATCCGGGGCCGAGTCTGGATGACGAGCCATTTCTTCCTTACCTGCGGGACGAACGGCTGTCGCGGCCCTGGGCGCTGCCGGGAACGCCGGGGCTGGAGCACCGGATTGGCGGGCTGGAGAAACAACAGGTCACCGGCAACGTGAGCTACGACGCGGAGAATCACGAGTTCATGGTCAAGCTGCGGGCGCAAAAAGTGGAAAACATCGCAATGGACATTCCGTTGCAGGAGGTGTACGGACCGCAGGCCGGCGAGTTGCTGGTGCTGAGTTGGGGCGGGACGTATGGCGCGTGCGTGACGGCGGTCGAGCAATGCCAAGCCGAGGGGCTGTCGGTCGCCCATGCCCAACTCCGCTACCTCAATCCGTTCCCTGCCAATCTCGGCGAAGTTCTGGAGAACTTTGACCGGGTCTTGATTCCCGAGTGGAACATGGGCCAGCTGAGGCTCTTGGTGCGTGCGAAGCACCTGATCGATGCCCAGGGGCTGAACAAGGTCAAAGGCAAGCCGTTCCATGTGGAAGAAATCGTGACGGCGATTCGGCAACAACTGCAGTGATCTTCAAGGAAGCCCGGCTTTCACGGACAAGTCGGGCTTCTGATGATGCCAGCAGAATGGCTGCACGCCGGCACGCAGAAGTTAAAGGAAGCTTATCATGGCTGTTGCGGAACTGCCCGTGCTCACCGCCGCGGATTTTGCCAGCGATCAAGACGTCCGCTGGTGTCCGGGCTGCGGCGACTATTCGATCCTCGCGCAAATGCGCAAGATGCTGCCCGGCTTGGGGATTCCCCGCGAGAAGATCGTGTTCATCTCGGGGATCGGCTGCTCCAGCCGGTTTCCCTACTACATGAACTGCTTCGGCATCCACAGCATCCACGGCCGCGCGCCGGCGGTGGCCAGCGGCCTGGCGGCGGTCAACCCGGATCTCCAGCTCTGGGTGATCACGGGCGATGGCGACGGGTTGAGCATCGGCGGCAACCACTTGATGCACTGCATCCGCCGCAACATGGACATCAACATCGTCCTGTTCAACAATCGAATTTACGGATTGACGAAGGGCCAGTACTCGCCGACGACTCCGTTGGGGAAAGTGACCAAGAGTACGCCCATGGGAGCCATCGACAATCCCCTGCACCCGATCTCCATCGCCATCGGCTGCGAAGCGACCTTTGTGGCGCGTTCGATCGACGTCAACATCAAGCACCTGGGGATGGTTCTGGAGCGGGCGGCAGATCACAAGGGAGCATCCTTCATCGAGGTCTATCAGAACTGCGTCGTATTCAACGATGGCGCCTTCAACTACGCGACGGACCGAGACGTCAAGGCCGATACGGTGCTGGAATTGGAGCACGGCCGGCCGCTGATCTTCGGCAAGAACCGCGACAAGGGCATCCGCCTGAACGGCATGGACCCGGAGGTCGTCGAACTGGGCAAGGGGATTTCGGAGGACGATCTGCTGTTTCACGACGAGAAAGCCACGGAGCCCAGCCTCGCGTACCTGCTGAGCCGGCTGCGTCACGAGGACGGATTCCCTGAGCCGATCGGGGTGTTTCGAGCCGTCGAGGCTCCGCGCTACGACGAAGAGTTGAATCGGCAAATCGAGCTGGCGCGGGCCAAGCGGGGCGACGGGGATTTCAACAAGTTGTTCACCTCTGGCGAGACTTGGACCGTGACCTGACGCGCTGCCCTTTCGGCGGACACGACCGAGGTTGTCCGCGAGCGGGGCTGATTGCTGAAACTCGATATGGGCGCCGCGCGGAGAGGCTACGAGCGTCAGGGCGAGCGCAGGCGAATCATGATCGCGCGCTGGCCGTCGGGCTCGTTGGCAGGCCGTGAGTTGCGACGGTCGCTGGAGTGCAGGTTGCTGGGCTCCCGCGCCGTCCGCACCGGCTCTTCGGCGGGCAGGCCGAGCGAAACGCTGAGCCAGCCGTCGCGGATGTCGAACTGATCGACCTCCAAACCGGCCAGCCTGGAATCGGTTTGGAGCCGGTCGCCGACGAGTTCGATCGGCTGGTTCTGAGCGAAAACGCGGCTGAATATGCCACGCAGCGCGATCTGCTCCCTCAGATGCAGCCGTTTGCCGATCAATTCGACGTACTGATCGCGGACGAGTTGGGCACCAAACTGATCCGGCGTGCGGCGATAGTAGACTCGCACCGTGAAGTTTCTCCAACGGTTGCCGCCCTGGGATAGTTCGGCCAGCGCCAACTGCAGGCGGACTCGCCCCTCCTGGAAGTCGACTCGCACCGGCGTCTCGTCAGCGAACTTGACGAACACGTCGTCCGGCATTTCCTCCGGCAGTCGCTCGTCGGCAAGTTGGAAGTGGGCGGCGATCTCCCGATCGAGTTGGCGGACGTTCGCCCGTCGTCCCTCCCATTTCAGCTGTTGGAACAGGTTATTCAGGGCGGATTCATGGACTTGCAGTTGAAAGAGGCTGCCAGCCGGGGCGAGGTCCCGTGGCGTGTGGGCCGCCAGCTGATCGTGTCCGGCCAGCCGGTAGCGGCCCGCCAGGCAGGCTTCCGTCGAGTGCATGTCCACGGCCAGGGGGTTAAGGGCGAGTTGCTGGAGGGGCACATAGAAGTGCTCGTGAAAACGCTTCTGCAACTGGTTCAATCGGCAACTCACCTCCGCGTCAATGCGGTCCGAGGCCGTAGCCGTGACTCGGTCTCTCACCTGTCGCTCCGCAGCGGGGGTCTCCGAACGATACCTTTCGATCGCGATGGCCCTCGCGAGATCGCCCAAGAGGGGCACCGGATCCAACCTCGTCGTCACCTCGGACAGCCTGTTGGACGACTCGGCATCCGCCACGGCGGCTCGATGGTACCAGCCGAAGCGGTGAATGACGACCTCCTTGGCGGCCAGAAAATTAGCGCTCCCGCGGCTGAAGAAGGTAGCCGCTCCGGCGCTGGATTGCGTTTCCGTGGCCACCTGTCCTTTGGCCATCAGGCCGATCCGCCAACTATCCGAACTGGGCAGGAGGCAGACGCCGAGTTCGGTGAGCGTCTCGCTGCAGCCCGTGGTGTACGCGCCCTGAATGATCTCGTCGACGCGTTCCGCCACAGGCTCGGGCGGAGGCAACATCCGCTCCAGGAACGACCGGCTGAGCGTGACACGCAGATTGGCGTTGCGGTAATTGACGTCGATCCGCCGCCCGAGTTCAGCGATGGCCGGGGCGTCGGCCCATCGCAGAATCTGCTGAGCCGCCGCCACATGGAGGGCCGCCTCCGGCAACCGCTCGTGCTCATATCGTTCCAGTTCGTTTAGCAAACGCAGGTAGTCGACGGGCTCGGTCGCCAGGTGCCGCAACTGATGCAGGTACTCCGCGCAGACGCTTTCCTGGAGGAATGTTTGCTGCTTGGGAGCGAGCACGCTGTAATCCGTGCGCAGCAAGATCCGCTTGGCGAGGTTGCGGCTGGCGACGGTGTCCGAGGCCGGATGGCCGAAGAACTGGTCTTGCGCTTCGGACATCAATAAGTAGCGGCGCCAGCCTTCGCCGTTGGCATCGGTCTGCAGCCTGGCGGCCAGCTTGTCGTATGCCTGTCGTAGACCTGTCGAATCTTGGACGGTTGCGGCGGCGGGCGGACTCGACGATGCGATCGCGTAGACCTGTTCCCAGATGTCGAGACGCCGTTTTAGCCCCCAAGCAGTTCGCGTCCACTCGGAGCGTACTGCCTGTTTGGGGGTCGTGTTTGCACGCTGCAGGCCTTCTTCGGCCAAGCGGCGGAGTGCGGGAATCAGGATACCGATCTCCGTCGCGGCGAGGGACTCGAAAGAACTTAACCGCTCCAATCGTTGCAGAACGGCCGAACACCAACCGGCGCATGGAGCATTCTCGGTCAACGCGTGCAGGCGGTCTGCCAACTCCGTCGGGTAGGGCCAGCGCGGCAACAAGCCCGTGCTGGCGGAAACCGTTTGCCGCAGCGCAGGGGATGCCTCCAGCCGGTCCGGACCCTGCTCCAGACGCGAGCCCGGAGGATTGCCCTCGCCGCTCGACACACTCGGCCCCCGCACGTTGTAAGACACAGACGAAGCGGGTCGGCTCGGCTCGATTCCGACGCCCGGCCTTGCTTTGTCAAAGCGGTCAACCGCGTAGCCGACGGCAGTCGCAGCCGTTTCACGGGATAACGCCGCCTCTAGCGTGCGAAGGCCACGCGGCGCGATGCTCGCAGAGACGGGAGCTGAACGGAAGGCGTCTTCTGCAAGTCCCGTGTTGGTCGGCAACGGCTCTAAGTCCGGTTTTGGCGTATCCGGATAGGCAGCTTCGGGTTCGGTTTCTGCGAGATTCGGTTCTGCGGGGGTTGCGAGCCGCGGCGGGGCGGTCGCAACTGGCTGACGGGACTGGGTTTCGGCCGCCAGGTGCAGGCATGCCAGACGTGACTCCGACGGCTGGAGAGGTCGGCTGTCCCAGTGACTCCACTCTCGTGGAGCGAGGGCACTCAGCCAGAACAGGACCACAACCAGCGCGAGCAACAGCCACACGGATGCAGAACAATTCCGCTTCATGAGAATGGGACAGCCCAAAAGGTGTGTGAATCGTCGGCAGGTTTCACCGGCACGAGTCGAACAGTGGCAGAACTAGATCGTAAGATCGGTATTTTGGGTGCGTCGAGTAGAACCAGACTTTCTGCTAGCCAAGCAGGTCGCCGGCGCATTTCCGGAATGGCTGTAAACCTGTGCGGATTCTGCCGAAAACACGAAGCGGGCAGAGTTTATGCATCAGGTGCCCTTTCTGGTTTGGGGAAAAGAGTGTCTAATCAGGGGATCGTGAAAACCGCTGAGACCTGCAGATCATTGCAGCGACCTCCCAGCTGGACGGGTGTCCCTTCGCCCCTTCCTCGATTGCAGCCAGAACCCGCATGTCAGGTTACAACCTTACGCACTTGAAGCAGTTGGAAGCGGAGAGCATCCACATCATCCGGGAAGTCGCCTCCGAGTTCGACAATCCGGTGATGCTGTACTCTATTGGCAAAGACTCGTCCGTCATGGTCCAGTTGGCGATGAAAGCCTTTTATCCGGCCAAGCCGCCGTTCCCCTTGATGCACGTGGACACCACCTGGAAGTTCCAGGATATGTATGCGTTCCGGGAGAACTACGCCAAGAAGGAGTTGGGGCTGACCGTCCTGACGTACGTCAACGAGGAAGGGCTGAAATTGGGCTTGAACCCGTTCGAACAGAGCGGCAAACATACGACGGTGATGAAGACAGAGGCGCTCAAGCAGGCGTTGGAGAAATACAAGTTCGACGCCGCGTTTGGCGGCGCACGGCGGGACGAGGAAAAGTCGCGAGCCAAGGAACGCGTGTTTTCGTTTCGAGATCGCTTCCATCGCTGGGACCCCAAAAACCAGAGGCCCGAACTGTGGAACCTGTACAACACGCGCGTCAACAAGGGCGAAAGCATCCGGGTTTTCCCGCTGTCCAATTGGACCGAACTGGACGTTTGGCAGTACATCCATCTGGAGCGGATACCGATCGTCCCCTTGTACTTCGCCGCCGAGCGGCCCGTGGTGGTCCGTGACGGCAATCTCATCCTGGTGGATGACAAGCGACTGCAGTTGTTGCCGGGCGAGAAGCCGCAGATGAGGATGGTCCGCTTCCGCACCCTGGGGTGTTATCCCCTGACCGGCGCCGTGCCCTCGACGGCCACCACGCTCCCGCAGATCATCCAGGAGATGCTGCTGTGCAAGACATCCGAGCGGCAGGGGCGGGTCATCGACAACGACGAGGAGGGCTCGATGGAAGACAAGAAGCGGGAAGGGTATTTCTGACCCAGAGATGCAGTGACGACGGACGTAGCGGCCTCTCTGCAGCAGTAGCTCGCCGTGGTTCCGGGAGGAGAGACGACAGATGAGTTCCGCGGCAATCGTGTTTGAAGAACGCGTGCGGGTCCCGGCGAATATCTGCAATCTGCAGGAATTCCGCCGCTGGGCGCACTCGGACGCATTCCCGGAGACCGGACGGGTTTCGTACTTGGCGGGCGAGGTGGATATCGATATGAGTCCCGAGGAGCTTACGACGCACAATCAGGCGAAAACGGACGTGACGGGCGATCTGCGGGTCCTGGTCCGTCGGCACGGACTGGGCAACGTCTTCTCCGACGGCGCCTTGCTTGTCAACGAAGCAGCCGATCTGTCCACGGAGCCCGATGCGATGTTCTGCAGTGTCGAAAGCTATCAGTCTGGGCGGGTCAAGTACGTCGAACGCCGCGAAGGCAGCAGACGATACATCGAGGTGAACGGGGCTCCCGACCTGGTGATCGAAGTCGTCAGTCGCACGTCCGTACACAAGGACACTGAGCTTCTTCCGTCACTGTATTTTGCGGCCGGAATTGCCGAGTACTGGATCATCGATGCCCGCCGCGACGAACTCGTTTTTCGCGTTTTGACCCGCGGCTGGGAACAATTTGTCGAAACCGAGGTGGACAGCGAAGGCTATCGCACATCTCGCGTCCTGGCCCGCTGCTTCCGGTTGGTCCGCGAGCCCAGTCCGGCCGGCGGATACTGGTACACCTTGCTGGACCGCGAGTCTTCGATTTGATTTCACGACCGTCTGACTGGAGCTGACGCCACCGCCTATGTCTCATCACTCGGATCTGATCGCCACCGACATCGACGCCTATTTGGCCGAACACGAGCGCAAGGAGTTGCTGCGCTTCCTGACGTGCGGCAGCGTGGACGACGGCAAGAGCACGCTGATCGGACGTCTGTTCTACGACTCGAAGATGATCTACGAGGACACGCTGCGCGCCTTGGAGCGGGACTCGGCCATCCACGGCACCACCGGCGGCGGGTTCGATCCGGCGCTGTTCACGGACGGCCTCAAGGCGGAACGCGAACAGGGGATCACGATCGACGTCGCGTACCGTTACTTCTCCACCGCCAAACGCAAGTTCATCATCGCCGACACGCCGGGACACGAGCAGTACACGCGCAATATGGCCACGGGGGCCTCGACTTGCGATCTGGCGATCATCCTGGTGGACGCCCGCAACGGGGTCGTGACCCAGACGCGGCGGCACAGCTTCATCGTCACGCTGTTGGGCATCAAGCACGTCCTGGTGGCGATCAACAAGATGGACCTGGTGGGCTTCAGCGAGGAGGTCTTCGAGAAGATCCGGGCGGACTACAAGGACTTCGCCGCCCGCCTGGAAGTCTCCGATGTGCACTTCATCCCGATCTCGGCACTCCAGGGCGACAACGTCGTCGATCCCAGTCCGAACATGCCCTGGTACCGGGGCAGCACGCTGATGAACTTCCTGGATTCGGTCTACATCGGATCGGACCGCAACATGGAGGATTTCCGCTTTCCGGTCCAGTACGTGAACCGGCCGCACCTGGACTTCCGCGGCTTCTGCGGCACGATCGCTTCGGGCATCGTCCGTCGCGGCGACGAAGTGATGGCCCTGCCGTCGCGGAAAACGAGCCGTATCAAGTCGATCGTCACCCTCGACGGCGAACTCGACGAGGCGTTTTGCCCGCAAGCCGTCACGCTGACCCTGGAAGACGAGATCGACACCAGCCGCGGCGACATGATTGTCCGCCCCGGCAACGTGCCGAAACTCGAACAACGGTTCGACGCCATGCTGGTCTGGATGGCCGAACAGCCGATGGTCACCGGCAAGCCGTACCTGTTCAAACAGACGACCAAGATGGTCACGGGCTCGATCGACGCCCTGCGCTACCGCGTGGACGTGAACACGCTGCACCGCCAGGACGCCTCGTCGCTCCGCTTGAACGAAATCGGCCGTTGCGCCGTCACCCTGACCGAGCCCATTTCGTACGACGACTACCGCCGCAACCGCGTCACGGGCGCCTTCATCGTCATCGACCGGATCGGCAACGGCACCCTGGGCGCCGGGATGATCTTGGCGCGGGCCACTGGCGATCAGCGGCACGACCACTGGGACGACGCCCCGCTGGCCCGGACACTGCACAGCCAGCACAGCAACGTGACGGGCGAGGAGCGTGCCTCGCGATTCGGCCAAACCGCCGTGACCATCCTGCTGACCGGCTTGACGGGCTCGGGGAAATCCAGCATCGCGTATGCCCTGGAACGTCGTTTGTTCGACGCCGGGCAGGCCAGCGTCGTGCTCGACGGCCAGAACATGCGACTGGGAATCAGCCGGGACCTGGGGTTCACGGCGGAGGACCGCTCCGAGAATCTGCGGCGCAGTGGCGAAGTTGCCAAACTGATGAACGACGCCGGCTTGATCTGCATCGGAGCCTTCGTGGCGCCCAGCGAAGAGGTGCGCCAACGGGCGGCGCAGGTGATCGGCGCCGAGCGATTCCTGGTCGTGTACCTCAGCGCCCCCGTCGAAGTCTGCCGCCAGCGCGACCAGCGCGGGCAGTACGTCAAGGCGGACACCGGCGAGATCGCCAGCTTCCCCGGCGTGTCGTCCAGCTACGAACCGCCCCTGACGCCGGACTTGGTCCTGCCGACGCACGAGTTGAGCGTCGAGCATTGCGTCGATCGCATCCTGGAGATGCTGCGGCAGAAGAGCGTCATTCGATGATCCACGGCTGCCCTGTTTTGACCTGGTCGCAAATCTGGTAAGATGCGAGGCGTTGGGACCGGCGAGGGAATCAGTGTCGTCTTTCGCTCCGCGAAAGAACGTCCTTTCGCGGAGCGAAAGGCGACAATGCGACACT
>CAYPGE010000277.1:0-12657 GCA_964409865.1 uncultured Pirellulaceae bacterium
GCTACGGCACGCAGCCGCTGGCCTTCGCAGCAGGCCAAGCCCGCGCGGCGGCACACGCGGTCGAAGGCCCTTGGGGCCGTAACAACAACCTCCTGTGGTTCTACAACCACGCGGCTCATTGCCCGCGCGATTCGCAAGGCCGCACCTGTGACGACCTGCTGGTGGACGACCTGGCCGCCTGGTTCGGTCCCGGCGGCAAACTCGCGGCCTTTGACGGTCTGGAATTCGACGTCTTGTTCAACGAAACGCACGGCGACACCGACGGCGACGGCGAGTTGGACGACGGCATGGTCAGCGGCGTCAACGGCTACGGGATCGGCGTCGTCGAGTTCGTGCGGAAACTGCGGGCGCGGATGGGCGATGATTTCTTGATCCAAGCCGACGGGGCGTTGGGTCCGGGCGGCTCGCGGTCGCAACGCGCGTGGGGCCTGTTGAACGGCATCGAAAGCGAAGGCTGGCCGAACCTGAACCATTGGGAGATGGACGATTGGTCCGGCGGGCTCAACCGCCACGGCTTCTGGCGCGACAACGCTCGGCCGCCCGTGTTCAACTACATCAATCACAAATGGACGCAAGCCGTGCCGGGCCAGCCCGGTGTGGTCCAAGCGCCTGACGTGCCTCTGGCCCGCCACCGGCTGGTCTTCGCCGCCGCCCAGTTCACCGACGCGATGCTGTGCTACTCGTTGCCGCCCCAACCTGAAACCCAAACCCAAACCCAAACTGAAACCAGAACCAGAGCCCAGACCAGAACCGGCAATCAAATCGGCATCTGGGACGAGTTCCGTTGCGGGGCCGCCGACACGCTGGGCTGGCTGGGCCGGTCGCAAGGCCAGGCCGTACACTTGGCGGCCGCCACGCCCGACCTGCTGGCCGGAATCGGAAGTCCTCCCCGTGCTGAACTGGCCGAACGGATTCGCGGCGGGGTGACAACGGAGCCGGCCGCTGGCGGTCTGCGCGTCGCGGCGCAGAACCCCGCACCTGCCGATCTCGCGTTCTCGCTGCCAGACGTGCCGACCGCGGGCGGCGACCTGTCCGTTTTCGTAGCGATCCGGGCCGAGCCTCGACAAGACTATCCCCGCGAAATGGCTCGTCTGGTCCAATGCGAGGTCTCCGGCGGCGAGATCCGGCTGCTGGAGCGCAATCCGTCCGCGACGGGCATGGTCCTGCGCGGCCAGGAAGAAAGTCCGCTCGACCGCAGCTTCGGAGCGCGCGTGGACTATCGCCCCCAAGAAACGATGAGCGATCGAAGCTTGGAGGCCTACGCCATCCACCCGCCGTTTCTGGGCGGTCGCGGCGCCGTGTTCTGGACCCGCGACGTCGACGTGCCGCACGACGCCGAACTGCGGTTCCAACTGGGCATGGCCGCCAAGAGTCCCGAACGCTCGGACGGCGTCTGGTTCCAGGTCTGGATCGCCGAGCAGAACGCCGGACGGACGGGCGCATTCGAGAAGCTCTTCGAGCGATCCACCAAGGCTCACCAATGGCAGCCACAGTCGGTGCCGTTGGCCGCCTGGGCGGGCCGGCGAGTCCGGCTGAAGTTCGTCGCCGACTGCGGGCCGCACGACAACACGACGACGGACCAAGGGTTCTGGGGCGACGTGAAGATCGTCAAGCGCGGACTGGCGGAAGCAGACATCACGCCGGCCAAGGCGTACATGAGCTGGGCCAACGATCGCTCGTTCACGTCCGTCTTCTACTTCCGCGACATTCGTTCGCCGGCCGTCGACTTGAAGCTGACGGTCGAAGGCTCGGAGCCCATCACTCTTGAGGGACTCTCGGCCCACGCCCACCCGGACGCCATGCTGAGGCGGTTCGAGCGCGGAATCGTGCTGGCCAATCCCAGCCGCCAGCCCTACACGTTCGACCTCAGCAAGCTGGCGCCCGGCACCCAGTATCGGCGGATCCAGGGCACGCCGAACCAAGATCCCGAAACGAACAACGGAAGCCCCGTCGGGCCCCACGTGACCGTGGGAGAGCGAGATGCGTTGTTCCTGGTCACTTCGGCAAACGGTGGGCGTTAGCCCGCTGGTCCCTTTGCTGCCAGCAGGCTGTGCCCGCCGGAAAAACCGATGGGCTAACGCCCACCGTTCGCCAAGAAGCGAGGCGATTTTGCGGAAGTAAGAACCGCTAACAAAACCGAAATCGGAGACCTTCGGTCGGCGGTTTCGGCGGGGTCAGAGACCCGCGCCGAACGGTTTTGTTAGCGGTTCTAAGACAGGCCAACGAACTGGAGTCGTGAATTCTACGCAATCCAAGTCGACTCGCCAAAGCGTGCTTGGCGGTTCGTTCGGCCGTGGGCGCAGCGGCCAGTGGCGTTAGCAGCACAACGGTGACGAGCGTGAGGTGGCGGCTCACGGCCGCTGGACCTTTCTGTGTCGCGAGTTCCAGTTCAATCTGTCTTCTGCAGTCGCAGCAGAACCGTCTCGGCTCGCTGCATGGGAATGCTCACCGCGCGGGCGGCGGTGGCCAGGCGTTTTCCTGAGGGGACGTCGATCACGTTGAGTTCGTCCGGCAGGTGCAACGTCTTCACGCCGTCGCTGGCCGCGTGGACTCCGGCGTACTGGCCGTCGGTGTAGAGTGCGTCATCGGTAGCGATCCACACGTGGACGCCGGCCGAGCGGGCGATGCTCCGCATCAAGCACGGGGGCAACGGCATGGCTGATGAGTAGATGCTTGTCCAGCCGGCCGCCTTCTTCACGACCAGGCCCGCTCGCTGGCTTTCCACCAGCCGGCCGGCAATTCGAGCGTCGGGGTCGTCGGCATAGAACAGCGGAGACACGGTCAGCCGCGGGTCGCCCAACGGCGGTTGGACTGGAAAACCCTGGGCCAGTGGATCACCGGGCTCCAGCACGATTTGCGGCCGGCCTTCGCGATCGTCGCGCGCGATGCGAATTCCGGTCAACGCCTGCATGCCCTCCAACGATTCGCCGTCCGGTCCCAAGTAGCCGGGTGCGTACAGGAATAAGGCGGTGGCGCCGTTGCGTGCCAGTTTGGCTTGGATCGCCGTGCGCCGGTCGGGGGCCACGTAGAAGGCGTTCAGAAACACGTACAGCTTGTAGTCGGGCACACGGGGGTCCGCGATGTCGTCCAGCAGGCAGAAATCCCACGGAGCGCCCGACTGCGGCATGGTGACCACCTGGTTCAAGTCGAGGGCGGAGTTGGCCATCGTGGGGCGCATCCAGTAGAAGCTGGACGGATCGACGAACACGCCGATTTCCGCGGCGAACGGTTCGCGGTGGGCCAGGCTCTCCTGCGCGATCCGCCGGGCCTCGCCCATCGCGGCCAGGATCTGCGGATCGGAGAACCAGCCGCCGCCCATATCGTACCAGCTGACGGCGGCCCGCTTGGTGAGGGTTTCCGCCAATTCCCGCCAGAACACGCCCAGCGTTTCGGCCATGTTCTCGGCTCGGCCGTAGCCCGCGCCCGGGTCGCTCAAATGCGTGCGGTGGTCCGATTCGTCCAGCCACAGCTTGCCGCGCAGGCGGAAGGAATCGGTGGCCGACATGAACGTGCAGGCTTCGCCCGGCTTGCGGTACCAGTAATTGGGCGGGCTCATCAGGAAGTCGATGTCGGGCGAGTCGAACACGCGGCGTGCGGCCAGGTGGCCCGAGTCCTGCTGGTTGATTCCGTGGGCGGTGAGATACCCATAGTACGTGCCGACGAGCGACTTGCCTTCGGTCGCCTGGCGCACGATGCGGGCGATGTACAGCAAGGCGTCGGCGTCCATGTTGGCGATGAACTCGTAGAAGTCGATCGCCTGGCGTTCCGTGCGCGGATCGCGCAACACCTGCGGGCCGCCGGGCCGCCGCTTGTCCCAGCCGGGCATCTCGGCAGTCGCCAGCGTCACCTGCGGATCGCGCCAGGCCGCGCGAAGCTGGGCGTCGGTCTCGTAACGACGGGCGAGGAATTCGCGAAACGCCCGCAAAGCCGGCAGGCTGTAATCGTCGCGCGACTCCTGCCAAGTGCCCCACATCTGCCATTCGGCCGTGTAGCCGTTGTAGAACATATAGCCCACAATCCGGTCGGCATACGGAGCCCGGCGCAAATAACCGATCAACCGCCGCAGGTCCTCGCCGATCTCGCGCCGCCAGATCTGGGAAGCGAACGACGTGGGACCCTTTCGCCCGTCGGCAGACTGGCACATTTCGTTGGGGTGCGCCTGCTGCCACCACAGGCCGCCGGTGACGCCGATGTGCGGAATGAAATAGGCCTGCGGGTCGGCATCCAGGACCGCCGCGAAATAGCGGTCGAAAGCGGTGTAGTCGTAGCGGTCGGCGGCCACGTGGCCCAGGTCGCCGTTGTGCGACGGTCCGACCCAGTCGGCATACAAGTGGATTCCCGCCGCGCCGATCTCGCGATGATAGCCGTCGTCTGGAAACGAATTCGAAACGCAGGCAAACCCGGCCAGCGGCCGGCCATCGACGAAAATCGCCGGATCGCCGCCCACGCGGCGAAGTTCGGCCACCGGCGGTGTCACCTGGCCCACGCGGTCGTTGCGGATCTCGACGCCGGCGGTCGCCCAGTTCGTCGTGCCGGCTTCAGCCGGTCTGTCCGCCGCTCCCTTGCTTTGCCCCTGGCCCACGGTTTCTTCCGCGTCTGTCGGCGCTTCGATGTCCAACTCGTAAGAACCCACTTCGACCACGGCCGGCCCCGGATACCAGTACTTGGACACGGGCAGCTCGGCACGGACCTCGACTCGCGGAGGCCCGAACGCGATCGGCTCCTCGACCACTCGCAAAAAGGTGTTCCCGCGCCGCAGCCGCACAAACAGCGTGGCTGCGGTCATGCCCGGCGGCGGCTGGACGTCCAGTTCCGCCACCACTTCGATCGTCCCGCCGGCTTGGACCGTCTCCGGCACGCGCAACGCCACCAGCCGGGCCGTGCCCTGCGGCTCGACGGTGACGCCTTCCTGGAAATCGGCTGCGGGCGGCTCCAGTCGCACCGTGTCGATGGCCACCCAACGATCGGCCTGGTTGCCCGGATCGATGCGCAGCGACCGCACGCGCCGACTCGGCCCGCCCCACTGCCGGGACTCGTCGCCGCTCCTCGTCTCCCGCCAGGAATTCTTGGTCAGGTCCAGGCGGTAGGTGGCCCAGCCTTTGGCGATCGGGAACTTGCCGCCCAGGCACCAGCGCCCGTCGGGACTTTCGTAGTATACGTCGAGCACATCGGCCTTGTCCGACGAATACAGCCGCACGGTCAACCAGGTCAACTGCTGGGCGTCGATCCCCTCCGCCGGCATCCGCAACGACAGGTACGGGTCCCAGGCGACTTGGCCTGACAGATGCCCGTGCGCGATCTGGCCCGGCATCATATTGGCCGTGCCGATGACTTCCCGCCGGTGGTTGAAGTCCCACACCAGCGATTCAGCCGAAGACGTAGCGGTAGCGGCTACGAACAGGAAACACCACGCCAGAAAGATGGTCCAAGAATGCAACATGACAGCACGCCTTTCGTGTCGGATCGCAGCCGCTGAAGGTCCAGTCGACGCGGAATTCAGATTAGCGGCGCGGCCAAACGCAGGAAAGGCCCGAGGCTGGGAAGCTGGTGAGATTCCGCGACGCCAGGAGCACCTGCAAGCCGCGAATGCCCAAGTTCGAAAAGCGTAAGCGCGGGTGGGCAAACGAGCTGTCCTCGTGGTCCGCCCCGGCGTCTCGGTCAGAGGCGGCGAAAGAGTTCCCGGAATACGGTAGGGATATCGCGCGCGCCGTGTATAACAAGCAGAATCAGGATGCCGTCTTCCAGGGGACGATAAATCACCACGTAGTTTCCGACCGAGAAACACCGAACTTGGCGACCGAGGTCGGGACGAGGGCTGCCCATCTCCGGCTGAGTCGCATAGAGGCGGCATTTCTCATCGATCCGTTCCAATAATCGATCGGCCGCGTCAGGGCTGTCCTGGGCCACGTGCAACCAAATCTGAATCCGCGACTCCTCGGCCTCGGAGGTGAGCAAGAGTTGGGGCATCGGTGCTACTCAGTGATCCTGCGAGAACCGCCGCCGGGCTTCTCGCCGAGTTGCCTGCGTGTCAAGCGGCCGTACCTCGCCTCGTTCGTACTGCGCGATCGACTCCTGAACTTGGGCCCGCAAGTCCTCGTGTCGTTGCTTGAGTTCGCGATACATCTTTACCGCTTTAGCAAAGAAATCCGCCTCATCCTCCGCCGCCCCCCGGGCGATCTCCCCTCTCACGAACGCTTCCATCTCTTCAGGCAGTTGCAGGGTCACGGTCATCGCGATAGTTCTCCACAGGACTTGTGAACGATTGTACTGCCGATGGCAAGCGATTCCAAGGCGACTGTCAGCGAAAAAAGGGGGCGACCCGGAACGGTCTTTCGACAGGCCGCGACCGCAAGTCTCGCCGTGTTCATTCAGGCAGGCGGAACACGTACAGCGTCTGGCCGGCGGCGCTAGGGATGGTGGCGACCAGAGTTCCGTCGGGCGAGACGGCCATGGTCTGGATGTACAGCACGGTTTCCAACGAGATGGAGGCGGTCAACTGGCCCGTCGGGATGTCCCAGACGTGGAAGCTGCCCTGGCCGCCGGAGAGGAGCCGGCGGCCGTCCGGCGTGAACAAGAGGCTCCATTGGATCTCGTGCTTGCCCGTCTCCAGGGAACGCATCAGGGACGTCTCTGTTTCCCACACGCTGATTGCGTAGCCGTGGCTGCAGGCCGCGCGAGCGCCGTCCGGCGAGATGGCAACCGCGTGAACGGTCGATCCGATCAGGGGCAGCCTGCGGGTGACCGAGGCGGCTTTCAGGTCGACCCACACCAGTTCTCTGCCGTCGCTGGCCATGGCGACGGCGCCGTCGGAAGTCAGCTGGACGGCGCGAACCGCTTGTTCGAACGAAACCAGCGTCCGCGTCTGGAGCGTCGGTCCCGGTTGCACCCAGACGAGACGGTTGTCCTCGCCGCCGGTAACGATGAAGCTGCCGTCAGGGGCCGGAGCGATACAGCGCACCGCCTTTTGATGGACGCTCATCTCGGCCGACAAACCGGCCGATGCCAGCACGCCCCCGGCGCCCAGGTGCCAAACCTGGATCGTTCCGGAATACCCGCCCAGAAACAGCTGTTGTCCGTCTGGAGAAAAGCTCAAGGCCGTGATCTGTCCTAACTGTCTTAGTTTCGTCTGCTCCGACAAACGGCGTCCGGATTCGACATCGAAGAGGAGCACCGCTGCGTCACTTTTCCCCGCCGCCAGGAATCGGCCGTCAGGCGAGAAGGCCAGCGAAGTCACGCTCCAACCCAAATCCGAGAAACTCTGAACGACAAACTCCGAACGGAGCGACGTGCCGTCCGTGGCGGCGGGAGGAGCGGGCACGGGGCTTGGAAGAACCGGGCGAGCTTCCTCCGTCCGTGGCGCGGCTCTGGCGACCTGATCGCTGGCTTGCCGAGCCGGTTCCGTTGGTTTGGGCGAGTCGCTCTCTTGATGCGGATTCATGGGTGCCGCCACAGGTTTCGTCGGCAGAGGGGCTGGCGCGCGGTCGAGTTGCGGTTTGCCCGGCCAGTAGAGCAGCGCGGCACCGAGCACGAGGGCGCCGAGCACGAGGACACAGGCCGCAACGAGAACGGCGATCCGAGCCGCCAGCGGCACGTGGACGCCGGCACGTTTCGCGGGACCACCGTCCACCTGAATCTTGGCCTGTGCGACCTTGAGGCGAGCATTCAAGAGATCCCGCTGATTGCGGATCTTCTGCAAGGTGGCGTTGACCTGGGCCAGCCGCAGGTGCATGGTCTCCAGCTGCCGTTGTTGCTCCGCGATCTGCTCTGCCAATTGATCGCCGGCCTGCTGGCAAGAAGCCTCTTCCTCCAGAGCCTGCCGGACCTGGTCTTCGTCGGTGGCCGAATCGGCTCGTCGTCTCGCCGCCACCGCCGCGCGGCGCTGATTCGCGGACTGCCGTTTCAACTCGTCCAGCACTTCTCCCGCTTCCGTCACCAGCTGCTGCAGGCTGTCGTGGCGGCGTTCGTATTCGGCGACCGCGCCGTCGACTTGTTGCTGCGTGTTCTGCAGACGCTGGACGAACTCGGGCGCACGCTCTCGGACCAGACCGAGGAGCCAGCCGCGCAGTCCTGGGCCGCGATCATGCCAGGCGTCGCCCCCACGCGGCCGGCGGCTGTCAAGGGCGTTCTGGTCCAAGTCAACGGGCCACGCCGGAGGCTCGTCGAACGCGGGGGCCTCGATAATCACGGTCTTGGGCCGGGCAACCGGCGCGACGCCCACCGATCCTGTGGCGGACGGCAGTGGCGGGCGAGCCCGGAACGCCAGCAGATCGGCCAGCAACTCTTCGGCCGTCTGGTGGCGGTCCGCGGGCGATTTGGCCAGCAGCCTGTGCACGATCTGGCAGAGCCCGTGGGGAATATGCGGAGCCGCATCGCGGAGCGGCTTGGGCTGCTCGTACACGTGCTGAAAGATCATCGCCGTGGGGCTGTCGGCCTCGAACGGCAGGCTGCCGCTCAGCATCTGGTACATCAAGACGCCGATCGAGTACAGGTCGGCCCGCGCGTCAACGGCCTGGCCGCGGCCTTGCTCGGGCGAAATATAATCCACCGTGCCCATGACGATGCCGGTCGCGGTCATCTTGGTCCCGGCGATGACCGACTTCACCAGGCCGAAATCGGCCAGCAGGGCGCGGCGGTTCACGCGATCCAGCAGGATATTGGCCGGCTTGATGTCGCGATGAACGATCCCTTGCTTGTGCGCCGCCGCCAACCCGGCCAGCGTTTGTTCGACGATGGCCAGCGTCTGGTCGGGGCTCACGCGTTTTCGGCGGGCCAGCATCTCGGCCAGCGATTCGCCTTCGACGTACTGCATGGCGAAGAAGTGGTGGCCTTGGTCTTCGCCGATGAAATGGATCTGCACCACGTTGGGATGCGTCAGCCGCGCGACGGCGTTGGCCTCGGCCCGAAATCGCCGGACGAAATCCTCCTGCCGCGCCAACTCCGGTGGCAGCACTTTGATCGCCACCTTCCGTTCCAACGCCGGCTCGTAGCCCTCGTACACGTCGCCCATGCCCCCCTGGCCAAGCCGGGCGACGATCCGGAAGTGCCCCAGGGAGGTGAAGGGCAGAGCCTCCCCGGCGCTGTTGGCCAGTTCAACTGCTTGCGCCTCGGCCCGGCAGTCGCGAATCGCTTGCTGGACGGCGGACACGAACTGGCTCGAATTCGTGAAGCAAGCGTCCTCCTGATAGCCCAGCGCCCTGTCGATCACGGTCTGGATGGCGTGGGGCACAGCCGCTTTCGTGCGCGGGCTGCTCAGATAGGCAGAGACGGGTTCGCCGGTCACCAAACGGCACAGCAACGTCCCCAGCTGGTAGATGTCGATCCACGTCGGCTCCAACGAGATGCCTGCGCTTGCCAGGATTTGACGCGCGGAATCGGCATCCGTGGGAAGTTCGATCACTTCGCGCCGTCGCAGTACCGGAGGGCAGTGGTCGGGGGCGGAGAAGGGACCGCCGAACGAGCACGACGTGCCGGGGGCAGCCAACGTGACGGATTGCGTGGCCGCGTCGACGCGGATTGCCTGGATGGAGATGGCGCCGTGCAGTTGTCCGGATTCGTGCAGAGTGCGGACGCTCTGGGCGGCGTGCAAGACAAGCTGCAGTGCCTCCGCGCATGGGACCTTTCCCGGTGCTTGCGGAATCGAAGATGTCGCAGCGACTTGCGGCTGCTCGTTGAGCATCTCCGGCATGGTAGCTCCCAGAGACTGGACGTTCTCTCGTTTCCTCGTTCCCAGGCTCCGCCTGGGAACGAACTGCCTTGCCGGCGCTGCCGGCCGAACCGCGGGGGCATCTTCCTCTCGCGGAGCGAGAGGCCTACGGTTTCTTCAGTCTCTTCTTCAGTTCCAGAAGTTCGGCTTATTCTCTCGCCAAAGACGCCTGGATTGCAAGATCCCGGAAGGTGTTTCCCTTCATTTTGAGTGCCGTCATGAGATCATTCCGGTCGAAGTCAGGATCTCCGACGACGGGCGCGTGAGAGGTCGTCAGTGCGCCGCGTCCGGAAGCCGCTGGACGGCGACCGTGGCCTTGCCCCGGTTGTTTTCGTAATAGCCGTGCGCGTCGTTCACGAACAAGTAGAGCCGGCCGGTGGTTGACGCTTGCAGCTCCGTCCCAGCCCCGATCGCCAGCGGACGCCCGTCGTCAGGCCCGATCGAGCCCAGCAGGCAGAACCAGGGATGCCGCGGGTCGCGCCGCAAGAAGCCGAATCGGCTCAGTGTTTCCGGGACGCTCTTCAGTCCCTCGGGCGAGGCTTGCAGGTTCGCGTCGTACCACGGCTCCGAACTCGACTCCCCAACGCGGATGCGGTAGGCGTGCCCCTCCACCAACAAGACGTCGGTCGCCTGGAACGGTTCATTCGTCGCGAACTCGATGATTCGAGGCGTGTCGAAACGCGGCTCCTTCGCCTCCGCCATGCTGCCGCATCCCTGGCCGCACACGTGGTCCAGGAGGCCGGCCGAGATCCGCCAACCAAACACCCCGGCCAGCAGCAGGATGGCCGCCAACATGACGATGGGAACCACGCGGTTCTCAAAGACGTCGGCGGCGCGTTGGATGCGGGGATTCGTTCGGAGCCATCGGCGGGCGCGATACGACGGAGGTGGCGGCGCGTTTCGGGCCAACACAGCCGCCGCAGGGGGAGCGAGCAGGCTCAGTCGCCAGGCCACCGAACTGATGTCACGGATGCGGCGTTGGATCAAGGCGGACCAGCGGAGCAGAGCCAGATACCCCAGCAACCAGACGCCCGTGGACAGCGGATGGTGAGCCAAGGCGGCAGCCGGACGTTCCACGTAGGTTGGCAAAAGCCAGCTCGCCAGTTGGAGCAGCGGCTCGAAAACATGATACAGCATGCGGGAGACCGGGTTCCAGGCAGCCACATCAGGCAGCTGGGTCGGCGACCGGGCGTAGCACCACACGGCAAGACCGATGACCCAGATGATCATCAGATAGTACACGACGCGGCCGGTCCAAATCAGGTCGCCGACGGGCTTCAGGTGCTGCTCGCGCGCGGCGCTGTTGTGTTCGGGCGAACTCCCGCCGATCACTTGGTACTCGCCCTGGGGCGGAATCAAGGGCGGCGAGTAGTCGTCGATTTGTCGTTCGATGCGTTCCAACACCGCCCGATGGACCTTCGCCTGGCCCGCGTGGGCCTTGGCGCAAAGTTCCTGGATCGGACGCGGGCCGTAACGATACAGCGAGGCGGCGAAGCCGCCACGGGAATCATAGTAATCGCCGTTCGGATCCGCGCTCTGCCTGTACATCTCGCGCAGCTCCGGGTCAAAGTCCAGTCCGGCCTGAGCCGCCTTGTCCATTATCCATGTCAAGGACACCAGGGCCAGATGATCCTTGGGGTAGCCTCCGCCGACGTTGGAATGCGTGCCGGCAAACCAGACCTGCTCGACCTCCGGTTGTGGGGATTCGCCGGGCAGCCGAGGATCCCACACCAGCGGATGGAACGTCCGCCGCGCGTCGTCGATCGACAGCGCCTGGCAAGCTGTCCAGATCCCCGCGTGCAGATCGTTCTCGCGCCGATTCCAGGCCTCGTGCTGTTCCCCGATGAGCCTCGCCCAAGGCCGCAGCCACCAGCATCGTTTTTTGAATCGCAAGGGGAACAGCAGGCCGAAGGCTTCCGTCATCTCTTCAAAGGGCAGCCCGACGGCGTCCACGGTGTCCCAGACGCCGATGAAATGAATCGTCGGACGCCGGCCATGTTCCGCCTGGAAGAACTTCGCCGGCCGGCCATGGTCCGGGTCGTTGATCCGGCGCCGCTTGTAGGCGCGCAACGCGGACTCGGCGAGCCGATCGAGTTCAGCAGGGGTCTTGCCGGCGGGGTCGGGCAGGCCGCAGACATAGAGCATGTTGGCCAGCGTGCGGATGGTAAAGGCGCCGCGGCTGAAGCCGAACAGATAGATTTCGTCCCCCGGCTCCCAGTGACGAAGCAGAAAACCGTACAGCTGCCGCAGGTTCTCGCTGATCCCGTATCCGAACGCGGCGCCCATCAGACGCTTGACGAAGAATTCGTCGGTGCCGACGCCGTCGTCGTGTATCTTGAGTTGAGCGACAACTTGACCCTGGCCGTTGTCTCCCTGGGCCGCCACAGCCTGGAACAGCCGCCAGACGTTCGTCCCCCTCGCTTTTCCGCCGCTGTTTCCCGTGCCGTCCGAACAAAGGATCAGCCGCTTTATGGTCACTTGAACACCTCCAGTTTCCGCAGTTGGAAGAAGCAGCGCATGCAGGCTTCGGTGTCGGCCAGGGCGCCGTGAGCGCCCACGAAGGATGCGCCAAACAACTTGCGGTGTAGTTCAGCCAGGCTGGGCCACTTGTAGCCGTATTTTCCCGGCAGTTGGCAGTAGTCGGCCGTTTCCTTCATCGTACAAATTCGCTTCTTGCGGGCGAACGCGTCGGCCATTTGGGCGCGGTGCAATTCGGCCTGCACGACTCGCTGGTCGAAGTCCAAATTGTGCGCCACCAGCACGCGAGAGGCGCGGACGGCGGCCGAGAATTCCTCCAGCACGGGTCCCAGATCCACGCCGTCGCGGAGCGCGATGTCTGTCGTGATGCCGTGCAACTGGGTGGCCTCACGCGCGATCTTGAAGCCCTCCGGCTTGATCAGGTACTCCTGCGACCGCAACTGCTGCCCCAAAGCGTCACATGCCACCCAGGCGAT
>CAYPGE010000278.1:0-12646 GCA_964409865.1 uncultured Pirellulaceae bacterium
ATTGTCGCCTTTCGCTCCGCGAAAGGGCGTTCTTTCGCGGAGCGAAAGACGACACCTATTCCCTTTCCCTCGCCGGTCCTCAACCATTGTATTCTAACGCCGGCCGTGCCCAGAACCAACCAGGGGAGATTACGCCACACGGGGTCTCGGAAAGACTTCTGTTCCGTTAGAATAGCAGCGAGTTGATATCAATCTCGAAGACTTGCGAACCAAGACTCTGACGACCGCCATGACAGCCTCGCACCCCGCCATCGAACTCCGCCGCCTGCATCGCTACTTTGGCGATACGCGGGCGGTCGATGACGTCTCGTTTGATGTGCCTCGAGGCGAGGTGTTCGGGTACATCGGTCCCAATGGCGCTGGCAAGACGACCAGCATGCGGATCCTGGCCACGCTGGATTTGCCAACTTACGGCGACGCGCTGGTGGACGGTTTTTCGGTCGTCAACGATCCCGACCGCGTGCGGCATCGGTTGGGATTCATGCCCGATTCGTTCGGCACCTATCCCAGCGTCAACTGTTATGAGTACCTGGACTTCTTTGCGCGGGCTTACGGCTTGACGGGCCGCCAGCGGCACCAGGCCTTGCAGCGCACGATGAGCTTCACGGGGCTGGACAAGCTGGCAGAGAAGTCGATCCGCGGCCTCTCCAAAGGCATGAAGCAGCGGCTGTGCCTGGGCCGGGCGATGATCCACGATCCGTCGGTGCTGGTGCTCGACGAGCCGGCGGCCGGCCTCGATCCGCGGGCCCGCATCGAACTCCGCGAGATGATCCGCCAATTGGCCGCCGACGGCAAGACCGTGCTGGTCAGCTCGCACATCCTCACGGAACTCGGCGAGATGTGCGACCGCGTGGGCATCATCGAGCAGGGCCGGTTGCTGGCCACCGGCACGGTGGCCGAGATCCAGCAGGGCCAGAAACACCAGAGCGAAGTGCAAGTGCGCGTGCTCGGCGGCGGAACCGGCTTGCACCAGTGGCTGAGCCAACGGGGCGACGTGCAAGACATCTCCGTTCACGGCGAACTGGTGCGGTTTACCCACGCCGGCGGCCGCGAGGAACAGGCCGATTTCCTCAAGCAAATGGTCCTGGCGGGGCTCCGCATCGCCGAATTCGCCACGCACGAGAAAACGCTGGAAGATGTATTCATGCAAGTCACGCGAGGGGCGGTGCAGTGAGGGTGACCGGTGATCGGTGACCGGTGATCGCTGACCGGTGTTCGCTGACCGATGACGGATGACCGATAACCGATTACTGATTAGCGATGACCGATTACCGATTACCGATTACTGATCACCCCTTCGCCGCCCCGCAGGGCTGGTGGCATCGCGTCGACCAATGGCTGGAGCGAGCCGGCGAGCGGCTGAATCCGATCTTGGTCAAGGAGGCGCGGCAGGCGCTCAAGAGCCGCCAGTTTGTGATCACGTTCGCGTTGCTGCTGCTGTGCGGCTTGCTCTGGTCGCTGATCGCCGTGTCTCTGCAGATGCCCGGCATCTATTACACGCCCAGCGGCCCGTCCCTGCTGGTCGGGTATTTCATCATCTTGACCGTGCCCATGCTGCTGATCGTGCCGTTTTCCGCCTACCGCTCGCTGGCGGGCGAGCGGGAGGATGGGACCTACGAATTGCTGTCGATCACGACGCTGTCTGCGAGGCAGATCGTCACCGGAAAACTGGGCAGCGCCGTGCTGCAGATGCTGGTCTACTACTCGGCGCTGTCGCCGTGCATCGCTTTCACGTATCTGCTGCGCGGTGTGGACATCGTCACCATCCTGCTCGTCTTGCTCTACACGTTTCTGGCGTCGGTGGTGGTGTCGGCGGCGGGGCTGATGGTAGCCACCGTTTCGCGGGCGCGTCACGTGCAAGTCCTGCTGTCCGTGGCCCTGTTGTTGGGTCTTGCGCTGCTGACCCTGCTGTGGTGCATCTGGACGGCACTCTTCCTGGAGGAAAGCGCCGACATGCCGTTCGACGATCCGGAAGTCTGGATCGTGCAGGCTTTCATCCTGACCATCTATGGCTCGTATCTGGCCTTGTTCCTGTTGGCGGCGGCAGCTCAACTGAGCTTTGCCAGCGACAATCGGTCGACGAAACTCCGGATCGCGATGCTGGCCCAGCAGGTCTTGTTTTCGGGATGGATGGTCTATTTCTGGCTGGTCTACAACGAGGAAGAGTTGCTTGCGATCTGGCTCAGTTTCTCCGGCCTGCACTGGATGGTGATGGGCGGGCTGATGACCGGCGAGTGGGCCCGGCTTTCGCCGCGGGTCAAGCGAGCGCTGCCGCAGAGCTTGCTGGGCCGAGCGTTTCTGACGTGGTTCAATCCGGGCTCGGGAACGGGTTACGTGTTCGCCGTCGTCAACCTGTGCGCCGTGACGCTGCTGGTCTGCCTGGCGACGATCTGGCCCCGATCGGGGATGTCGTTTCGTCACGCGCGGGAAACCGCCATGTTTGGGATGCTGCTCTGCGGCTACGTCGCTGCTTATCTCGGCGTGGGGCGGATGCTCGCCCTCTGGCTGCGCCGCTACTTGTATTTCGGCCTGCTGCTGCCGGTTCTGATCCACGTGCTTCTGTTGGCCCTGGGCGCCGGCCTGCCGCTGCTGTTGCAGGCCTGGTTGTTCGGGTTCGCGGCATTCGATGACTACTCAGTCCTGCAGGCGCCCAACTGGGCTTGGACGCTGATCGAGACGCTCGACGGCAATATCCTGGCCGACCCGGCCGTACCCATCCTGGTCGTGTCCGCGGGACTCGTCGTCTTCTTTGTAAACCTGCTGGTTGGTCGAGAAGAAGTCGAGCAGGTCCGAGAAGCGGTCCCGCCACGAGTCATCGAGGACGACTTGGTGCTTCACCCGGAACGCATCGCAAAGGCCGGAAAGCCGCGTAGTCCTTTCGACGATGGAACGGATTCCCAAACATGCCGCCAAGACAACTGCGGAAGCGCGAAGGATAAGAGATAGCATGCTGATGCATTCCGGTCAACAAGTCGCTTGAAGCCGGCATCGCCGGAATACGGCGGTTGATCGACAACTGCGTGGCCGTCGGCGCCAAGTCGCTGCTGCTGGGCGGTATCGGCCAGGAGAAACTGGTCGAGGCGTACTACAAAGTGATCGCCGAGACGTGCGACTACGCCGCCGAAAAGGGCTTGCCGATCACCGTCAAGCCGCACGGCGGCCTGAACGCCACCGGCCCGCAATGCCGCAAGTGCGTCGAGATGGCAGGGCACAAGAATTTCAGCTTGTGGTACGATCCGGGCAACATCTACTTCTACTCCGACGGCCAACGGAACCCGGTCGAAGACGCGGCCACCGTGGACGGTTTGGTGACCGTGGGGCTGTGCATTAAGGACTTCGATCGCCCGGTGATGGACGGCAAGCCGACGCGCACCGTCGCGATCACGCCCGGCACGGGGATGGTCGATTTCCGGAAGGTTCTGGCCGTGCTGAAACGCGGCGGCTTCACCAGCGGCTACCTCGTGATCGAATGCCTGGCCGATGCCGCGACTGGCACCGGTCACCAACGCCGCTTTGCCCGCCAACTCGTCGGTCATACCGCACTCTCACGCAGGTCGGCGATCCGGATCGCAACGCGCGCCAAATTGAAAATCAGCGCTGCCAGCACGGCCACGGCTGCGCCCAACAGGACGTAGATGAGCCACGGCAGCCGTTCTGTCAACGGCAGGGGCTCCGGCTGGTAGATCGGGTTCGCCTGGCGCGGACCGAGCGAGACCCGCTCAGGCGGCGGATCGAGCTTCTGCGGCAGGTTGCGGGCAAAGTCGTAGTTGGGCGCTTCGGCTTTCGGATGGCCGAAGTACAGTCGCCATGACGCGGAGATTGAATCGGGCCGCTTGGCGATCACCACCCGTGCCGGCGCGGCCGCTTTGACGGCCGTCAGACGCAAAGGCGGGTTGCGATTGTCGGTGACGACCAGCCGCAGCCGGGCCGCCCGGACCTCCTGCCCAAATTCGGCCACCAGGTCCTGTACGCGTTCGCCTGCACGTCGCTGCCAAACGCCGGCGGCCACGCGCTGGAACCGCTCGTTGGCATCCGCCGGTCCGCCCGACTCGACGTACCAGTTGCGGGCAAATTCTTCGTCGGCGACCGTCACCAGCAGACGATCCACGGGCACCCCGCTGCCCTGCAGGTCCAGGACCCACCGCGAACCCGGCCCGCCGTCGGCACGCACCGGCTCCCGTTGGCCGCAGGGCACCTCGCGCACATCCAGTTCCCCCGGCACCTTGACGCGGCGGCGCACCACGACTTCGCCGATTTCGACGGGCCGGGTGTCGTTCTGCGGGTCGGGAGAAAGCGTGATTCGCAGGTAGCGGTAGCGGCTGGGCGTGTAAGACAACGTCTTGTCCACGAACGCCTTGTCACCGCTGGGGAAACGCACCACATCGCGTTTGGCCAGCTCGTTCCACTCCTTGCGGTCGTCGCTCCCTTCCAACACCACGCGGCGCCGATAGTTGTCGCCGGGTGTGTTCACCTCCAGTTCGTTGTGATCGATCTGCTTTTCGCCGAGGTCCAACGAGACTTGCATGCCACCGGCGGGATCGGGGACGCGGTTGAACTCCTTGGCCTCGACGGTTTCCGTCGTATCCACTTCGCTGCGAATCCGCAGGGCGTACGGGACGTCACGCAGTTGGGCGTCATACAGTCGCAGGTCCGCCAAGTCGACGCGGGCGGCGTCGAAGACGCTGGGGGGCAAGACGAAGTCGATCAGCGGCGATGGTCCCGCACCTGCGATCGGGACTTCGGCCAAGAATTGCCACGCGGAGACGGCCTCGGCCGCCCGCACGTCGCTCGGCGCGCCGGCCGGATTGGCCTGGGGCTCCGAGCCGACCGCGCTCGCCGCGAACACGCTGATGACCAGCCAGCAGGGCAATCCCAAAGCAACTCCGCTAGGCGCGGACGGAATTCGCGTCTTCATTTTCATTCGTCTCCCGCGATTGACGATCCACCTGGATCCGCTGATAAGCCCACCCGGCCAGGCCCAGAAGCACCGCCAAAATGAAAAATGCCAGAATGCGATAGATCTCTTTGAGGCCCGCCATGTCGTGCAGAAACGCCTTGCCCACGGTCACGGCGAAGATGAACAGCGCGGCCCACCGTACGCTCGGCACGCGGCGAGCAAACCCGATCGCCAGCAGGCTGAGCGCGTACACGGACCACAGCGCCGACAACGTCACCTGGCCCAGCCAGCGCCAGCGGACGGCTTCGTCACCGGACAACTGTTGATCGGCCACGGCACGGAAATAGCCGTACGTGTCCACCGACAAGACGAACCACAGCAACAGCACCCCGATCGCGCCTGCCACGGTCGTGAGGATTCGCTCTGCCCGTCCCAGCCGCGTCCAGAATCCACGAGCCACGGTCACCGATCCCAGCACGCAGGCCGTGACGCCCAACGCCGGGATGGCGTACTTGTTGAAAATCGGGGTGTACAGGTCGTGGCTGCGGTGCAGCGTGTCGACGAAAACCAACCGGCTGACGGCCAGCGCGGCGACGCCCGCCGCCATCCCGCGCAGCGCCGCCGACCGCGTCCGCAGCCCGAACCACCACAGTGCGGCCGATTCCGCCGCCCAGCCCAGCGCGATCCACTCCGCGCGGGCCTGAATCGGAAACGCCAGCGCGATGAATCCGACCGCCGCGGCCAGTGCGGTCAACAGCTGCCGCCCATCGTCCGGGCGGTGTGCCAACATCACGCGTCCCAGCACCGTGTAGACCAACGCCATGCCGACGGCCAACAGGCCCATCCAGTCGCGGTAGTCGGCCCGCAGCAACACGTAAGCCGCCGTGAACCACAGGCAGGCGCACAGCAGCAGTCGCGTCAAATCCTCCCAGTTGGCCGTCCGACGACGGAAGACGTGGGCCGTCAAACTGTGCAACACGAACAACACGTAGATGACCAACTGAAACCCGATGGCCCACGCCAGCTTTTCCGGATGGTAGTTTTCCAGATGCCAAAGCCAGAACAGCCCCTGCGTGCCCAGCAAGGCCGCCGTCGCCAGGCCGAACCAGTGCCGCCACAGGGCCAGCACCACCACGCCCGCATCCAGCACGGCCAAATACGTGAACAGCGACTGGTACTGGTCCGCCTCGGAACGCATCAGCACGGGAATCAGAAGACCGCCCAGCAAGGACATCCAGGCCAAGGCCGGCGCGTTGTACAAAACGGCCAGGAGGGCCGATTCGACGATCACTGCCAGCAGAAAACCGGCGGCGGCCTGCTGCGGCACCAAATGGTAGAATCCAAACGCGCTGTAGACTGCCAGGAACAGCACCAGGATGCCCCCGGACGACAGCATCTGCGAGAAGATTCGCCACGAGCACAAGTGATATCGCCAGCCACCGAGAACCAATGCCAGCCCGGCCAGCAACCCGACGGCCACGCGGCCAATCGGTCCGATCCACTGGTTCTCGTAAGCGTACCGCAGGAAAAAGGCGGTTCCGAACAACAGCAGGACGACAGCGACCCAGCCTAATCCCTTGCGCCCGATCAGCAGTTCCCAGTTGATTTCTGGCCGCGGCACAAGTGGACCGGCCGCGGGCGGCGTGGGGAGTGCAGCGATCGGGTGCGTCTCCTCCGGGGCCGTGACCACCGCCGCCTGGACCACCTCCGCGGCTTCGGCAGGGGCGAGGCCGGCACCGGCTGCACGGGCGTCGGCCTCCAAGCGGGCCAGTCGCCGCCCGAGACCGCCGACACGGCGGAACAGGATGATCACCAGGACCAGCGTCGCGATGGGAAGCAGGACGGCAACGGTCAGCAACAGGATCGCCAGCAGTCCCAGAAGTAATTCTTCCACGTCTGAATCCTTTGGTTACGCGACGCGCCCGCGTGCGTCTCTTCCTCCGCAGGATGAGCGCACGACGCGCGCGTCTTCGTAGGTTGGGACTCTGTCCCGACCGGGTCGGGTCGGAGACCCAACCTGCTTTGGTTGCGGCCGTCCGGCCGCTCGAAAACGGTTCACCGCTAGCATTCTACCGGGTGCCGCACCTTTCCGATGCTGGACGAACGCGGATTTCCTGGCCAAAGCGGCTAGATGAGATTGCGGGCCAAAGCGTTCCGCCTGTGGCGATTGTGCCGACGGACGCAACTTTTCGGGCTGTATCGGTTCTGCCTCCGAATTCAGAATCCGTGGTTGCAGCGGATCTTCTCAGCCGATGCATAAGGCGGCGGATGACTTCCGCGATGAGACCCTCATCAACACCCCGCCCGGCAAGTCGGACCCCCGAGTCGACCTCCAACTCGCCCCACCGACCTCCGACTTGTACGGGTGTCTTCGCCCCTCCATGGCCCAGCCGCTCCCCACGGCTGGGTCTTTTCGTTTCGAAACACGTTACGGGCCTTGATTTTCCGGCTGAATCAGGCGAAAACTTGACGTGGGCGGGCGGTGCCCTTGTGAGGGACGGAGATGGTTTTCCACGCGATCGAGAAATTGCAGCGGGATTACACCGACAAATACGTCGTTGTTGATGATCGACGGCCTGAATTGCGCCGTTTCGCAGGTCTGACCGGAATCGTCAAGACGGTGAATATGAGCGGTCGGGCGTTGGTCCAGTTCGACGGCAACAACAACATCGGCTGGTACGACATCGACCCCGAGTTCTTGAAGATCGTCGAAGCCCCGCCACCCAAGAAGGCGGAGGCAAAAGCGGTCAAGCCAGCGGTGCCGAAGGCGCAAGCGGCACCGACTGCGGTGGCAAAGACTGCGGCGGCCAAACCTGCGGAGACAAAAGAGGCCGCAGTCAAGAAGCCGGCTGGAACCGCCGGAATGTCGGTCGCTGACATTCTGGCAGCCGCACGCAGCGGCGCCCCGGCCAACCCCAAGGAAATACCGGCGGCACAGGGTGACGCGAATGCGGGTCATCCGAAGTCTGAAACGTGATCGTGTGGCATGATAGAAAGCGTTTCCTCCATTCTCGATCTTCGGGACTGTCCCAAGCTGAACCGGGCTACGCTCGTGCTGGCGTTCACCGGCTGGATGGACGGCGGTGATGTTTCCACGGGCACCGTCAAGCGACTGGTGCATCTGCTCGAGGCCCAGCCGGTCGCGCACATCGATCCGGAGCCGTTCTACCTGTACAATGTCCCCGGCTCGATGGAGATCGCCGCGCTGTTCCGCCCGCACGTCGAAATCGAAGACGGGCTGATCAAATCCATCAACATGCCCGAGAACACGTTCTACGCGCAGCCGGCGGCCAACCTGGTGCTGTTCATCGGCAAGGAGCCCAACTTGCGCTGGCGGACGTTCGGCGAGTGCGTTTTGGAGTTCGCCAGCTACGTGGGGGTCCGCCGTATTCTGTTCATCGGTTCGTTCGGGGGTTCCGTGCCGCACACCCGCGAGCCGCGGCTGTTCATCACCTGTTCGGACCCCAAGCTGCTGCCCGAGATGGAAAAGTACGGCCTGCGGCCGACCGGCTATGCGGGGCCCGGCTCCTTTACCAACTACCTGATGACCCAGGCCCGGCCGCTCGGCGTGCAAATGGTTTCGCTGGTGGCCGAGATCCCCAGCTATCTGCAGGGCGCGAATCCCCTCAGCATCGAAGCCGTCACGCGCAGGCTGGCCAAGATTCTCAAACTGCCCCTGGACCTCGCTTCCCTGCGGTCGGCGAGCACGCAATGGGAATTGCAGGTATCCAGCGCCGTGGAGGAGAACGAGGACCTGGCGGAACTGGTGCGCCGACTGGAAGACGAGTACGACAATCAACTGCTGGAACAGGCGGACGAACACTAGATGTAGAACATCTGCTCGGCCGGCTCGCGCACGTCTTGGATCAGATCGGCAAAGCTGGTGGATTCGAGCAACTCGCGTTCGGCGGCAGCGGCATGCTGCCACGTCTGCCGTAGCGCACGGGCCAGCGGCGTGTCGACTGCCGCGTTCTTGTCGGCGCCCTGCGGCGGTCCCTCCATCACGCTCATCACTTCGCCCAGCGAAAGCTCGCCGGGCTCCCGGACCAGCCGATATCCGCCCGAGGCGCCCCGCGTGCTGGCCACGATTCCGGCGGCCTTCAGTTGCAGGAGAATTTGCACGAGGAATTGCGGCGGAATGCCGTGCGCGTCGGCCACATCGCGCACCCGGACCGGCTGCCCCGTCTCGTAGTGCAGGGCCAGCTCGAGCAGCGCCAGGCAGGCGTATTCGGTTCGAGCGGAAACGTTCATTTGTCGTCGTCCAACGTGTGCAGTCCGCACTCGGTCTTGGCAAAGCCGCTCCAGCGGCCGGCGCGCTCGTCCTCGTCGAACATCACGGCCCGCGTGCAAGGCCAGCACCCGATGCTCGTGTACCCCTGATCGTGGAGCGGATTGTAGGGGATGTCGTGGTCCAGGATCATCTTCCAGACTTGCTTCTTGGTCCAATTCGCCAGGGGGCTGACCTTGGCCAGGCCGAACTTCTTGTCCCAGCCGACGATCGCCGCCTTGGCGCGGTCAGGACTTTGGTCTCGCCGGATGCCGCTGATCCAGGCGTGCATGCCGCGGATCGCTTCGTGCAGCACGCGGATCTTTCGCTCCCCACAGCACTGATCCGGCTTCGTCTTGTACAACGGACCGCCGTGCAGACGCTCGTACTGCTCCACCGACAACTCCGGCCGCTTGAACTCGACCTCGATCCCGTACCGCTGCTTGACCCGTTCCCGAAGTTCCAGCGTCTCCGGGAACTGGTATCCCGTGTCCAGATTGAAGATGGGCGTATTCGGGGCAATCTCCGCAAACATGTGCAACAGCACCATGCCTTCCGGACCGAACGCGGTAGCCATCGTCAGCCGCGGCGCAAAACGCTCGACGGCCCACCGCAAGATCTCCTGAGGCGAGGCCGCTTCGAGTTCCTCACTCCTGCGGCTCAGCTCGTCCAACAACTCCGGCGTCGGCTCCAGTCGCTCGGCAGACGCATGGTCCTTCTTCCGTTCATCCGGCGACAAAACTGTAAGCATGGGGCGGCTTGGGTTGAGAGAAACGATTTGATTTCTTCGTCGAGCTGTCGGTGCGGCCATAGCGGCGACGTCTCCGCACAAGTGCCAGAGTCTCCGTCCAGAGTCCTCGGCGGCGTTCAAAGTCGATTATTGCCAATGACTTACGCCTAGGCCACTTACTCGGAACCGAATCGCGAGGCCCAGGCGAATGACAAATGATATATATCTTAATCATATTAGTCAACAATTTACTTAGCAGTTATCGGACAGATTGCGAGGCTAGATCAATAAGGATTTTGGCAACAGGTTGCCCGACAGAAGGAAGCCCGGCTGCGTTTGGCGACGCCAGAAAGCTGGACGAAAACCCAAGCGGCGATAGAAACAGGGAGGGCGTCTCCGGACGCGCGAACTCGTCGTGAGTTGTAGGGATTGCCGGCACGTCCGAAGCTGGCCTATCATGGGACGGTGCTGTGCGAGATGTCGACGATTGTGGGAGGGCTAAGTATGGATTGGATCAGAGAGTTGTTTGGCGTCGGGAAACCCATCATCGCGATGTGTCATCTTCACGCTTTGCCGGGGGATCCGCAGTTCGATCCCGTCCAGGGTTTGTCCTGGCTGGTCCGGCAGGCGCGGGACGACTTGCGTGCTTTGCAGGAGGGCGGGGTGGATGCCGTGATGTTTTCCAACGAGCACAGTCTGCCCTACCTGACGCGGGTCGAGCCGATCACGACCGCCTGCATGGCCCGCGTCATCGGGCAATTGCTGAGCGAGATTCGCGTCCCGTTCGGCGTGAACGTCCTTTGGGATCCGCTGGCCACGATCGATCTGGCCGTCGCCACCGGCGCACGCTTCGTGCGCGAGATCTTCACGGGGGCCTACGCCAGTGATTTCGGCGTGTGGAACACCGATTGCGGCGCGGCGGTCCGGCACCAGCATCGACTGCACGCCGCCGGCGTCCGGTTGTTGTTCAACATCCTGCCGGAAGCCGCCGTCTACCTGGGCCACCGGGACCTTGGCGACATTGCCCGTTCGACCGTGTTCAATGCCCGGCCCGACGCGTTGTGCGTCTCCGGGCTGACTGCCGGCCGCGCCGCCGCGGTGGACGCCCTGCAAGTCGTCAAGGCCGCCGTTCCCGGTGTGCCCGTGTTCGCGAACACCGGCTTGAATCTGTCCAACGTCCAGGCGACCCTGGCGGTCGCCGACGGCGCGGTCGTCGGGTCCTATTTCAAGCAGGACGGGGTCACGTGGAATGACGTCGATCCCCAGCGGGTGCAGAGCCTGATGGACGCGGTGAAGGAAATCCGCCATGAATGAGCGCTGGCACCAGTTAGCCGATGTCCTGGTCAACTACAGCACCGAGGTGCGGCCCGGCCAGCGCGTGATGATCGCCATGGGCGAGACCGAGACGGAGCCGCTGGTGCGCGCCGTCTACGAGGCGGCGGTCCAAGCCGGCGCCCAGGTCCAAGTTCAGTTTCTGTCCGAAACGCTGAGGCATTCGCTGCTCCGTTTCGGCACGCCGGACCAAATCGCCTGGGTGCCGGAGATCGAGGCCTACGGCATGCAGTGGGCCGATGTCTATCTCGGGCTGCGGGGTGCCTCTCGCCTGGACCAGCACGCCGACATCCCCGCCGACCGCTTGGCGCTCAGTCAACAGGCCCAGGGCAAGGTCTCGGCCCTGCGTTGGGAACAGACCCGTTGGTGCCTGTCGCGGGTACCCAACGAGCATCTGGCGCGCCAGGCCGAGACGGACCTGCCGGCGCTCCTGGACATGTACTTCGCCGCCTGCCTGCTCGACTGGCGATCGGCGGCGCAGGACTGGCAGGCGATCGCTCGGCGTCTCGAAGCCGGCTCCGAAGTCCGCGTGCTCGGCCGGGGCACGGACTTGCGTTTCAGCGTCGCCGGGCGCAAGTGGTGCGTGGGGGACGGCCGGATCAACATGCCCGACGGCGAGATTTTTACCGCGCCGGTCACGGCCACCGTGAACGGGCAGATCACTTTCGAGTTCCCCGGAGTCCTGGGCGGCCGTCTGGTCCACGACATTCGCCTGGCCTGGCAGGACGGCCAATTGACGGCGGCGGACTCCCGGACAAACCAGGATTACCTGCGGGCGATCCTGGGCGTCGATCCCGGTGCGGAGCGGATCGGCGAGTTTGGTTTCGGCGTCAACCCGCACATCCAACGTTTCTGCCAGGATATCCTCCTGGACGAGAAATTCGGGGGCACGGTACACATTGCCATGGGCCGCGCCTACCCCGAGTGCGGCGGAGACAACGCCTCTGCGATTCACTGGGACCTGGTCCAGGATCTGCGGCACGAAGGAGGTGTGTACCTGGACGGCCGGGAGGTGTTTAGGGGGGGACGATTCGTGTTCTGAGCGGCTCACGGCGGCAGGTTCGCGACCGATGTTTGGAGTGCGGTGCCTCGTCACCGCTTTGGACGGCGGCTGGCGGCTTTGCAGAGGTTTGGGTTCAGGAGGCATCGGAACACGACGCGGCGGTCGTTGCATCGCCGATGACAGCACCAGGTTTTCCCAAGGAGCGAATCGATGACTCAACAGTACCTGCTCGGCATCGACATCGGGACCTACGAATCCAAGGGCGTCATCACGGACCTGACCGGGGCGCTGGTGGCCGTCCAGGTGCGGCCGCACCGTCTCTCGATTCCGCGCCCGGGCTGGGCGGAGCACGACCCGGAGGCGGTTTGGTGGCAGGGGCTGGTCGAGCTTGCGCGGAGGCTCTTCGACGCGAGCGGG
>CAYPGE010000279.1:0-12537 GCA_964409865.1 uncultured Pirellulaceae bacterium
GCGGCGTACGTGGGCCGCAAACCTGAAGCACTCGACGGCAAGCGTCGAGGATCAAAACAAGGGTCGAGCGTGGCGGCGTACGTGGGCCGCAAACCTGAAGCACTCGACGGCAAGCGTCGAGGATCAAAACAAGGGTCGAGCGTGGCGGCGTACGTGGGCCGCAAACCTGAAGCACTCGACGGCAAGCGTCGAGGATGTTCGCCTCCTTGCGCAAGCGACCCAGAACTACAGATTCCGAGGGGCTGAACTCAACCGCCCGCGCCGGAACCAGAACCCCTCATCTTTCACCTCATCCCAACCAACCCAGAGCCACCGCGATCACAAATTCCTATCGGCTTGAAACGGCTCACAGGCGGATTCTCTGCACCCGGTGGTTGTACGTGTCCAGAATGTGGATCCGCCGTTGCGAGTCCATGACCAGCGACCAGGGCTGGTACAACTCGCCGGGGCGCCGCCCGTGGACGCCCCACGCTGCCAGGAATCGCCCGTCCCGCGTGAACTTCTGGACGCGATGGTTGCCGAACTCGGCCACGTACACGCAATCGCCGTCCAGCCACAGATGGTAGGGATAGCGAAGCTTGCCCGGATCGGTGCCCTGCTCGCCCCAGACGGCCAGCAGTTTCGCTTCCCCGCCCGTAGCGTCGAACACCTGAATCCGGTCGTTACAGGCGTCGGCGACCCACAGGTGGTCATGCTCGTCGACCGCCAGATCCTGCGGCCGCGCGAATTGGCCCGGCCCCTCGCCGTGCCCGCCCCATTGCAACAGGAACTTGCGCTCGGCTGAGAATTTCTGAATCCGATCGTACTCGCCGTACTCCGACACGTAGTAGCTGCCTTGCGAATCCTGCGCGCAGTCGGTGACCAGCGTAAACTGGCCCGGACCAAATCCGTACGTGCCGCCGATCGTCCGCTCTTCCAGCAGTCGGCCCTGCGGAGTGTAGAACAAGACGCGGAAGTAGTGCGTGTCGGCCACCATCAGATGGCCGTGCCGATCGAACGACAACCCCGTCGGCTTGCCGTTCTGGCTCTCCGGCGTCCGCCAGCCGCGCAGGTACTGGCCGTCCGCCGCGAACACCTGAATCCGGCCGGTCATGTCGACGATGTACAGCTGGTCCTGCTCGTCGATCGCCATCGCCCGCGGTTTCATCAGCCGTCCCGCCGACAGACCCTGCCGCCCCCAGACCAGCTCCGGCTTGCCCGGCGGCGACGCCCCGCCGACACAACCCCACAGACATGCTTGGGCCAGCAGCCCGCAGACGACCACTCCCTTGGCCACCGGGCCCGGTCCCCTCTGGGCGCCGATGGTCCGCGGCCTCTGCACGACTCCCTCTCCCCCACGCGTTTGCATCTTCGTTTCCGATCTCAGGCATCAGGCAACCCGGCGCCAACGGCTGGGGACGATATCCAATTTGCCAACCTGTGCTATTTCCGGTACTGCTGCAGCAGCTTGAGCATTTCGCGGTCGAGCTTGTGGCCGTGCCAGTCTTCGTAGACCACGTCCATGCGGCCGCTGTCCAGGATGCCGAAACTGCCGCGGAAGTTCCACAGCGCCCAGCCGAACCGGGCTTGTTTCCATTGCTCCAGCCAACTCTTCATCCAGGCCATCGCCACAGGGTGCGGCGTCTGGTTGAAGCAGCCCCATTCGCCCACAAACACGCTGGCCCCCTGGGCCGAGATGTCCCGCCACGGCTGCAGGTATTCGGTCAGCGGCGCGTCCGGGTCAACGCCGGGCGGCGGCGCAATACGGCCATCGGGGCCTCGTTGGAGCGGAGTCTGTTTGCGGCCCCAGGATTGATCGGTGCCGTACGCGCGGCGCTGGCCCCCGGGCAACTGCACCGTCAGCTCGCTGAACTTGACCCAATCGCCTGCGATGTTTTCCAGCGAAAACTCCTTCGCCGCGGCCGGCAAGACGGCGGTGCAGCGGACTTCGCGCGCCGCCTGATGGATGGGCCAGCGCCGCTCGGCCTCGACCTGCTTCCAATCCTGTGCGTCATTTTTGGGATCGAACACCTGCTCGGCGATCGCTTGGCCGTCGGCTTTGGCGGCCAGCTTGGCTGGCTGGGACATCTGGTCCAGGCGGATCGTGATTTCGGTCCCGGCGGGCAAGTCGCCCTGCAGGACCAGTGGCGAACGCAATTCGGGCTTGGCCGGTCCGTACAGATATCCGGCGATCCGGGACAGGGGCCAGGTCGGTTCGGGCCATTGATCGGAGCCCTTGACCCAACTCGCTTTGTAGTGCGAGATCAGCCCCGGATGATAGCCGCGGGTTGCTTGAATCACGTTCCGGTATGACAGGAACTCCGGCACCGGATCGCGGCCCACGTTCATGCCGTCGACGATAATCAACCGTTCGGGATCTTCCCTCTGGATCGCTTCGATCGCGCGCCGGAACACTTTCAGGTAGTCCTCGCGACTCGACCGCGTGGGCTCGTTCAACAGGTTGAAACTGAGCCGCGTGCTGGGGATCGACTTGTAGCGCTGGGCGAACATGACCCAATGCGCGACAAAGGCATCCAAGGCTTTGTCATCGGTCCACAGATTCACGGGCTCCTCCGGCGGATTGATGCAAAAGCCCGGTGCGCGGTGCAGGTTGATGCAGACGTGGATGCGATGCTTTTCGCCGAACGCGATGGCTTGATCGATGTCTTGCAGCACGTCTTCCTTGAACTTCAACCAGTCGTCCGCTTCCGTGTAGCAGCGGTAATCCATCGGCAGCCGGACGAAATTGAATCCCAATTCGGCGATCCAGCGGAAATCGTCCTCGACGTACGGGGCGTTGCGGCCCAGCGTGAACTTCTCCAACAGGTTGAAGCCTCGCCATTGCGAGATGTCGACGTCGCCGATCTTCTGGGCGTCGGCGGCACCGCAGGCGGAGGCGATGAGGAAGAACAGGATTGACAGCAACGTGAGGATTTGAGTTCGCATGGTCGGTTCCGGTTGAGAGAGTGGAGGTTGTTGGTTAGGCTCGCAGGATGCGTGCGACGCGAGTTCTGCTCCGATGTCGTGGGAGAACGTTCATGGAAACGGCGACGCGTTCGATGATGCGCCCAGTAGCTGCGCGACTTCCAGTCCCAGTCGGTGCCCCACTTCGTCTTCTTCATCAATCACCACGTCGGCGCCCGCGTGGACGAACTCCCAGCGGTGGATGTGGTAGCGGCTGCGGACGACCAGCGTCGCGTGCGGCGCGAGTTGGCGCACCACGTTGACCAGATTTCGTGCCGCGATGGGGCTGGGAATCGCCACCACGACGATGGCCGCGCGATGAAGTCCGGCGTGTTCCAGGATTTCCGTCCGCGTGGCGTCGCCGATCACCGCGGCCACGCCGTATTCGGTCGCCAATTGGACATTTTCGTGGTTCAAATCGACGACAACGAGTCGCTGTTGATGAGCGTTCAACAAGTCTTCGACGGCTCGCTGACCGGCCGGACCAAAACCGACAATCAAAATCAATCCCGCTTCTTCCCGCGGTTCGTTCTCCCAGCCGACTTCGGTTTCTCCCGCCGCGGCAGCCATCGGCGTTTTCCGCCCCCAGCGCGTCACGTGCCGCAGCCAGACTCTGGCCCTCGGCGCGAAAGCCACAAAATAGGGGGTCAGCAAGAGCGTGAGGATGGTCGCGGAAACGAAGGCGCGAAAAGTGTCTTCGGAAAGGAGACCGGGCGTGCCCTGATCGCCGCGGGCAATGATCGCCAGCACGAACGAAAACTCGCCCACTTGCGCCAGGCACAGTCCGCTGGCGACGGCAAACTGAAGAGGCTGGCCGCAGGCCCGCACGATCAAGGCCGTCAGACAGGCTTTGCCCCCGGCAATGGCTGCAGCGAGAAGCAGGACCAGTCCCAGGTGTCCGACCAGCCAGTTGGCGTCAGCGAACATTCCCACGCTGGCAAAGAACAAGGTGACGAGCACCGTCTGGACAGGTTGGATGTCCGCCCGAATCTGGACGGCGAAGGGCGAGACGCCCAGCAAGACACCGGCTACGAAGGCGCCCAGCGCCGGACTCAAACCCAACTGCTGGGCCATCCAGGCAGAGCCCAAGGCCATGACGACGGCCAGCAGAATCGGCAAATCGCGATTGCGCCCCAGCGTGCGCAACCGCAAGAGTCGCGGAACCACGTAATTGAAAACCAGGTAAAACGCTCCGACCAGCAGTCCGGCAGACCCTAGCGCTACGCTCAGCTCCCAGACCATGGCGGATGCCGTGCCGCCGCGAACCAGCACGGTCACGATCAGCATCAGCGGCACGACGGCCACGTCTTGGACCAGCAGGATCCCCAAGGAAATTCGTCCGTACGGGCTGTCGATCTCGGCGCGGTCGTTCAGCAGACGCAGCACGCTGGCAGTGCTGGAGAGTGCCAGCAATGCCCCCATCACCATCGCCGCGGCGGTTTCGAGCCCCATAGCAAGGGAAGCGGCAGCGGCAGCGACCATGGTTAGCAATACTTGCACCGGCCCGGCGATCAGCGGCAGTCGGCCCAGGCTCAGCAATCGCGGCGGCGAGAACTCTAGCCCGATCGCGAACAACAACAGGGCAACTCCCATTTCCGCCATGCCGAAGATGTCTTCCTGGCTGGTGACCCAGCCCAGGGCGTGAGGGCCCACAAACATGCCAGCTAGCAGATACCCCACGATGGCATTTTGGTGAAGGCGTTCCGCCACTGCCCCCAGGACCATCGCCGCACCCAACAGGATCAGGATATCCAGCAAGGCGTACCAGATTCCGCCTGCAGCCACACCGAAAACGACCATGTATTGCCTCCAGCCCTTCAAGATACATGGCCGCCGGGCCGCCGGAAAGCTCCCAAGCTGTGAGCTGTGAGTCTTTGCAGCATGGCTCTCCAAGCCGAATTCGTAGCATGGCTCTCTGACTGAGCCGTGTCGGTCATCGCTGGGTGCTAGCACGCCGGCCCAGAATCGACATAGCGTCATCTGTTTACCTCCGCTAGACTACGCACTTCCACGGGAAGGCTCTGGACGAGACTTGGGCCGGGGTCCGGCGCCGCCGGGCAGGGATGCCGAGGGCCGGAGCGGGCCGCGTGGGCGCAGCGCAGGGAGGTGCTTGATGGCGGGCGAGTTTTGCCGATTCTTGCAGGCTTCGGACCTGCACCTGGAACAGCCGTTGTACGGACTGACCGAAGTCCCGGACCATCTTCGCGAGTTGCTGTTGGACGCGCCGCTGCAGGCGGCCGCGCGGGTCTTCGAGACGGCGATTCTGGAAGACGTCGACTTCGTCATCCTCGCCGGCGACGTGGTCAATCCGCGCACCGCCGGCCCCAGGGCGATGGCCTTCCTGCTGGACCAGTTGGAACAACTCCGCGACCACAAGATCGCCGTGTACTGGTGCGGCGGCAAGGAAGACCCGCCGGAGGCCTGGCCCGAAGCAGTGGCGTTGCCGGACAACGTCCGCGTTTTTCCCAAGGGCAAAATCAAACAACTCGTCCATCGCCGCGGCGATCAGCCGCTGGCCAGCGTGATCGGCGTCAGCTCGCCGGCGGACGGCCTGGTCCCGGTAGGCGACTTCCGCATCGAACCGGCCAACATCTTCACCGTGGCGGCGGCCTGGGGCCAGACCGACGCCGCGTCCGCCGGCGCTCACAAGCAGATCGACTACTGGGCCTTGGGCGGCCAGCACGAGTCGAAGACGCTGTTTCAAGGCCCGCAGACGGCCCATTACGCCGGCAGTCCGCAGGGCCGCTGTCCGGACGAGGCGGGCGTCCACGGCTGTACGTTGGTCCAAGTGGAACACAACCGCAAAGTGCGCACCAAGTTCATCGCGACGGAGGTCGTCCGCTGGCGTTCGGAATCACTGAGCGTGACCGAGGGCGCCGGCCGCAACGATCTGCAGCGGCAACTGCGCAGCGCCATGCAGCGAATCGCGTCCGAAGCGGGCGGCGCCTACGTGCTGGTGTCTTGGGAAGTGCAAGGCTGTGAGACGCTCGTCCGCCAGCTGCGCAAAGGCGATCTGGCCCGCGAGCTGATCGACTGGATGCGGACCGAGTTCGGCCGCGCCAAGCCGGCGGTGTGGACGACGACGCTCACGGCGCCCATCTCGGCAACGATCCCGGCCGAACTGTATGAGGAGGACACGATCCTGGGCGACTTCCTGAGGGCGATCCGCGAGCACGAGGAGACGCCCGCGCGGGCCTTGAACCTGGGTGCTTTCGTGCCGGATTTGGGCAAGCATCGCGCGTTGGCTTCCGCCCTCCAGGCAGTGGATCGCGACCAACGTGGCGCGCTGTTGCGCGAAGCCGCGGTGTTGGGATTGGATTTGTTGAACGGAGAACAATCGGTGGCGTAGGCTCGCCGCATCCGCGTTCGGCGCGGGTCCGAGTTCGGCGCGGGTCTCCCGACCCCGCCGAAACCGACGACCGCAGGTCTCCCCGGTCGATGAGGAGACTTTCGGTCGCCAAGTGTGCGGGGTCGGGAGACCCGCGCACAACAGAGGTTTTTGATACGGGAGAGACGAAGGTGAAGATTTCCGACCTTCAAATCGACGGCTTTGGCGTCTGGAGCGACCTGAAGCTGGACCGGTTTTCCGACGGTCTGACGGTGTTCTGCGGGCCGAACGAAGCCGGCAAAACGACGCTGATGCAGTTCATTCGCAGCGTGCTGTACGGCTTTTCGACCGAGCGCCGCAGTCGCTACTTGCCGCCGGTACACGGCGGCCGGGCCGGCGGCAGCTTGGGCGCCGTCGACGCGGGCGGCCGGTTCACCGTCCGGCGGACTCCCAGCAACAGCCTCAGCAGCGACGATCCCGGCAAGGTGGAAGTGCTCTCCGCCAGCGGTTCGCGCCAGGGTTCGCACGTGCTGGCCACGATGCTGTGTGGGATCGACGAGGCGATTTATAACAACGTCTTCGCGGTCGGGCTGCGCGAGTTGCAGGAACTGGGCACGCTGGACGATACCGAGGCGGCCGCGCAGCTGTACAAGCTGACCAGCGGCCTGGACCGCGTCTCGCTGATGGACGTGATGCGCGACACGGCCGCCGATCGGAATCGCATTCTGGCCGCCGACGGCAGCACTTCCCAACTGCTGGACCTGCTCCGCCAACGCGAGCAACTGCAGGGCCAGATCCACGAGTTGACGACGCGCGGCGAGCGTTGGAGCCAGTTGGCCGCGCAACGTAAAGAACTGCAGGACGAAGTTACGCGGCTCGAGGAGAGCATCGAACGGATGGAACGCGAGTCGCGTGCGGTCGAGGTGGCGCTGCAGATACGCGAACCGTGGTTCCGCCGCATCGAAGTGCGTCAGAAGCTGGCCGAACTGGGCGAGCCGCGGGAATTGCCGGAGCGGGCCGTGCCGCGACTGGACGAGCTGAACGCCCAAATCCGCACTCGCCGCGAACAAGTCGACCAATTGCAGCGGAAACGCCGCGTGCTGGTCGAGGAGGCCGCGGCCCAACCCATCAACCGCTCGCTGTGGGCGCACGCCAGCCGGATCGAAGCGATCTGCGAGCACGGCCCGTGGATCGAGTCGCTGGAGAATCAGGTCAAGCACCTGCACGACGAAATCGACCAGCTGGACGAATCGCTCCGCGCCAAGTGGGAGAAGCTGGGCCTGTCGGCGGACGATTTGCCCGAGTTCACCCCGGACCTGTCGCAGCGGACAACAGCGGCCCTGAAAGGCCCGGCCCGCGCGCTCCGCGAAGCCAACGACCGCGTGGCTGCGGCCAAGACGGACGGCGACGACCTCCGCCGCCAGGCCGAGGAAATCCAGGATCAACTGGCCGCCGAATTGGCCGAGACCGGCGAAACACAGCTGGACAAAGCCCTGGAAAAGGCCGGACACCGCGTCACGCGATTGCGCCGCCGTCTGCAGGTCGAAGAACGGCTGGACAAGCTGGACCGGCATCGCAAGGAACTGGACGAAGATCGCCGCGACTTGATGGAAGAGCAGATCCTGCCCGTGTCGACGCTGTTCTGGTGCGGCGTACCGTTTGTGCTGGGCGTGATGCTGGTGCTGGCCTCGATCTTCTGGGAACCGGTGGCCAAACTGGGCTGGATCATCACGGTCCTGGGGCTCGCCTGCTGGGCGATTGCCGTGATTACCAAGGTGCTGCTGGAAAAGACGATGAGCCGGGACCTGGAAGCCTGCATCCGGCAACTGGACAAAGTGAAGGGCCAGATCCATACGCTGAAAGAAGAACGGGACGAATTGGACGCCCAGCTGCCCGGCGGCACAGGCCCGCTGGACGCCCGGCTGACCGCGGCCGAGGCTTACGTCAAGAAACTCGAATCGCTGACGCCGCTGGACGCGAAGATCCAGACGGCCTTGGCGCAAGCCGAGGCCGGCAAGGGCAAGGTCGAACGGGCGGCGGTTGAAGTCAAGGAAGCGCAGCAGCGGTGGCGCGAAGCCCTCCGCTCGCTCAAGCTGCCGGAATCCTTCCTGCCGGAACACATCCAGCAGTTCTCCGACGGCAGCGACCAGGCCGTGCAGCTCGCCCAGCGCCTGCACGCGCGCCGCGAGGAGGTGCGGGACCGCCGCCACGAACTGGCCACGATCACCGAACGCATCTCCCAGTTGCTCGACGACATCCACGTCACGCCGGCCAGCGACGATCCGCGCACGCAACTGCGGCAGCTGGCGGCCATGATGGCGGAACAAAAGCAGTGGATCGAACGCCGCCGGCAGCTGAAGGCGGAACATCGCGAATTGAAGAAAGCCTTCCGCGAACACGCTCGCCAACTGCGCGAACTGCTGCGCCAGCGGCAATTGCTGCTGAAGCAAGCCAACGCGGCGGACGAGGCCGAGTTGCGGAGCGAGTCGGCGCGGCAAGACAGCATCTTCGAGTTCACCGAGGAGCACCAGGAGCTGAACGAACGCATCACGCTGGCCATCGGCAGCCAGTGTACCGAAGAGGCCGTGGGCGAAGTCCTCCAGGCTCACGGCGACGAGAAGCTCGATCAGTACTCCGACCGCCTGGTCGCCCGGCTGCAGGACGCTCAGGGGCGGCTGACGCAACTGCACCAGAGCCGCGGCGAGATGAACCAGGAGATGAAAACGCTGGCCGAGGACCGGCAGCTCTCCGCTGCCCGTCTGCAGTTGGGCTGCGTCGAGGAGCAGATGCGCCTGGCCGTCCAGCGCTGGCGTCTGCTGGCCGTCACGGGGTTGATGCTGGAAGCGATCCGGCAGATTTACGAGACCGAACGGCAGCCGGAAACGCTGGCCGAGGCGTCCACCTACCTGGAGCGGTTCACCGAAGGCCGTTACACGCGGATCTGGACGCCGCTGAGCGCCGACGTGTTGCGCGTGGACGGCAGCGACGGCCAGTCCATGTCGCTGGACCTGTTGAGCCAAGGCACGCGCGAGGCCGTATTCCTCAGCCTGCGTTTGGCCCTCTCGGCCGCTTACGCACGGCGCGGGGCCGTCTTGCCCCTGGTGCTGGACGACGTGCTGGTGAACTTCGACGCCCGCCGCGCCCGGGCCGCCGCCGTCGTGCTCCGCGACTTTGCCAACGCCGGCCACCAGATGCTGATGTTCACCTGCCATCAGCACATCATGCAGATCTTCGAGGCCGCGGGCGCGGAAATCCGCCTGCTCCCGGTCCGCAACGGCGTGGATGGGTTCGACTGGTACGACGAACCCGTGCTCCAACCGCAGGTGGCCGAGCCCGAACCGGCCAAAGTCGCCGCAGCGATCCCGCTTGCCGAGGAGCCCTCGCTCGACGGGGACGAAGAAATGGAAGAAGAAGCTTCTCCCGTCGAACCCGAGTTTGAGCCGGCGGCCGCCGAGCTGGAAGAAGGGGAATACGAAGCCGACCAGGAGGACGCAGTCGAAAGCGACCTGGACGACGAAGAATCGCCGGACAAAAGCGAGTGGCTGGACGCCGATGGCGCCGAAGCGGACGAGGACGAACTCGACGAGGACGAATCTGATGCGGACGAACTCGACGAGGACGCCGAGCCCATTTGGGACGATGACGAATTGAAGCTGGCCGAAGAAGATCGCCAACCCGCCTACGCCGGTTCGGCCAAAGCGAGCGACTTCAAAACCCGCTGGTGGGAAAACGACGACGCGGCGGCGTAAAGGGAAAAGGCCCCGGCCAGATGTCCCGTGGTCGAGTGCCAAGACCGGTCGGTTGATGAGACATCGCGGAAAACGGTTGGGTTGATGGGACGGCTGATCGCGACGGACATCGATGAGTTTTCGCCGGAACATGCGGTCGAACTGGTTCGCTGTGCAGAGGGAATTCTCGTCAAGCCGCTGCAAAAAACGCCCATGCAAGTGGCGCTGGAGCGAAAGCTGCCGATGAACCGTCCGACCCACCTCGACCTCGCCGATATGGACATGGACACGCTCGGCTGGTAGGAGGGGACATGAAGGCGATCGACTCGAATCTCCTGGTCTACGCATCCCTGGCCGATCATCCGACCATGAAAGCCCGGTCCAACAGTTGCTCGCCGCAGACATGATCAACGCCAACCCTGGGTGACGCCTGCATTACGAAATTCCCAACACCGCGGCCGGTTGCCCAAGTGGCAATCGTCACCCGTGTACGGTAAACTCATCGGTTTGCTGTTCTGGTTCGCACTGGGTTGGTACGACTGGCCCCGTCAGAAGCCCGGCTGTTTCGCAACGCCGGGGTTCCTGGGCAGTTGCCGCCCATCGCGTCTAACTCGGAGGAGTACGTCATGACGTCCGCATCTGCACTGGCCCTTGCGTTTCTCTTGGTCGTTTCGACCGCCGCCGCGTCGGCCGAGGCGCAACCGGCGGCGATGCCGCTGTGCGAACCCTGGTCGGCCGAGTACGCGGGGGACGACGCGACCGGCGGGCATGTGATCGCTCTGTGGCAGTTCAACACGGGCGAGGAGACCGCCGACGCGTCCGGGCACGCCCAGGCGGCGACGCTGCAGGGGGCGTCGATTCAGGCCGAGGGCCGGTTCGGCGGGTGTCTGGAATGCTTTCCCGGCTGGCCCGTGGAAGACAAGCCGCACCGGGCCCACGTGCCGAACCACCCGGCGCTCAGCCCCAGCGGCGCGTTTACGCTGGAGATGTGGATCAAGCCCAAGGAGCAGTTGAACGACACTTACCCGGACTCGTTCCTGCTGGACAAGAAGTACGTAGCCCACGACGACTACCAGCTGGTGCTCGGTCCGGCTGCCAAGAACGGCGAGCGGCGGTTGCAGGCCAACCTGGGATTCGGCAACGATTCGCAGACGTACTATTCGCAGCCCGCGCCATTCGAGCCCGGACGCTGGAGGCACATCGCGTTCACGTATGACGGCGCGGGGGTGGGCCGCTTCTACCTGGACGGCCGCTCCTGGGGCGGCGGCGAGTTCCCCGGCCGCAAGAGCATCAGCGCCGGCCGGCATCCGCTGTCGATCGGCGACCGCATCGGCAGTTACCACCACGGCTTTCCGGGCTTCATCGACCAGGTACGAATCACGTCCGGAGTGCGCGAGTTCCGCCGCATGAAACTGGAGCAGGTCTCCGACCGCCGCGTGTTCGTGCGCATGGAGCCGGACGCGCGGCTGCAGCTGGCCGTGACCAACCTGCAGCGCGAACCGGCGGCGAAGGCCAAGGTCTGCGTGTCCCTGCCAGGGGTTGGCGACAAGGCGTTCGAACTGACGGACCTCGCCTCCGGCCAAACACAAGCGATCGAGTACCCGCTCGACACGTCGTTGCGGCCGGACGAGTACGCGTTGATCGCTCAGTTGGAGTTGCCGGAGCCACAACCGGAAACGCTGGAGGAACGTCTGACCGTCCGCATCGTGCCGCGGCGGCCGCCGAACCAGTTCCCGGTGCTGATGTGGGGCATTTACGGCGGCGTGGATCAGGAGGCGGACCGTTTGGAGCGGATCGGCTTCTCGCACGTGCTGGGGCTGGGCGCGGACTTCGGCAAAATTTGGGAAGCCAAAGGCGACGAGCCCGTCGCGGCGGCGGAGCCGGAGACCGTGGCGCGAACCAAACGCATGCTGGACGAAGCATTGGCTCGGGGCCTGACGGTCGTCGCCAGCTTGTCGCCCGGCGCGGCGATGGAGGGCCGCACCGAATTGCTGCGCGTGGGCCGCGACGGCAAGCCGTACGCGGGCCGCGACAATGTCTGCGGCTTGCTGCCGCAACTGCAGGACTTCTGCTTCCGCGTCGGCCGGTCGGTGGGGCAGACCTACGGACGGTTTCCCGCCTTTGGCGGAGCGCTGCTGCACACCGAGGTCCGCGATGGGGCCCGGCCGTGCTTTCACCCTCAGGATTTGGAAGCCTTCAAGCAGCACGCCGGATTTGACATCCCGAAGGAAGTCGCCGGTCCGCGCGGCGTGGATTACGCGAAACTGGAAGGCTTTCCCGCTTCGCGCGTGATTCCGGACGATCATCCGCTGCTGACCTACTATCGCTGGTACTGGAAAACGGGCGATGGCTGGAACCTGCTCAATTCGCGGCTGCACGAGGGCCTGGCCACGATGGGCCGCCCGGACTTCTGGACGTTCCACGATCCGGCGGTGCGCGTCGCCCGCGTGTATGGCAGCGGAGGGAGCGTGGACGCCATCAGCCAATGGACGTACTCCTACCCCGATCCGATCCGAATCGGCGTGGCCACCGACGAAC
>CAYPGE010000280.1:0-12497 GCA_964409865.1 uncultured Pirellulaceae bacterium
GCGCTGGGCGTATTCCGAGCTGACATCGCGGACGTTCAGGCGTCCGCCGACCTTGCGGCCGTCCCGGGTCTGCCGGATGGCGTACTGAGCCAGGGGCGTGGGGTAGATCACGTCTTCCAGACCGCGGTCCAGAAGCCGGACAAACGCGATCCAGCAGTTGGCGATCACCTCGGCGATCAGTTCCTGGCGGCGGGCGGGCAGTTCCTTGCGAAAGGCGTAACGGGCCTGGGCTCGGATCTGGGGGAGCATTTCCAGGAAGCGTTCTTCGCGGGTACGGATCGTGCGAGCGGATGCGATCATCTGGGCAACCTCCGATGGCTAGGGTCGCCCACGTCGGGGCGACCGTGTGGTGAAACACAGTCGCCCCGGCACCGTGCCAAGGGCGAGAAACAGACTCTTTGAATCCAGCCACCGTAGCAAGTCACGGGGGCCGAAAGACAATGTAGGTTTGGGCCGAGGCGTAAGACCTCAATCGCCCGCCGCCAATGCACTTCCTACAACAACGCCAGGACCGGGACGACCGCAAGCGTGCGACTTACCAACATGGAAGAAGCAGCCATCCAACATCGATTCAAGGGCCAACGCGATAACAGGCGGTCTACTGAGAATCGTGCAGCTTCGAGCGAAGGACCGGCACCGGTAACAGCTCAGCGTCGTGAGTGATACGTATTGCGGTGCTTCCAACGTGACGCCTCGGCAGGACACGTCGAAACCTCTCGGTAGGGGGCGCCGGTGCCCATCCGCGCCATCAGTCTTGCGTAGTCGAAGGCGCGCTTGACCGTCATGTGATTGATGCCGAGCGATACGGCGATTCCCTTGAGGCTCAGCTGCGGATGGGCCTCCTTTGCGGCCACGCACGCGGGCAAGTGACGGATGAACGTGGGCGGCTCGAACAGGTCAAGTTCAAACGGAACCTGGTCCACAACGAGCGGTCCATCCGACTGAGTTGAGCCCCCAACTCCAATCTCGCGAGGGAAAAATCGCAGCTTTCCGCGAGGTCGCATCTGTCCGCAGTCCAGTTGCTGCACCGGCTGGACGACAAACGACGGGAAGATACGCCTCAACTGATCCGCGAACTCAAACGAATGGCTGGCCAAGTTCAGCAGCGTCGAGGGTAGTTCCTGCTCGATGTTGTTCTTCGCTTGCGATCTCTCCTCGTCGCGGCACTGCGCCTTGCGTTGCGATGCCCGCGCCTTTTCCAGGGCCGCTTCCGTGGCCCTCAGTTTCTGCACCAGAGCCTGCAGTTGCCCGCCCTCAGCAATCGCTGCCGCGAGATTGGCCGCCTGCCTCTCCAGGGTCTGAACCTCTCGGGCTGGGTCGAGGCGTTGTCGCCTGTGATGGCCACCTGTGCCCTCCAGGATACGGCGAACGATCACGACCAATCCCGACCGCAACTCAGGCGCGCGTTCCATGTACGTCAGCAACCACGATACCAGCCGTCGTCGGGAAAGTTCGACCGGCACCTGCACGTGGTTCCAGCACGATGCGCCGTAACGCGGCAGGCTGTTCCGGCACCGTAGATAGGACCCAGAATAGTACATTGGACCGCCGCATATCCCGCAAGTCGCAGTCTGACCTGGCCAAAACGTCCGGCTCCGGGGAACATTGCGGCGGGCGGCGGATGACTTGCCGCGGTTCGTGCGTTCGGCCCGTCGGCGAGCGATCTCCGCCTGCAGCAGTTGGTGTTCCTCAACGGTAATGTGCGCCAGATCAGGGCACTGCTCCGTTTCCGGTTCACGGTTTCGTTCCGGTTTGTGCTTCCCGGTTTTGAACACGGGCCGACAAATCGTGTCCCGAAACGTGCGGGTTCCGCTGAGGATCGGGTCGTCAAGCAATTCCACGACGATCCTCGGAGACCAGCGACGGCTGATCACGTAGGGGCCGGGCGAGATGCCTTCGCTTTCGAGCCAATCGGCGATGGCTGCGTAAGTCTCGCCGCGCAGTACACGTTGAGCCATCTCCCGGATGATGGGCGTGCATTCCGCTTGTTTCGCGATGCGTAGATCCTTGGGGCCGAAGTTCCCCGAAGCCGATTCTTCAGGCGTGAGTTTTCGATAGCCGTAGCGGATCTTTTGCACCATTCCGCCCTTGTGGAAGGAATGGGTGGCGGTGCGGCGAACGCGACGACGAGTATCGGGGATATGAAGGCCATGTCGGAGGGCCGCGGCACCCATCGTGATCTCCCAGTTCTCGTCCGCGGTGTCCAGATTGTCGCCGATGCAGATCACCCGTGTGCCGATATCGACGGCATTTTGCACGAAGTCGTACTGGTACCGGGGATTGCGATAGATACGGGCGAGATCCTCGGCGATCACGAGGTCGATTTTACCGCTGGACACAAGGTCCTCGGCTTCTCGGATTGTCGCTCGGTCGGTCAGCATGCCGCTGGCCTGCTCGCCGAGCAGCCGGATGTTCATGGGGCCGCGGTAAATCCGCTGGAGGTAGTCTTGGATGTAGCGATACGACGCTTGTATGTTTTCCACGTCCTGGTGGACGGTGGAAATGCGGCCGATGGCGACCACCTGCAGTTCGCTGCCGGGGTCTTTTGGCACGAGCGGCGCGGTCGTGGGAGGCATGGGATTTCTCCTGGGATGGGAACGCGAGAAACCGCGGTAACGCGGACGATGTTGGGCGAAACCGGCCTCATAGGCGTGCCCCACGTTCGATTTTGGACGGCGCTTTGGTAGGTTAATGGCGAGAGCGGTTTCGCTCAGCGACTGCCTGACACCGCCGCGTACACGCCTGGACGAGGGAGAGGTGAACGGCGGAACGGCATCTGTTGGAAGGGTCAAATCATGAGTAAGCACTGGCTGAGTTTCACGTTGGTTTGGCTGAGCTGCGTCGGCCTGGATGTCAGCAATCGCGGTTTCCAGGTTGGCGCGGACGAACCGGCGCCAGCCAAGAGTTGGTTGGGAATAAACATGGACGGCCCAGCGGATTGGAACACTGAACATCCATTCGTCGACGTTTTTCACCTGTCTCGCGAGTGGATCAGTCAGCGGAAAGGCGAGGGCTGGGGCAAAGGTCCGAAACTGGAACGCGACGAGCACGGCTGGATCAAGCGATTGGAGACGGATTGCTCGGCCGAGACGCCGATTTTGACTCACGGACACGCGTCCAGCGGCGACTACGTCTGCTTGTACGAAGGCGAGGGCGAGATCAAGTTCGGCCACAATGCCAAAGTGACTTCACGCGAACCCGGCCGGCTGGTGGTCCACATCGAACCGCGGGACAGTGGCACCTTCCTGTAACTGAAGCAGACGAATCCGCAAAACTACGTCCGTAACATCCGCGTGCTGATGCCAGGCTGCGAGAAATCCTACAAGTCCGAGCCGTTCCAGCCCGTGTTCCTGGAACGCTGGCGAGGCTTCAACACGTTCCGCTTCATGGATTGGCAGAGGACCAACGGCTCGCAGCAACGCGACTGGGCCGGCCGACCGCGGGTGGCCGACTGCAATTGGACGGAGAAGGGCATCCCCGTCGAGGTGATGGTCGCCCTGGCCAACCGGCTGAAAATCAATCCCTGGTTCTGCCTGCCGCACGAGGCCAGCGACGAATATGTGCAACAGTTCGCCCGACTGGTCAAACTGCGGCTTGATCCGACGCTGAAGGTCTACGTCGAGTACTCGAACGAAGTCTGGAACAGCATGTTCCTGCAACACAAGTACGCGGAGGCCAAGGCCAAGGAATTGGGACTGGGACCCAAGGAACGGCCGTGGGAAGGCGCGGCCATGTTCCATTCGCGGCGTTCCGTCGAGATCTTCCGCATTTGGGAGCAGGTCTTCGGCGGCAAGGAACGCTTGGTGCGCGTGATCGCCTGGCAGGCGGCCGGCGGTGACTATTGGTCCGACAAGATGGTCCTGTCCCAGGAAGGAGCAGGCCAGAACTGCGACGCCCTGGCCATCGCGCCGTACGTCACGATGTGCATCGGCCCCCAAACGAAGCCTTCCTCCGACGAAGTCGCTAAGTGGTCGTTGGAGCAGTTGCTGGACAACGTCGAAAAGCAGGCCCTGCCCGAGTGTGTCGGCTGGATGCAGACGCAGAAGAAAGTCGCCGACAAGTATGGTCTGAACCTCGTATGCTACGAAGCCGGTCAGCATCTCGTCGGAGTGGGCGGCGGCGAGAACAACGAGCAACTGACCAAGCTGTTCCACGCGGCCATCGCCATCCGCGAATGGGTGCCATCTACGGCAAGTACCTGGACACGTGGCGCAACCTCGGCGGGGACCTGATGTGCGTCTTCGCCTCGACCGGCTCGTGGAGCAAATGGGGCAGTTGGGGGCTGCTGGAGTTCGCGGACCAGACGGAAAAGGATGTTCCGAAATGCCAGGCCGTGTTGGAATGGAACAGGAAGAATTTACGGCCGTAAGCGGCGGCGGGACGTTGGGCGACGCCGGGTATCACAGCCCACGCGGATCGCCCGCGGAGCGGCCTTTCTTGAGTCCTGACACCGGATTCCTGCCGCAGGAGAAGCTAACCATTCGCTTCAGGTATTATGACGCAGGGAACCACATTTATTTAGATGCCGCTAGTACACGTAAGTGGTGCATCATGCTTGTGGTGCTTCGTGCAGCAAGGGAACCGCTCAGCCCAGAGCCTGATCCGCCATATTGCACGCCCAAGCAGCGACCCTGCAACCAGGCCACAACGCAAGCTGGAAGACCGATGACTCGACAGACTCGCGCTGAAGTCGGCGGTGATTTTCGTCTGGCTGATCGAACTTACTCGTGCTTTCGACGCGGCTTCCATCGCGATGCTTGCTCCGGCCGATCGTGAAGTTCTCGATACGGATCAGTCGTCCCGGCCGCCTCCATACGCTTGATGTAGTCCCGGGCCCGCTTGACGGTCATACGGTTCACACCGAGTACCCCTGCCATCCGATCCAGAGATAGCTTGCGGCCCTCGGCGTCTGACTTCGCTTTGGCCGCAAGGTAGCGAGGAATGACCCCAATGTGGTCCGGGGACTCGAAGAGGTTGAGAACCAACTCGATGTCCTCAGCGGTACCCGCCTGTTCTTCGGTGGCACGAACGCTGGTCGGCAACTTGCTCGCTGCAAAACGCAGCTTGGCGCGGGGACGTACTTGGTTTGTGTCGAGGGCCTGGACCGGCTGGATGATGAGCGTCGGGAAGAACCGTCTGAGCGTCTCAGCAAAATCGAACGAAGTCTCCATCATGACTCGCAGAGCCTCTTCCAACTGGGCAGCGACGTGTTCTTTGGACTGCAGACACTCGGGTTGACGATTTGCCTCACGGATTTGAGTAAGTCTGGTCTGACGCTCTTTGATACGGCGGGTGATTTGCTTCAGTTCTTTGACCAATTCCGGGATTTTGCCACCCTGCCGAATCGCCTTGGTAAGGTTGGCTGCGCCCGCTTGGAGCGTCGCGATTTCTTGAGTGTACAAATCCCCGAGCCGCATCCTTCTCTGATGCGTCCGTTGAAATGCCGTCCAGATCTCGTCGACCAACCAGGCTCGCCTCGCGGATGAGACCGCGGCAAATGTCGACAGCCATTCCGCCAACCTACGTCGAGCCCAACTGACCCGTGGTTGGACGTTACACCAACATCGGCGTTGCTTCCTCACAGTTGAATTCTCGCAGCGGAGATATTCTCCCATCAGGTGCATATCCGCGCTGCAGATGCATTTCCCAGCCTGCCCTGGCCAAAGTGAGCGACGGCGAGGGACACCACGGCGGCGACTTGGCCGGGCGGGGTTCTCTAGCCTTAGATTCAGTGACCATTCCACCGCACGCAGCATGGAGTCTTGTTCATCTCGCGTCATGTGGGCCAGTTCAGGATAATGCTTCGTCTGGGGGTTGTTGTTCCTCGTGCGTTTGTGTTTGCCCGTCCGGAAGATCGGCTCATAGCGAGTCCGCTGGTAGGTGCGCGTGCCGCTCAAGAGCGGATCGCACAAGAGGTCCTTGAGGATAGGGACCGTCCACAGGCCGTTCTTGACGTATGGTCCTGGCGGGATTCCCGACTCAATTAGCCACTCGACGACCCGTATCGGCTGGCGGGTCTCCATCAGACGCCGCCGCATTTCGTGGACGGTTCGCGTATCTTTGGCCAACTTGGCAAGTCGCAGTCCCTTCGGGCCAAATTTGCCTGACTCCGCCTCTTCCTTAGTGAGCTTGCGATAGCCGAACTTGACCCGCTGGACCATGCCGCCGTGCTGACAGGCGTAACTTGCGGTACGGCGCACGCGACGCCGCGTATCCGGGATGTGGAGGCTATGGCGGAGGGCAGCAGCTCCCAACACGACCTCCCAGTTTTCTTCGAAGGTGTCCAATCCATCCCCCGGGGCAATTACGCGAACCCCGAGGTCGACGGCGTCCTGGATAAACGCCAACTGCCACCGCGCATTGCGGTAGGCTTTGGAAATATCCTCCATGATCACGAGATCCCACTGCCCCGTCTCGAGTTCGGCGACGGCCTCCATAATCGTTGCTCGCTCGGTCAGCATTCCGCTGCCTTGCTCGCCGAGGTACTTAATTTCCATCGGCCCATCGTAGATCTGCTTCAACATGGGCGTGACATAATCATACGACGCCTCGATGTTCGTCTCCTGCTGGTGGGGCGTCGAAACACGGCCCAATACGAGCGTCCGGAATACCCCGTTTGGGTCCTTTGGGGTCTGTGGCTTGTACATTGTGATGCACCTCCCTGCAATCAGCGCTAGAACATGCCTTCATCTTGCCTCGATTCTGACGATCCCTCAGGGCCCAACGAAGGGAAAGTTTCCAGGATCTGTTTCCCTCCGGCCTCCACTTGGGATGGCACCAGTGGCCAAGATCGATCGCGTCATGTCTTCTCTGGTTCTCCTGTATCCTGCCGGCTCTCTGTGGGGGCGTTACGGGCTCGCGGCTCTTCTTCGGCGCCAAGCATCCGGCCGAGGAACCGCAGCCGCTCTAACGCCGCGCGATACGCCTGGAACAGCGCCGCCCGGCAGTCGCGTTCCAGGAACGCCGCCACGTCCACCAGCTCGTCCGCTCCCCGCTGCACATTGGCCAAGTAGGCCTGCAGGTCGGCTTCGGTCTTCTCTCGGGGCAGCCGAGGGTCCGACCGGTCCTCCTGAACCGTTGACTCGTCTTTCGTTCGGCGACGATGAAACTGACGCGTGGCGCGGGCTTCGTAGGCTTCCTCCACCGTGAGTTCGGCAACTGCCTTTAATGTTGGGTGGCTTCGGAAAATCGCCCGCGCACGGCACGCGCGAACGCGATGAATGCCGTGTGCAGCCAGGAACTGTCCCCACTGGCCGCGTCGGAGTTGTCTCCGCGCGATCTGCAAGGCACGGCCCAGTTCCCAGTAGGCAGGGGCCAAGTCCCGCTCGCCCCGCACGATGACTTCGTGTTGTCGACGAGCATGTTCGCCCAGTTTCTCGATTGACCACGTGTCGTCGGGCTCGTCCGGCGAGAAATGTTTCGCTCCGAAACATTTCTCGCCGTTGTCATCCTTGCTCATGTCGTCCCTCCTTAGATCAATCCCTCCTGACCGCACACGGCATCCGCCGCGGGTTCAACAGTCCGTGCGGTTCGCGAATTGCTGACCCAGTTCTAGCGACCGAGGCCACAGCCGGAGGGCTCGGAGCACCTCCCGCCGTTGAGTCTCTGGGCGGGTATGCGTGTACAGCGTCGTCATGCCCAAGGCACCCTCGATCGAACCCACCGGCGTGTGGCCCAAGGTGATCTGCCGGATCAGCGGATCAACATTGGCGTCCTGCAGCAGGGTGGCGAAACTGTGCCGCCAACTCTTCGGACAGGTGGCCTCCAGCAAACCGGCAGCCCGCGCGGTGCGGATGAACGACAGTCGGATCTGGTCGGCCTTAACTGCGCCGGCGTCCCGCCACACCGTTCCGGCAATCTTGGCCCGAGCCTCGCGAGACAAGGTCTGCTCCGTCTCCCGCTCGGCCTTCTCGATCCGCTGCGTGACGGCCCGAGCGAGCCCCGCGCGGTTTGACGTAGCGAGCGAGCCACGGCCGGACTCGAACAGGTCACGCTGAAAGACGACTCCACTTGTCCGCTGGCCGACGACGCGCCGCAAAACGGCCACCAGTTCGTCAATCAGGGGAACTGCCCGTTCGCGGCGTGACTTGATCCGCCAGCTGAGTTCCGGCTTCTCTCGGACCTGCATCCAGCCGCTTTCGAGGTCCAGGTCTTCGATTAGCAAATGGATCAGTTCGCCGGGGCGGAGGCCGGTTTTCGCCAAAGTGAAATGAATCTGAAATGCCCAGTCGTCCGCGGCGTTGAGGAAGGCGATTTCAGTGTCGGCATCGAAAACGAAGATCGGCTTCGCGTCTTCGATGTGGAATCGCTTACCGCCAAGCCCGGCAAAGGGGTTCTCCCCGTACGGCGGCAGGTGCCGCTTCTTGGCCGCGTAGCCGTACAGCGAACGACAGGTCTCCAAGATGAACCGGACGCCCTTGTCCCGCAACGCACGTCGCTTGGTGTGCGGGTGACCGTTCGGCGTGACCTTGCTGGACCGCAGGAACCGGGCAAACTGATCGGCCTGGATATCATGGGCCGGAGTATTGCTGCCAGTCTTGGTGGCGAATTGCTCCAGATGCTGCAACGCCGCCCGGTAGCGTCGGATGGTGGCCAGCGACGAACGTTGGACATGCTCGTGGTCATCCAAGAACCGCCGACACAACTCGGACACCGTCAGCGGCGTGAAAGAAAACATGGTAGGCGCCGCGGACGCCAATTGGGCGTTGACCTGCGCTGCCACCTGATCCGCGAGGGCCTCGTCTTCGCCGATGCGGCGTCGGACCTGCTGCTGACCGTCGCGGTAATAGACCCACCAGGCGCCGTGATGGTGGTACAGAGAGACCCGCCCGACCCGTTTGCGGCGGGGCTTGCGCCGTCGAGAACCAGCCATGAGTTGCACTCCCTGGTGCACGATTTGTGCACCAATTGTGCACCAGGGAGGCATTTTGCCGGCGCAGAAAAAACGCTAAGTTGCTTCTGGTAAACAACTTAGCGTGATGGGCGGGAACTCAAAGCGGAGAGGACAGGATTCGAACCTGCGGTAGGGTGTGAACCCTACACCGATTTAGCAAACCGGCGCTTTCGACCACTCAGCCACCTCTCCAACAGCCTTGTCAAATCGTTCAAGTCTCTAACGGCGGCTTGTGCTTTCGCTCTCAGTTTAACCAACCGAAGCCCGCCGGTAAAGCCACCCTCGACCGTCCGGCGAAGCCTTGCCCGGAGTTCCCGCTTTCCTTGGCGTGGCCGGTTCTGGCCCCCCTCAAGACTCCGGTGTGGCGTCAAACGTCTGGACTTCGAACGGTTTCAACTCGAAGGCGTGGTGCCGGCCGGCCATGAGTCGGAGAGGCAGCACGGCGGCATCTTGCTTCCAGGGGCTGCGGAACGAATAGGACTGCGCCCCTCCCGCAGGTAGCTCGAAGGCTTTGGCGATGTCAATCGCGATCGTGGCGGGCTGGTCGCACGGGTTGCGCAAAGACAGGATGCCCTTTCGCTTGGCCCACGACGCCCAGCCATAGACCTCGCCCTGGGCCGGATCGCCGCCGATCCAGTGGGTGTCGGCCAACACGTCCGCATTGGCTCGCGACCAGTTCGCGGCTTCGGCCAGGACGTCCCAAAACGCGTCGGTCATCAGCGCCGGGTCGATGTGCAACTCTTGCATGCAGGTTCCGGTTGCGAAGTAAGAGCGGATCTCGGCCAGCACGTCGGCCGGCTCACGGCTGACGCCGCGGCTTTTCGGGTCATAGGGATTCTGGAACGCCATCTTGTGGATCATGATCCCGTGCAGCATCAGCGAGCTGATCGGGCAGAGCGGACCGCGTTGGACCGTGGCGTGGTAGGTGGCGTTGTCGCGATAGGTGAGCCACTGCTGGCGATCCGAGCCTTGGCCGAGAAACCCTGCGTCGCTTTCCTGACGCCAAATGGCATCGGCCCACAGCAGCCAGAACGGCGACGGCCACGTGCCGGTGGTGGGATTCAGGAACACACCGGGCTTGAGCCGGCGCAAGTCGTCGCAGATGCCCAGCAAGGCCTCGACGTCGCCCGGATACGCACCCGCGCCCGCCAAGCTATTGCCAGCGGCAAAACCGTCGAATTTGAAGTAGTTCACGCCGTAGTCGCGGACCATGCCCAGGCAGGCATGGCGAAAGCGCGTGGCGTAGCGCGGCCCGGCCAACGAAAGGCCCAGCTTGCTGGTCTCGAAGCCCTGCCGCTGCCCCGCCTCGACCCGCCGCGCCCGGCCCGAGTAGCCGCCCCAGGGCGAGAACCAGATGCCCACGGCAGAACGGTATTTCTCGGCCGCCTGGCGCACGTTGGCCAGCCCTTGCGGAAACCCCTTGTGGAACTGCCATACCAGCTCCGTGTCGTCCCAGGCGTGATCGTGGACGAACGAATCCAGCACCACGCCACGTTTTTCCACCAGTTCGCGTCCGAAGACGGCGATCCGGTCCAGCCACATTTGCTCTTGCTGGCCGACGAAGCTCTCGAATTCCTCCGGCGTGCCATAGCGCCGCAGTTGCCAGAACCTGGCACCCACCTCGTAGCCGCAGTTGTAGTGCAGGAAGGTGCGATACGGCTGCGACCGTTCGCGTTCCAAATAGTGCAAAAATCCGCGCCGCAACTGGCCTTCGGGCACCACGCCGATCACGCCGCTGAACGCCACCGGGCGCCCGGACTGCAGTGCGACGTGATACGGATAACTGCAACGCACCAGGCGCGTGTCGCCGGCGGCCGGCAGCACCTGGTTTCGGGACATGGGATGCTCGCAGGCCGCGAACACGTTGCCCGCCACCACGGGCGATCCGTCCACGCTTCCGATCGTTTCGGCGGCGGGGCCGGCGAGTTCCAGCAAGACCAGTTCGCTCAACTCCAAAGACTCGCCCGCAGCGCAGAGCGACACCTCCTGGCGGATGTAGTTCGCGCCGTCGCGCAGCACGGCGCGCCAAAGCACGTCCAGTTCAGACGCCGCCGACGTCAAGCGGGCCGACAGTTCCCAGCCGCCGAAACGTTCGCTGAGCCGGGCGGCATCCGGTTCCGGATGGAGTTGCTTGATCGCGGGCGGCGCGGCAAATTTCAACTTGGAGGCGTGGAGCGTGCGGGGCCGCGGGTCCGGCGCGTCGGCAATCTGGCAGCAAAAGCACTCGTGGTCCGCAAGCGAAAGGCTGGTCGAGGACTGCTTGTGCGTCAACCGGCTGGGTTTCAGTCGCCCGTCCGCGAATGTCCAACGCATGGCGATGGCGCCGTTTTCCAGCGTCGCTTCCGTGGCCGAACAAGTCGCTTGCGCAGTGCCGGGCGGCGGTCCGGGATAATCGACTGCGTGCGACGGACTGGCGCCAGCGAACCACAAGGCCAGGAACGACACCAGGCTTGATCTGTTCATGGATGGCTCCTTCGCGTGGAAATCAAGGTCGAGCTTACCCCGTTTCAGGAGGAAATGCTATGGGAGGTCCCCTTGTCCGAGCCGCTTCTGCTGCTCGGCCGCCCCCCCTCGGAGCCAGTCCTGTTTTCCGTGCAGAGTCTGTAGACGCCGATCAGACGACACGCAACAATAATCACCCGCTGGCCACGAATTCCCCAGCGAGTCCCGCGAGGACGCGTACCGATGTGTCGGCGAGGTATGGGGAATGGATCCCTTGGGACGTTGACGGTTTGCCTCGCGGCAGCCATGAACTCAGTGACGAGGAGGTGGACGAAATCATGGAGTTTGAGAACCAGGTTGCCTTGGTCACCGGCGCTGCCGGAGCGATCGGCAAAGCGATTGCGATGCGATTGGTCCAAGAGGGTGCCAGGGTGTTTATCAGCGACCTGGACCAGGCTCGCCTGGATGCCATTTGCGCTGAACTGGGGCCCAACTGCCGCGGCCTGGCCGCGGACGTGACGGACCAGGTTCAGGTGCGGCGCGTCGTGCAAGCGGCCTTGGCGGCCCCGAACAATCGCATCGACGTGTTGATCAACGTGGCGGGCCTGGTGGGCAAAGGCGGTCCGGTCGAGGAGATGTCGCTGGAAAACTGGGAGTCGGTCTTTGCCGTCAACTGCCGCGGCACGTTCTTGTTCACCAAGGAAGTCGTGCCGCTGATGAAGCGATCCGGGCGCGGCAGCATCGTGAATTTTTCCAGCAAGTCCGGCAAGACCGGCTCGGCGTTGATGAGCGCCTACTCGGCGGCCAAAGCAGCCGTCATCGGGTTCACCCAGGCGCTGGCCTTCGAGTTGGCCCCCACGATTCGCGTCAATTGCGTGTGTCCGGGAATCACGGAAGACACGGGCGTGTGGAGCAACGTTTCGGCTGACTATGTACAGAACCTCAAGCTGCCCATGCCGGAGGTGGTCAAAAAGTTTACGTCCAAAGTGCCGTTGGGCCGCTTGGCTCGCATCGACGATGTCGTGAATCTGACGTGTTTCCTGGCCTCGACTCGAGCCGACTACATGACCGGCCAGGCGATCAACGTTACCGGCGGCCGGGAGATGCACTAGTGCGTCGTCCAGACTAAAAAGTGGGGTAAGCTTCCAGCTTGCCATCAACA
>CAYPGE010000281.1:0-12397 GCA_964409865.1 uncultured Pirellulaceae bacterium
CCTCGTGGGCGCGTTTCTGACTTGCCGCGAAGCCGTCCGCCGCTGGCTGGCGGCGAAACGTTCCGGCAGGATCGTGAATATCACGTCGCAGGCGGCCTTTCACGGCGCGACCACCGGGCACGCGCATTACGCAGCGTCCAAAGCCGGTTTGGTCAGCTTCAGCATCTCGCTGGCCCGCGAAGTGGCCCCGCACGGGATTTACGTGAACCTCGTGGCCCCCGGCATGATGCGCACCGACATGGCCCGCGACGCGCTGGCGGCCAACGAGCAACGGTACCTGGAACGCATCCCGCTGGGCCGCGTGGCGGATGCATCCGAAGTCGCCGACGTGGTCGTATTTCTCGCCTCCGACCGGGCCAAGTACATGACGGGCACCACGGTCGACGTAACTGGAGGCATGCTGATGCGCTGATGCCATCTGTGCAGACCGGAGAAATCATACGTCCCATGACCTTCATCCCTCCCATCACCTGATTTCAACCCGAAAGCGTGATTCTCTATGCTGGTAACCTTGCGTGAAGTGTTAGGCGACGCCCGGGCCAACGGCTATGCCGTGCCCGCGTTCGACTTTAGTGAAGACATCATGGCCCGGACCATTTTGGAGACGTCCGAGGACCTGCGGGCGCCGGTGATTCTGATGGCCCTGGAATTGGACTTGAATTCCCACGATGGCAACGGCTGGATCTACCAATCGGGGCTGGTCCGGGCCGTGGCCGATCATCATCGGCTGCCGATCGTGCTGCACCTGGACCATGCCGGCAGCCTGGAGTCGATCCGCAGAGGTCTGGACCTCGGATTCTCGTCCGTGATGATCGACGGCTCTGCGTTGCCCTTCGAGGAAAACGTCCGCATCACGCGTGCCGCCGTCGAGATGGCCAAGCCGCTGGGCGCGAGCGTCGAAGCGGAACTCGGCCTGGTGGGCGGCATGGACCTGCGGGACGAAGTCTGCGCGGAGAACGTGCTGACCGATCCGGACCAGGTGACGCAGTTCGTCGAGCGCACGGGGGTCGACGCGCTGGCCGTGTCCATCGGCACGTCGCACGGCGTGTACCGGTCGCTGCCCAACCTGAACATCGAACGGCTGAAACAACTGAACGCGGCCAGCGCCGTGCCGCTGGTGCTGCACGGCGGTTCGGGAACGCCGGTGGACCAGATCCAGGAAGCGGTGCGGAACGGGATCTGCAAACTGAACTTGTACGCCGACATGCGGATCGCCATGTTCAACGGCATGAAAGAGTCGGTCGCCACGATGGATCGGATCGACCCGCTGCCCTTGGAAATGTTCGCCCCGATCCGGCAGCACTTGGCCGCTGCGGTCGCCGACAAGATCCGCATGTTGGGCGCGGAGAACCGCGTGTAAAGTCGTCATCGAGCGGGAGTTGGCCATGCGTCTGTTGATGATGGGCACCGGACCGTTTGCGGTTCCGACGTTTGCGTCGCTGTTGGATTCGGAGCATGAAGTGGTCGCTCTGGTCGCGCGGCCCGTGCCGCCGCCCAAGGGCCGCGTCAAGTCGCAGCTGGCCCCCATGCGCGACTTGGCCGCCCAACGCGGCGTGCGGATTTTGGAGCCGGATGATATCAACGCGGAGGAATCTCGCCGGGCGTTGACGGCGCTTGATTTCCAATTGTTGGTCGCTTGTGACTACGGACAGATTCTGAAGGCGGACACGCTGGCGATCTCGCCGCTGGGCGGCATCAACCTGCACGCTTCGCTGCTGCCCAAGTACCGCGGTGCGGCTCCGATCAACTGGGCGATCTACCACGGCGACGCGGAAACGGGCGTGACCGTGATCCACATGACCGCGCGGCTGGACAGCGGGCCTTGCCTCGTGCAGCGCCGGACCCCGATCGGTCCCGACGAAGATGCGGTCCAATTGGAGCAGCGGCTGTCGCAGATCGGTGTGGATGCAGTCCACGAAGCGCTCGGAATGATCGCGCGGTGGGACGGCCAATCGTTGCTGGGCGCGCCCCAGGACCCTGCGGCCGCGACCAAGGCCCCGCGACTGAAGAAGACCGACGGCGACGTCGATTGGACTCGATCCGCCCGGCAAATTTCGAATCAAGTCCGGGCCTTGAAACCGTGGCCCGGTACGTTTTCGACGTGGCGGCGAGCGCAGGGTGAAGCCATGCGTCTGATCCTGGATCACGCCTCGGTGGCCGCCGATACGGAACGCAGCGGCCAGCCTGGCGATGTCGTGCTGTCGGATAAATCGCGACTGCTCGTCGCCACCGGCGACGGCCTGTTGTCGCTGGACCGAGTTCAACCGGCCGGCAAACGGCCGATGGCCATCGACGAATTCCTTCGCGGGCACGCCGTGGCCGTCGGCGACCGGTTCTCGGCGTAGCCCGCGGTGAGGCTATGCCGCAGGCGGTTTGGATAGTCGCCTTTCGCTCCGCGAAAGGGCGTTCTTTCGCGGAGCGAAAGACGACAATGAGCGGACATTTCAAACCGGCCGCGGCATAGCACGGAGACATGGCGGACGAGGAGCTGACAGAAAGATGGAGTGACAGAAAAACGAGGAAAGAAAGCAGAGTAGCCAGAGATCTTCATTTTTCTGTCACTTCATTTTTCTGTCCGCTCTCTTTACCTGATCGAACAACCCTGTCCAACGTAGGAGACTCGTGATGAAATCGTCCACCCGCAGGACTTTTCTAAAGTCATCGGCGGCGGCCAGTGCGGCCGTGTTTGCCGCGCCGGCCATGGCCCGTTCGCAGCAGAGCGCCAACGATCGGCTCCGTGTGGCCGTGATTGGACTGGGGGGCCGCGGGCGCGTGTGTCACTGTGGGGCCCTGCGGGAGTTGGCCAAAGAGAACGTTGAGATTGTCGCTTTGAGCGATTGCGACCAGCGGCGGCTGAACGCGACGGCCGTCGAGCAGGAGAAGTTCGCCGGCAAACGTCCGCTGACGGCGGCGGACCCGCGCACGCTGCTGGACGACAAGTCGATCGACGCGGTGGCCATCGCCACGCCGGACCATTGGCACGCGCTGCAGACGATCTGGGCTTGCCAGGCCGGCAAGGACGTGTACTGCGAAAAGCCCGGCTCGCACAATATCTTCGAGGGCCGCCAGATGGTCGCGGCGGCTCGCAAGTACAACCGCATCGTTCAGCACGGGACGCAGTGCCGGTCGAGCCCCAACATCCGCGAAGGCATCCAGAAGCTGCGCGAAGGCGCGATCGGCCGCATCTACATGGCCCGTGCGATCGCCTACAAGGTCAAAGCGGGCGGCAAGAACCAATTCGGCCCCACGCCGCCGGAACTGAACTGGGACCTGTGGCTCGGCCCCACGGCGCAGAAACCGTACAATCAACTGGCGATCTACCGCTGGCGGTTCCTGAAAGACTACGGCAGCGGCCAAACGGGCGACCAAGGGGTCCACGAACTCGATATTCTGCGGTGGGGCTTGGGAATCGACACGCACCCGGTCAAGGTCCAAGCGATGGGCGCGATGAACTTGTTCCATCCCGGCAGCGACGAAGACACCTTTACGAACCTGACGTTCTCGTGCCAGTACGGGGGCGGCGAAGTGATGGTGACGTTCGAGACGCGGGACGGATACACCAACGACGAAGCTGGGATGGGAACCACCTACCCGTTCGTCGATCATCAAAACGTCGTGGGCGTGATTTTCTACGGCACCGAGGGCTACATGATCTTTCCGGACTACTCCAGCTACCACACGTTCCTGGGCCACAAGCGGGAGCGCGGTCCGAGCGCCCAGGAGGCCGGCGAGCCGATGATGGACACGCCGCATTTTGCCAACTGGATCGCCGCCGTGCGCAGCCGCAAACGCGAGGACCTGTACGCGGAAATCGAGCAGGGCCACCTGTCATCTGCGATTTGCCACTTGGCCAACATCTCCGCGACCGTGGGCCGGACGCTGACGTTCGATCCGCAGACGGAACGGTTCGTGGGCGACGACGAAGCGAATCGGCTGGTGAAACCTTCGTACCGCGAGCCGTACGTGGTGCCGGAGACGGTGTAGGCACCGTTCGAGAAAAAAGTGGCGTACGCTTCCAGCTTGCGAGGCCACGATCTACCGCAAGCTGGAAGCTTACGCCACGAAGAATCCGGACAGGTATCTCTCGAAAGGAAAATGGATGGACGCGAACAGCTTGCTGCTGGCGATTCGACAGATCGAATTCGCTCGCGGTTACACGTTGAGTTTGTTGGACGGACTGACGGCCGAAGATTGGTTTCGGCGGCCGACCGAAGCGGATACGCACATCGCCTGGCAGATCGGACACCTGGCGATGGCCGAATACGGACTGTGCCTGTTCCGCATCCGTGGCCGGCAGCCCGAAGATCTGGATCTGATGTCCAGCAAGTTCCGCAAGCAATTCAGCAAAGGTTCGCAGCCCGACCCGGAGCCGGCCAACAATCCGACGCCCGCTGAACTCCGCAGCGTGCTGGACCGCGTGCATCAGCAAGCGGCGAAGGAACTCGCCGCCTGCACCGAGCAGCAACTGGCCGAGCCGATCGACGAACCCTTTGCGGTCACGCCGACCAAGCTGGGCGCATTATTTTTCTGTTCGCACCACGAAATGCTGCACGCCGGCCAAATCGGCCTGCTCCGCCGGTTGTTGGGCAAGTCGCCCCTGCGATAGGTTTTCGCGAAAGCTGCCCACGGATGGCATGGCAAGACCACGGATGAAGACCAACACCCTTTTCCTATCCGTGGTATTGCCATGCCATCCGTGGGGTTAGTGTTGCTGATGAACCAAGTTACCCGCACGGGCCTCGACTTCTTGGCGTAATCCAAGACATCGCGTACAATCTTCCAAGTTGCACGAATCACAGCTTCATCAGAACGATTTGGGACTTCGATGACCGACACGACCACCACCAAGACCTTCGACCCGTTTGGAGCCCGTGACACGTTTGAAACCGGCGCCGGCCCGGCTGGGATCTATCGGCTGGCCAAGTTGGAACAACTCGGATTGGGCCAGATCAGCCATCTGCCCTACTCGATTCGCGTGCTGCTGGAAGCAGTCTTGCGGACCTGCGACGGCTACGAGGTGACGGAGGAAGATGTCAAGAATCTGGCGGCTTGGCAAGCGGAGGCCGTAGCGGAAATCGAGATCCCGTTCAAGCCGGCCCGCGTCGTGCTGCAGGACTTTACCGGCGTCCCGGCCGTCGTGGATCTGGCCGCGATGCGCAGCGCCATGCGGCGGCTGGGCGGCGATCCGAAAAAGATCAATCCGCTGATCCCGGTCGACTTGGTGATCGACCATTCCGTCCAAGTCGACTTCTTCGGCAGCGACCGTGCGCTGCAGGCGAATGTGGAGCGGGAATTCGAGCGGAATCGGGAGCGGTACGAATTCCTGCGCTGGGGACAGCGATCGTTCCAGAACTTCCGTGCCGTGCCGCCGAACGTGGGCATCGTACACCAGGTCAATCTGGAATTCCTGGCCAAGGCGGTGTTCCTGGGACGCGACCGGCAGGGAACCGTGGCTTTCCCGGACACGCTGGTCGGCACGGACAGCCACACCACGATGATCAACGGCCTGGGCGTCGTCGGCTGGGGCGTGGGGGGCATCGAGGCCGAAGCGGTCATGCTGGGTCAGCCGCTGTACATGCTGATGCCCGAAGTCGTGGGCATGGAACTCACGGGCCAACTTGCGCCCGGCGCGACCGCGACGGACCTGGTCCTGACGGTCACGGAGATTCTGCGGAAACAGGGCGTGGTAGGCAAGTTCGTCGAGTTTTACGGTTCAGGCGTGTCGTCGATGTCGTTGGCGGATCGAGCCACGATTGCCAACATGGCGCCGGAATACGGGGCCACGATGGGCTTCTTTCCCGTCGACGTCGAGACGCTGAACTACCTGCGGCGTACGGGCCGTACCGAGCAGGAGGTACGGCTGGTCGAGCGGTACACGAAGGAACAGGGGCTGTTCCGCACCGACGGCGCGCCGGCACCGAAGTACACCAAGACGCTTGCGCTGGACCTGGGCACGGTCGAGCCGTGCCTGGCGGGCCCCAAGCGGCCACAGGACCGCGTGCCGCTGGCGCAGGTCAAGTCGTCGTTCGCGGCGGCGCTGCGAGCCCCGTTGAATCAACGCGGATTTGCGCTTGCCGACGAATCGCTCGGCCGCACGGCCACGGTGGTGGACAACGGCCGCACCGTGGAAATCAGCCACGGCGCTGTCGTGATCGCGGCCATCACCAGTTGCACCAACACCAGCAATCCGTCGGTGATGCTGGCGGCGGGGCTGTTGGCCAAGAAAGCGGTGGCCCGCGGGTTGAAGGTCAAGCCGTACGTCAAGACCAGCCTCGCGCCGGGCTCGCGCGTGGTCCAGGATTACCTGGAAAAGTCCGGGCTGATCGATCCGCTGCGGCAACTGGGCTTCCACATCGTCGGCTACGGCTGCACCACGTGCATCGGCAACAGCGGTCCGCTGCCGGAACCCGTGGCCAACGCGGTGACCCAGGGCGATCTGGTGGCCGCCGCGGTCTTGAGCGGCAACCGCAATTTTGAAGGCCGCGTCAATCCGCTGGTCAAAGCCAACTACTTGGCCAGCCCGCCGCTGGTTGTGGCCTATGCCTTGGCCGGGTCAACCGACATCGACCTGACGACCGAACCGATCGGCCAGGATCGCGGCGGCCTCGACGTGTTTCTGCAAGACATCTGGCCGACGCGTGACGAGATCCAGGCGACCGTCGCCCAGGCGATCGATCCGGAGATGTTCCAGGCCCGCTACGGCAACGCGTTCGAGTGCAACGAATTGTGGAACAAGATTCCCGTGAACGAAGGCGACTTGTACGCCTGGGACGAGTCGAGCACGTACATTCAGGAGCCGCCGTTTTTGGCAGGGTTAACCACGCAGGTGCGGCCCATTCAGCCCCTCCAAAACGCCCGCGTGCTGGCGGTGCTGGGCGACTCGGTGACCACCGACCACATCTCGCCCGCCGGTTCGATCGGCAAAGACAGCCCGGCCGGCCGGTTCCTGATTGACCACGGCGTCCAGCCGGCGGACTTCAACAGCTACGGCGCTCGCCGCGGCAACGACCGCGTGATGATCCGCGGCACGTTCGCCAATATCCGGATTCGCAACCAGCTGGCCGGCGGCAAGGAAGGCGGCTGGACGCGGCACCTGCCGGACGGCGAACTGCTGGCGATTTACGACGCGGCGATGAAGTACCGCCAAGAGGGCACGCCGCTGGTGATCCTGGCCGGCGCCGAATACGGTACGGGCAGCAGCCGCGATTGGGCGGCCAAGGGCACGTTCCTGCTGGGCGTGCGGGCGGTGATCGCGGCCAGCTACGAGCGGATTCACCGCAGCAACCTGGTGGGCATGGGCGTACTGCCGCTGGAATTCCAGCAGGGAGAAACGTGGCAGTCGCTCCGATTGACCGGCGAAGAGGAATACACCATCGAAGGATTGGACGATCGCCTCCAGCCACGCTCGACGATCCACGTCACGGCCCGCGCCCCGGACGGTTCTGTCAAGACGTTCGCCGCTCGCGTCCGCATCGACACGCCGGTCGAGATGGACTACTACCGCAACGGCGGCATCCTGCAAACGGTGCTGCGCAAATTGCTGGCCGGCTGACCAGCGGGAGAGGCAAGACGACGCGAACAGTCACGGGAGAACACGTCATGAACGGGCACTGTCGAGTCTGGACGGTGGTTGTCATCGTTTCCGCGATTTGGCTGGTCCAGTCGGTTTGTAAGGCACAGGTCGCCGCAAGTTTGCCTGAGGGCGTCAAAGCGGTCTGGGATCTGGCCAAAGCCGATCGCGCGACGACGCCGACGCGCGAACGGGTTTGCATCAACGGCCTCTGGCAGTGGCAGCCGGCGGACGCAGCGAGCGACCGCGTCCCGGCCGGCGACTGGGGGTACTTCAAGGTCCCCGCAGCCTGGCCGGGGATTACCGACTACATGCAAAAGGACTTCCAGACGGTGCATCCGCATCCAAGCTGGAAAGACGAGCACTTTTCCGGCGTCACGGCGGCCTGGTATCAACGCCAGATTACGATCCCAGACGGATGGACCGGGCGCCGCATCGCGGTCCAGGCGGAGTACTTGAACTCGTATGCGCTGGTGTATCTGGACGGGAAGCGAGTCGGCGAGATGCGCTTCCCGGCAGGCGAATTGGATCTCACGGCGGTGTGCCGTCCCGGAGCCACGCACGTGCTGAGCGCACTGGTGGTGGCCATGCCTCTGAAAGGCGTCCGACTGTCCTACAACGACAGCAACGCAGCTCGCGAAGTGCGAGGTTCCGTAGCTCGGCGCGGGCTGTGCGGCGACGTGTACCTGACCGCCACCCCCGCCGGCGCGCACGTCGCGGATACCAAGGTCGACACCTCGGTGCGCAAGGGTCAGATCACGTTCGAGGCCGCGCTGCAGGATCTTGCGCCGGACGCGCCGTACACGCTGCGCGCCCAGGTGAGCGACAAGGGCCAAGAGGTCAAGACGTTCACGAGCAAGCCGTTCCGTGCCAGCGACCTGCGCGACGGCCGCATCGCGCTGACCGAGAAGTGGCTGCCGGAGAAGTTGTGGGACACGCACACGCCGCAGAATATGTACCAGTACGCCCTCTCGCTGCTTGACGCCAGCGGCCAGGTGCTGGACGTGACCAGTCCCGTGCGGTTCGGGTTCCGCGAGTTCTGGATCGATGGCCGAGACTTCTACCTGAACGGCAGCCGCATTTTCCTGAGTGCGGTGCCGCTGGACAACGCCCAGATCGGCGCTGCGTTGGCCTCGTACGACGGGGCGCGGGAGAGCCTCAAGCGACTCCAGAGTTTCGGCATCAACTTCGTCTATACCCACAACTACAGCTGCCAACCGGGAGCCCACCTCAGCTTTGCCGAAATCCTGCGGGCGGCCGACGACGTGGGGATGCTGGTCTCCCTGTCGCAGCCCCACTTTGGCGATTACGACTGGCAGACGCCGGATGCCGGCCAGACGAACGATTACGCACGGCATGCGGAGTTCTACGTGCGCGTGGCGCAGCCTCACCCCTCGGTCGTGATGTACTCCACCAGCCACAACGCCACGGGCTACAACGAGGACATGAACCCGGACTTGATCGACGGCATCTACGACGAGCGCAGCCCGTGGGCGATGAACAACGTCCGCCGAGCCCTGCGGGCCGAGGCGATTATCCAGCGTCTGGATCCCGGCCGCATCGTCTATCATCACTCGTCGGGCAATCTGAGTTCGATGCACACGAGCAACTTCTACCCCAATTTCGTCCCGATCCAGGAGCTTTCCGATTGGTTCGAGCACTGGGCGACGCAGGGCGTCAAGCCCTTCTTTACGTGCGAATACGGAGCGCCGTTCATGTGGGACTGGGCCATGTATCGCGGCTGGTACAAAGGCCATCGGGAATTCGGGAGTGCCGTCGTCCCCTGGGACTTTTGCCTCGCGGAATGGAACGCTCAGTTCCTGGGCGACGCTGCGTTTCGGATCAGCGACCAGGAAAAACGCAACATCCGCTGGGAAGCCGGGCGATTTCGCAGCGGCAGCTTGTGGCACCGTTGGGATTATCCGCATCAGCTGGGTTCGTCCGACTTTGACGAACGCTACCCCGTGCTGGCCAAGTACCTGACCGACAACTGGCGCGCTTTCCGCACGTGGGGCGTGTCGGCCATCTCGCCGTGGGAGCATCACGTGCTGTGGAAGCTGCGTCCCGGCCTGGACCGGAACCGCCGGGTCGAGTTGACGACCGACTGGGAGCGCCTGCAGCGGCCGGGTTTCAGCCCCGATTACCTCGAAGAACGGTACGAACGCATGGACTTGGCTTATGAGCCGAGCGACTGGGTTGCCACGCCGGGCGCCGAGGCCATGTACCGGAACAACCGGCCGCTGCTGGCCTACCTGGCGGGCAAGCCCGCGCGATTCACGAGCCAGGACCACAATTTCTTGCCGGGCGAGACGGTCGAAAAGCAGATCGTTGTGATCAATAATTCCCGCCTGCCGATGACCTGCGCCTGGTCATGGTCCTTGGCCCTGCCGCAGCCGGTTGGAGATACGCAAGAGGTTCGTGTCGAGACGGGGCAGCAGGCGCGGATTCCGCTGTGCGCGCCTGTGCCGAAGAACCTGCCGCCGGGCTCCTACGAACTGACCATGACGGCCCGTTTCCGAACGGTTTCGAACGGAACCGGGGAAGATGTCGAGACGCAAAAAGACCAGTTCAACATCCATGTGTTGCCGCCGGTCGCCGCCTGCGAATCGGCCGCCAAGATCGCGCTGTTCGATCCGCAGGGCCAGACGGGCAAGCTCTTGGAGTCGCTGGGCGTGCACTGCCAAGGCGTGGAAGCCAATGCCGATCTATCCGGTTACGACTTGCTGATCATCGGCAAGGCAGCGTTGACCGCGGACGGGCCGGCGCCCGACATTCGCCGCGTTCCGGACGGACTCAGGGTGCTGGTCTTCGAGCAGACGTCGGAGGCCCTGGAAAAGCGATTGGGGTTCCGCGTCCACGAGTACGGCCTGCGGAACGTCTTCCGGCGGATCTCCGATCATCCCGTCCTGAGTGGACTTGACGACGATCATCTGCGCGACTGGCGGGGCGAGGCGACGATCCTCCCGCCGCGTCTGGCGTGCGAACCGAGCGACCGCTACAACGGCGCGCCGACGGTGCGTTGGTGCGGTCTCGAAGTTCCCCGGCTGTGGCGCTGCGGCAATCGCGGCAACGTGGCTTCCGTGCTGATCGAAAAGCCCGCCCGCGGCGACTTCCTGCCGATCGTCGAGGGCGGTTTCAGCCTCCAATACAGCCCACTGATGGAATACCGCGAAGGCCGCGGCATGGTGTTGTTCTGCCAGCTGGATGTGACGGGGCGCACGGAGGACGATCCGGCGGCCCGCCACGTGGTCCGGAATCTGCTTGGTTACCTGTCATCCTGGAAACCCGGCCCGCGCCGCCAGGCCGTGTATGTGGGCGATCCGCGCGGCAAAACGCACTTCGAATCGGCCGGGGTGTCACTCCAACCCTATGAGGGCGGCAAGTTGACCGCTGATCAGGTCCTTGTCGTCGCTCCTGGCGCTGGGCCGACGCTGGCCCCGCGCGCTCCGGACGTGGCCCAATTTCTGAAGGCGGGGGGGCATATTCTTGGGCTGGAACTGGATGCCCAAGAGGCGAACCAGTTCCTGCCGTCGCCGGTGCGGACGAAGAGCCAGGAGTACATCGCCGCTTGTTTCGAGCCGCTTGGCGCTGATTCTCTGCTGACCGGAGTGGGGCCAGCGGACGTCCACAACCGCGCCCCACGCGAACTGCCGCTCGTCTCCGGCGGCGCCCGTGTCGTCGGCAACGGCGTGCTGGCCCAGCCGGAGGGCATGAACGTCGTCTTCTGTCAGCTTGCGCCCTGGAACGTCAGCCGCGCGCAGGGCACGTCACCGTCCTTCACCGTCGTTGGCCCCTCGTCCAGACAAGCCCGAAGCGCCAGCGAGGGGACGACGGCCAGCGAAACCCGAAGCGCCAGCGAGGCATCAAAATCCCTCGACGGCAACCACGCCGCGCTCCTGACCATGGGCACCGCCCCCTACGCCCAGTTCGGACAGAAGCTGAACGCCGGGCAGGTCGGCAAGACATACACTTTGGCCGCCTTTGTCAAGAGCGTCGGCGAACCGGTCCGCGTGCGTCTGGAGGTGGAGCGGGCCGGCAGACCCTGGGATCGGGCCGCGCGCGGCGAGGACATCGAGGTTGGCCCCGACCCATGGACCGAACTGCACATGACGTTCACCGTGGAGAAACCTTTCCCGGAGGGCTGGCAAGCCTACCTGCACTGCGAGCAGGAGGGCGGCCGGTTACGCGTTGACCTGTTCCGGATGTACGAGGGCAAATACGTTCCGGGGCGGCCCAACGCACAGGCCCCCGCGCGGGACAGTCAAGATCTGTTTGCCAATCCGAGTTTCGAGGCCGGCGCGGACCCGTGGTCCTTCACTTGGCCCAGCGAGCAGTACAACGTCCGCCGCACCTACCGCCGGGCTTCGTTCCTGGTGGCCCGTCTGCTGGCCAACATGGGCGTCAGCGGCGACGCGCCGCTGCTGGCCCGCTTCGCCACGCCGGCCAGCGGCGTGGCCCGCGAGTCGGTGGTCCGCAACGGCGACTTCCGTCAAGCCAGTGATCCGGCCGGAATGCCGGATCACTGGCAGTTCAGTACCGACGCGAAGCAAGCGACGTGTGTGCTGGAACCTATCGCAACGGGTGCACCTCAGCCGTGTCTGCGGATCACCTGTCCCGGCTTTGGCGACCGGGACCGTGGCAGCGTGATGCTGGCCCAACTCGACGTTCCCGTGGAAGCGGGCCAGTGGTACCGCATCTCGCTGCGGGCCAAGGGGTCCGGGCTCGAACGCGGCGGGGTGACGCTCGCCCTGCAAAGCACCGCCACGTGGACATCGCTGTTCGAGTACCAGCGTTTCGTTCCGCGAGAGCCGTGGAAGGAGTACACCT